>JAZKGV010000090.1:43490-81195 GCA_040385725.1 Bacteroidota bacterium | reverse complement strand
GTTTCTTCCGACATTTTAAGCGATTGCAAATATAATTCCAGTGCTTTTGCATCGTCTCCCTGGTTAAAATAAACAGAGCCCTGGTTGCTCAGCATATTTGCAACGCCCTTTTTATCCCCTACCTGCGTATAAATGCCAATAGCCTGTTCCCAGGTAAGTACAGCTTCTTTGTATTTGCCTTGCAAATAATACCCGATGCCCATATTTTTTATGGCGAGTGCCAAACCCGGTTTATACCCGATCTTTTCTGCCAGTTCTTTAGCAGAAGCAGCAATGGTGATAGAGGAATCAGGACTGGTATGAGACACTGTTCTGCATAGGGCAATAAGCACATCAACCCTGGCAGTATCAGGGATATTGGTAGCTAGTATCCTTTTTAAACTATCTGTTTCATTTGAAAACACATTAGTGCAACAGCAGCACATACACACAAAATGTACAACTATATACCGCCAGTATTTTATCAACATGATAGAAACTTTATGTTTTACAACAAAGGAAATGTGAGCATATTCTACACGTGCCTGAAGATAAGAATTTTAAAAAAATTGTCAGCATAAAAAAAGAGGAGCTTTAAAAGAGCTCCTCTTAAAGTGGTTACTGAACCTGTTTATAGTTTTACCAGTTTTACAACCTTACGTTTATTTCCCTGCATCACTTCCACAAAATAAACCCCACCTTTCCATTTGGCAGCATCAATTTTAAGTGTGGTGTTAGGGGTGGTTTTTTGAACCGACACCTGCCTTCCATCACTGCTGCTGACCCTTACCTGTACAGGTGTGATATTATCATCGCTGCTGATGGCGGCATCAAAATAATTGTAAGATGGATTTGGCGCCACAGCCACATCAAATTCAAATACCGGGCTATTGGTTGACGTTATTACCGGGCTGCCTGGCCTTGCACTCAGGTTGCTTACAGTACGCAAACATAAACCATCCAGTTTCATATAATTACAGCTGATAGAACTTTGCACCCTTACTTTGGCAGTGCCTGCAGGTGCTGTTGCTGTAATGGTATAGTAAGCAAGCTGGTTATTGTATGCATCTACATCCCTTGTTACCGCTACATTCGTTTGTGCAAGCACTGTACCTGATGAGTTCCTGAATATCAAACTCAGTTTTGGTGAACATGATAATCCCTGTGGATGCGTACCTGCAAAGCCGCTAAAGGTAACAGTGGTGCCGGACGCAATATTTACATCCTGGTACACCAACGAAGATTTGCTTGATGCATTATTAAATCCATTCTTGCTTCCACAGGCAACATAACCAGCGCCTGAAGTTACTGTGCCACCGCTTGCTGACCATCCTGTTGTTCCATTTTCAAAATTGCCATTGGTAAGCAGGTTACCTGCTGTATTGATGCATCCGCAATCGGGCAATAAACCAAAGTCGTATGTATTATTGATATTAGTGGTTGATGACGAACCATCAGGCTCACCATTTATAGATAATGTGATTGCCAACCCTCTTATTTCATTGCCAACAAGCACTGAACCGTTGTCATCTGTTGTATTATTATTATCCGGGTCGCTGCCATTTACAGCACTGCTTATGTAACCTGCCGGAATAACAACACCCACTATGTAATTGCCCGGTGCAAGGCTGGTGAATTTGTAATATCCTGTGGCATCTGTAGTGGTGGTTGCAATAGCTGAACCATCCGCCGCATTATTATTATCATTATCTCTGTACAGCTTAACAGCTATATCTCTTATGCCATTTTCGCTGCTGTTGTTGATACCATTATTATCGGTATCATACCAAACCCTGTTGCCCAAAGTAAGTATTGAACAATTAGGTGTATTGATGGCGACATTTGATGAAGGAACAGAGGTGCAACCAGCAGCATTTTTTACTGTAAAGGTATAAGTGCCTGCTGCAAGGCCACTAATGGTTACAGATGATGTGCTGCCTGTAGTTGTCGTTCCGCCTGGCGAACGGGTTATTGTCCATGAACCAGATGGTAATCCACTCAGCACTACCGAACCAGTTGCCACTGCACAGGTAGGCTGTGTTATTGTTCCTACAGTTGGTTTGGATGGACCTGCAGGTACAGCATTAATAACAACATTAGAAGATGCAACTGAAGTGCAACCAGCAGCATTTTTAACTGTAAACGTATAAGTGCCTGATGCAAGACCACTGATGGTTGCAGATGTTGTACTGCCTGTTGTTGTTGCACCTCCCGGTGAACGGGTTAATATCCAGGAACCGGATGGTAAACCACTTAACACTACCGAACCAGTTGTAACTGTACAGGCTGGTTGTGTGATAGTACCAACTGTTGGTTTGGACGGTATTGCTGGTGCAGTATTAATAACAACATTACCAGATGCAGATGAAATACATCCAGCAGAATTTTTCACTGTAAAGCTGTAAGTACCTGTTGCAAGGCCGCTGATGGTTGTAGATGTACTACTTCCTGTTGTTGTAGTGCCGCCTGGCGAACGGGTTATAGTCCACGAACCGGATGGTAAACCACTCAGCACAACTGAACCAGTTGTTACTGTACAGCTTGGTTGTGATATTGTTCCTACCGTTGGTGCCGATATGGTTGGTATTGCATTAATAACAACATTAGAAGAAGCTACAGATGTACAACCTGCTGCATTTTTTACTGTAAAAGTATAGGTGCCTGATGCAAGGCCACTGATAGTTACTGATGAGTTGCTGCCTGTTGTAGTTGTTCCGCCCGGCGAACGGGTTATTGTCCATGAACCGGATGGTAAACCACTTAACACTACTGAACCAGTTGATATAGTACAAGTAGGATGCGTACGGGTTCCTACTGTTGGTGCCGATGGTCCGGCAGGTACAGCATTAATAACAATATTGGAAGACGCAACAGATGTACAACTTCCACTTGTTACCGTATAGGTATATGTTCCCGGTGCCAGGCCACTGATGGTTGTAGATGCTGTACTACCTGTTGTTGTTATACCTCCGGGTGAACGTGTTAATGTCCATGAACCGGATGGCAAACCACTTAACAGTACTGAACCAGTTGATACAGTACAGGTAGGATGTGTACGGGTTCCTACCGTTGGTGCCGATGGTGTTGCTGGTTGTGAATTGATAACAACGTTGGCAGTAGGTGCGGATATACAACCTGCTGAATTGGTTACTGTAAATGTATAAGTACCTGCGGCAAGACCACTAACGGTTGTTGATGTACTACTTCCTGTTGTTGTGGTTGTTGTACTTCCCAAAGTACGTCTCAAAGTCCATGTGCCTGATGGCAAGCCACTTAATGCCACTGAACCGGTAGCAAGTGTACAAGTAGGTTGTGTAATCGTTCCTATTGTTGGTACTGTTGGCGTTGCAGGTTGTTCATTGATCTGTACGCTGCCAGATGCAGGAGAAATACATCCATCAGAATTGGTCGATTTAAATACATAATTACCGGCAGGGATACCACTGATAGTTGCTGTGGTTGTATTGCCTGTAGTTGCGAATGTACCTGGTGTACTGGTTACTGTCCATGTTCCTGCTGGCAAATTGCTAAGAACCACACTTCCTGTTGCTATGGTACATGTCGGCTGGGTAATGGTACCAATCTCAGGTTTCAATGGTGTTGCTGGTTGTGTATTGATAACAACATTGCCAGATGGCACTGACGTACAACTTCCGCTTGTTACTGCATAAGTATAAATGCCTGTGGCAAGGCCACTGATTGTTACAGAAGAAGTATTACCAGTTGTTGTTGCACCACCTGGTGAACGTGTTAACGTCCATGAACCGGATGGTAAATCATTTAATATAACGGAGCCGGTTGCAACTGTACAGGTAGGATGTGTAATTACTCCTATTGTTGGTGCTGTAGGTGTGGTATTCGGTGCAGCTATGCCTGTGCCTCCTCCACTGGTACAACCATCTACTGTGGTTGTTACTGTATAAGTGCCTGCTGTGCTTACTGTGATAGATGATGTTATTTCATTGGTGCTCCACAACAAGCTTCCTGTTGCTACAGTTGACAATGTTGAACTTCCGCAATTATCTACAACTGTTACAACTGGTGCAAGTGGTATTGTTTTCGGTGCAGCTGTTCCGCTGCCTGCTCCACTCATACAACCATCAAGTGTTGTTGTTACTGTATAAATATTTGCATTGACTACAGTGATAGAAGCTGTCGATTGCCCGGTATTCCATTGTAATATACCTTCTGCTGTTGTTGACAATACAGAGCTTCCACAATTATTTACAACTGTTACAACTGGTGTTAAAGGAATTTCTTTAGGCACAGCCGTTGCACTGCCAGTTCCACTGATACAACCATCTGTTGTAACTGTTACTGTATAGTCATCTGCTACACTTACAATAATAGAAGGTCCTGTTTCGCCTGTACTCCACAACAATGAACCCGTAGCAGTAGTTGATAATGTTGAAGTGCCGCAATTATTTTCAACAGTTACAACTGGTGCTGATGGTGTTGATTTCGGTGCGGCTGTGGCGCTGCCTGCTGCACTGGTGCAATCATCTACAGTGGTTGTTACGCTGTACTCACCTGCCGTGTTTACTGTTATTGATGAAGTTGTTTCTCCTGTACTCCATAACAATGTTCCGGTTGCATCCGTAGAAAGTGTAGATGTACCATCACAATTATTTACAACTGTTACAACAGGGGTTGATGGTGTTGTTTTCGGTGCAGCTGTTCCGCTGCCTGCTGCACTGGTGCAATCATCTACAGTGGTTGTTACGCTGTACTCACCTGCCGTGTTTACTGTTATTGATGAAGTTGTTTCTCCTGTACTCCATAACAATGTTCCGGTTGCATCCGTAGAAAGTGTAGATGTACCATCACAATTATTCACAACTGTTACCACTGGTGCCGGTGCATTTTCACCTACTGTTAATACACCGTTTTCATAAACAATAATATAGTCTGCTGTATCTTCTTTCAGCACTATACCGGAAGGTACAATTTGATAAACTCCCGGGGCAAGGTTACCTGTACCCATTTCTTCATTCGAACTGTTCAATATTGTAAATACAGGACCGGATTCTATTATCGTCTCATCACTATCCTCGTATTGATAAACAGTTTTATCAGTTAAGTAGGCCGGTTGAACACCATTGCAACTTGCAAAAGTATCCCTTGCTTTTACTATAAGTGTTCCTGGCTCAACGGTAAGATTTCCTAATCCATAATTAATGTCAAAGTTTTCAGACAATAAAACACCGGGGCCGATCAACCAGTTACCTACTGTATATCCCGAAACCATATTCATGGATTGATAACCGGTTATGGAATCAGCATCGTCTCCATACACGTCAAGTGAATCTACAATCAGCATTACATTTTCATTGCTTTCTTCATTGAGCGTACTGCTGTTTACAACATTTGCTCCATTCACTCCCACTTTGCCATTCTTTAATGTAATACCATTCACACCCGCTTTACCATTCACGCCTACTTTACCGTTAACACCAGCTTTTCCGTTAACACCTACTTTGCCGTTTCGTAAAGTGGCATTTGCAGAATCAACCAGGTAGTCAAAAACAGTTTCTGGTGACACAGGAATAAAGTAAGTGGTGTCGTAAGTAATTCCGTTCACACCCACTTTTCCATTTACACCCACTTTTCCATTTACACCGGCTTTACCACTTACAAGGAAGCTCATGTTTAAAAAATCCTCCGGAGACACTGTTCGTCCGTTCACTCCTACTTTTCCATCAACCAATACCACTGCATTAGACATGTTGGACTGGTGGGTAAAGGTTAACGAATCTAAAAATGCTTCCTGGTCTGCCCCATCGATATTAGTCGTATTATAAGCATAATTAAATTTCATCTGCTTGCCTTTTATCGGCTCACCATAAACGATAGTTGTATCTCTTGGTGTAATGGTGATCGGCATCCGCTGAATGGTTAAAATACCATCTACAAACCCGTAATTGTACAATGCAGAAAGTGCAAGTGAATTAGGATTTGAAAGATCTGTAACTGCTGATGATGCCCTCCTGTAATACAAACCAATATTGCTGAGGCTTGTTGCAGAAGTGCTGTAAGTAAGATCATTCAAGCCCACATCTTCCAATGATAAACCTGTTTCTGATAATGGTACTCCATTAAGTCTAATGTCTACTAAGTACTCTGGTATTCTTTCACCAAACTTCTTGGTTGTATCGTTTACTTTAATAGTAATATTATTGGGTAATGATGAAGTGAAGTATAATGAATCACTTACACCACCATCCAGGCTGTCTGGTGTTATTGGTGGATTATATACTGTAAGCGGCGGGTTGCCCATAAAGGTTGGAACCTGGGCAACAAGTTGTGTACCGTTGTTGGTTACAACTGCCGGGATGGTATCGTATTGGAATATAATAGACGCATTACCTGAGAAATATTCACCTTCTATCACAACTGTTATCGGATCATCTCCAGGCGTGAAAGAAGAATCCTGCAAATGCATATCCGTTACCTGCGGTACAGGAACAGCAAAAGTTGCCAACGCTTTATCAACCTGTATAAATCCTTTACCACTGTTTACATCATAACCGGTAGTGTACATATCAATAGCGGTATTCTGAAGCAATGATTTCATTTGCGGACCGCTAAAGGTTTCGCCATTGAAGAATTTTTTCTTAGCCTCAGTTATTAACGCAGCGCCTGCAGCAGCATGTGGTGCAGCAGCCGATGTACCAAAGAAATTAGGGAATGGATCGTTGTCAATATTCTGTGAAGCAAAATCCACAGTTGTGTTTACACCATTTGGTGCAGTAATATCAGGTTTCTGCCTGTCATCTCCTTTTACATTAACACCACCACGGGATGAGAAAGAAGCAACTGTTGGTGTATTACCATAAGCCGGGGTGTTAGTATATAATACCGCACCCACTGCAATAGCTCCTGCAGCATTGGCCTGGCCAACTACTGTACCTGTACCCTGGGTATTATCAACGATAGTTCCATCTCCCCTGAATAAAATGTATTTAAAGAGAACATTGCCTGTGCCACTTCTACGGGTAACGATCACTTTTGCATCCACAGTTGTCTTTACCACAAATGGCATAATTTCAAAAGGATCACCACCCAGGTTATTCCTGTTAAAACCAAACAAACTGTCGCCTGCGGGAGTAACAAGGTATATATCAAGGTCATTTGCAGCACCAGTGGCAACACCATCAACACCACTCACAGAATAAAAATCATCATCCCACTGCATGGCAATTGTATAAGTACCTTTTGTTAATGTGATAGGTTGATAGTACCCGTTAGCCCCACCAAAATCATGTGCAAAGCCTGAACCTGTATATTTTGCAGGAGGAGCAATCGGGCTGAAAACAGCTTCATATGATTTAACACCGAAGTTACCGGCTGATGTAAAATAGTTTACTCCCGAAGCAGTAACATCATCCACTGCCTGTGCAATGACACCATCACTAAAGAATGGCTCTGTGATGTAACTGATATCATCTACTATCACTTTACAACCTGAGTCTCTCAATGCTCTTATACCGTCAGCCATATGGCCTGCACTTACAAATCCTGAACGGAAATACAATTCTGCTCCCGGAGCCACATCATGAACGATCTGCAACATAGCACGACCTTCATCACTCGCCCTGCCATAAGGATATTCAGCAGATACTTTTACTGGCAATGGATAATCAGAACCGGGTTTACCAGGCAGATCGCCCTGGAACACATCCAATGCTGCAGGGTTACCAAACTTGGTATTATAACTATCACTCATCACACCAACCTTTACACCACTACCCGATAGTTTCCATGCCTGTTTTGCCTTATCAGAAACCATGGCCTTATCACCTTGTGAAAGAGCTATACCTGCAGAGGCAATTGGTGCAAAGTATGGCCTTGCATAATTTACGTATTGCGGAAGCTGGTTTAGTTTAAGCAGGTTACGTCTTGGTATAAAGCCTGTAATGATCAATGTTGAATCTCCATTATCAACAAAGTCACGCATTGCATACTCAGGGCTGATAAGTAAATTATACACTGTATTATAGTTACCGTCATTAACGATCACTTCTGCCAATACAAGTGTATCATTTGTAACTGTATCTACTTTAATAAGGAAGATATTATTTGATGCAGTTGTATCAACCAATGATCCTGGATAATAAAACAACTGTGTAAGTTCTGAACCAATCAGGCTATCTGTAGCTCCTGTTACCGGAGGTTGATAGTAAGGAATAATACAAGGCTCAAGCACTACGTTGATTGTGGCCTGTGATGCCCCGCAACCGAAATCATTCTCTACACTTACTGAATATGAATCAGGTGTACTTACACTAATGCTTTCTGTGGTTTGCCCACCCGGCGACCACAGAATAGAAGAATAATTATTTAATGGAGCTTCCGAAGTAATCCAACCCGGGAAATTTGGTGTTGATAGATTTATTGCATTCGCCGGGTTACCGCTCACAGCATCTCTTGACGTATTACCCGTGCCTTCATCTAATTTATAATAAGCCAGCAAGCCGCTTGTTGTTGAATCAATAGTTGTGTTCATATAATTAACCAACTCTGATTGAGAACGGGCATAGTTCCAAACCCTTAGTTCATCTACTTTAGAGCCATTATTATCATCAGGAACCCCTGTATAATCGCCGGAGTTATCAACATCAGCAAGGAATTTATCTGCAACAGTGTTAAGTGTTAAGGGGGCACTTGCATCAAGCGTACCATCAACATATAATTTTACATCGGTACCATCATAAGTAGCTGCTATGTGGTGGAAAGCACCATCCTTAATATAACGGTTACCCGTGAACAGCGTTGTAGAATAATTATCTGTAAAAAACAGTTTTCCATTATTAATACCCACAACAAACCAGTTGCTCAGATCCTGGTACAATCCAAATTTCGCTTGTGGATTTTCCCCTGTTAATTTAACCCATGATTCAACAGTGATTGCATTGCTGCCCTGTGGTAAATCTGGCAAGTTTGCAATAGCTGCGCCATCATTATCCTGGTAAAAAGTAGCTGCATTACCTGCACCTGCTGGCGGCAATGAAAGTGTGGTGGTATTTCCTTCCACACACAATGGATCGCTTTGTGTAATAAATAAAGGAGAAGATGTACCTACATATACAGTAACGGAACCGCATGCCCCTTTTTCTGAACAGCCACCTTCGCCACGGCCATAATAAGTAGTAGTAACAGTTGGTGATACTAAAAGGCTTCCTGGGCCACTTATGGTGCCAAGGGCTACGCCACCACATGAGTCAGTATAAAAATGCCATTCGGTTGATTGATTTAATTGACTTGACGCATTTACGAATATTGCAACCGGTGAACCAGCACAAACCGTAGAATCTGATGCTTCTACTATTGGTGCTGATGCAGGGGTACAAGTACCGCAGTTTGTTGGTGATGAAATATTATCATCATTACAATCAGTGTTATTTAAAACAAAGCCTCCGGGCTGTGAACAGGCATACACAGGATAGCCAGGATTACCAAACCCATCATTATCCCTGTCACGATAATAAATAGTTGCCGGAGTAACAGTGATCTGCTGTTGGCAGGTTGCTGTATTTCCATACACATCAGTGCCTGTCCAGGTTATATTGTTTACTCCCACTGGTAAGCAACCAGTAATATTATTTGTAAATGTTACAGGGCCGCAACCACCTGTTGCTAACGGTGCCGGCTGGCCTACTACTATTACACCTATCGCAAGCGCAGGGTTGTTAGGGAACCTGCCAGGCTGACAAGTGAAATCAAGCGTTCCTGCCTGGGTGAGATAGTAAACACCAGGAATAGTTGGGGCGGTAAAATTGCCGAAATAGTATGACCCACCGCTGCCATTATTAATATTTGCTTCGCATTGAAGCGCCTGGAAGGTTGATCCGATACCGATAGTGGTTTGAACTACGCAACCAGGGCAATAGCCATTAATATTGTCAAAATAAACAGAGAAATTATAATTCAAACTCACAGATGATCCTGGCGCCACGGTAGCCGCATTACTGCCACCGTTGATGGAGACCCCGGTATAAGTGATCAACCTGTCTGCATAATTAATTGTAACCGGTGCAGCAATTGGTTGCGGTATAAACTTAAGCTCACAGGCACCGCTAGCCGCATCCTGGCAAACGGTAATATCTGCCGGGCAGGTTATCTGAAGCGTAGGACAGGAAGCAGAACAATCCAGGCTGAAACTTGCACCTGCATCTTTACCTGCACTCCAATCAGTAGTCATTTGAGTAACATTATCTACCTGGATACAAGTGAGTGCCGGGTTATCTGTAGCATCGAACGTTACAAAGTTTGCATTATTGCCATTCTTAACGTTAAGGCTGGTCAATTGATTATTGTAACAATATAATTGCAGCAAAGAAGTCGATGCAGATACATCCAAACCGGTAACATCATTATTTCCAAGGCTGAGATACCCAAGCGCTGTATTGGCAGACACATTCAATGCAATCAAATTATTGTTATCTACATTTAAACGGTTAAGGTGCAGCAGCGTTGAAACATCAACACTTGAAATACTATTGTTTTGCAGATACAACTGTACAAGAGCAGTGTCTGCGGATACATTAATACTCGATAATGAATTGAAACTAAGATCAAGGATAGCAAGATGTGTAAGCGTGGAAACGTTCACGCTGGTTAACTGGTTATTGCTTGCATCCAGGTTGGTAATATTTACGAAAGCCTGTATACCTGTTAAGTCATTAATAGTTGAATTGCTTACATCAATTACTCCTGTATATAGCGATGCTTCAGTACATCCGATCTCAGCATCACCATTTGTATTGATGGCCGGATTTGCAACCAAGGCTGCTTTAAAGAGAGGATCTGGTATATTGACATAGCATGGAGGTACACAGTATGAACCAGTGACAACAGCACCTGGAGCCACCCAGTTAGATCCACCGCCATTCAATGCAAAATTTTGCAGCGTACCATTATGGCCGTTTCCGCTTGCATCAACCAATGTAGATTCTATAGTATTATCTGCAAAGGCTGTTCCCTGGTTAAAATGATAGTCAGCAGCTAAGCCTGGCTGTGCCGGAGCTTCGCAATATAGTGTTGAAAATATTTCTCCCTGGCTCCTGGCATAACTCCAAACCCTTACTTCATCCAATGAACCATCAAATAATTTATTAGCACCACCATTTCCTACAAAGAATTGGTTGGCATTAATTGTATTGGTTACTGAGCCGGTTGCTTCAACATTTCCATTGATGTACAGCGTAACATTGTTTCCGCTTTTTGTTGCAGCAACATGTGTCCAGTTACCTGTATTCAAATTGGTGGAACCAAGAACGTATTGAACGGTAACACCATCATAGATCAGGAACTGTAAATGGCCATCGGCAAATACCCTGAACTCAACCACATTGCCAGATGCATCTTTCCAGCTTACAATATTATGATCGCCGCCACCACCACCTGGTGATGCTTTTATCCATGCTTCTGCAGTTAATCCATTGCTTGTATAAGCAGGGAAGGTTCCAGGGAAACTAACGTAATCGTCAACACCATCAAAGTTGAGTGCTGCGGCTGCAATAGAAGTACACAAAGTACTGTATGAAGTACTACCGTTTATTCCTGCAGGCCAGTTTGTATTCATATAATCAACATCATCTACCTGCACACAGGTTAATGAAGAATTATTTGTTGCATTAAAATTTGTAAGTAAATTATTAAAACCGTTTTGCACATTCAGGCTGATAAGCTGGTTGAATGAACAATCAATAAAAGTGAGTGCCTGATTAGCAGAAAGATCAAGCGCTGTAAGTGAATTGCTACTACAGTTAAGTGTAGTTAAACCAGTTGCAGCAGCTGTATTAAGGCTGCTGATTGCATTGTTCTGGCATTCAACCAATATGGCAGATGCCGGTAACACCAAACCTGTAAGGCCACTATTAGCTGCACGGATGCTTGTAAGCACAGGCATTAATGACAGATTAAGATTTGTATTGAGGGTATTGCCTTCAATAACCAATGTGGTTAATGCAGGTGCTGCCGGTGGCAATGCAAGGGATGAGGCATTGTTGTTTGAACAATCCAGGTCCTCAAGAATAGTATTAGATGCAAAATTGAGTTCATCTATACCATTTGTATGACAATGCAGATAAGTAAGCTGGCTGTTATTTGTAACATCAAGGCTTGTAAGCTGGTTGCCTGCACAATGCAAATGCTGCAGTAGGGAAAGCGTACTAACGTTAAGGCTTGAGAGATTGTTACTATAACATCTTAACAAGGTAATATTTGTAAAGGCTTCTATACCCGTAAGGTCATAAATATTCAAACCATGAACATCAATACCGCCAGTATATGCCGCAGCTTCTGCACAACTGATCTCTCCATCATCAACTGTATTAATTGCTGTGTTACGCAGTAGTGTATCTTTAAAGATAGGATCAGGAATATTTACATAGCAAGGAGCCAATGGTTCGCCGATCTGGAACTCACTGAATGTTAAAAAATTATCAGCAGTGATAGAATTACCGGTACGGTTTGTTACATTTAGTTGCTCCCAAACATCATCATCAAATTTTGACACAATGAAATTTGAAGGATTGGCACCGCCTAATACTTCAGTATTTTCATCCCAGTTAAATGTTACTCCTGCTCCATCAAAACCTGCATCAATATTTGTAAAGCGCCAGGTGCGGTTTACACTCTTAACTGGATCGATGCCTGAGTTTGCTATCTGGGAATTATGGCCAGCAACAGTTGATAAGCTTACTGATCCGTTAGTAACTAACTGGAGTGTAACTGCTGTAGGCCTGTAATAATTCTCGTCGCCTACATCATATGTTTGAGTTACAAAGTCAGGGGCACCAGCAAAATAACGCTGCAAAGTACCGTTTACATAAGAAGAAGCGCCTGCACCACTTACTGTTGCTCCATTTGCAATAATCAATTTGTAAGCATCAGTATTTATTTTACCAACATCAAATGTTAGTGCACCACTAATTGTTTTATCACCGCTTAATGTAACGCCTGCAGGATTGCTTATTGTAAGACTGGAAACAACGCCATCCACACCCTCAAAGTCTTGTAATTCCTCTGCGTCAAATGTAAAGTTGGCCAGTTCAATAGAACCATGACAGGTAATAGAACTGCCGGTAAAATTCAAATTGGCTGTACCACCTAAAGTTGCACCTGAGCCAATAGAGTAAGAACCATCATGTACCCCATCACTATTATTAATATTAATAGCGCCGCCTTCAATATCTACTGTATTGTGGTTATTGAATACAATAGCAGCATCAATATCTGTAAGCCCGCTGGCAACTTTACTGATAGTCCCATTATTATTGATAACAGGTGTGGCCGGCGACCCTGAAATAAAATCACCGTTACCATTAATTTCAAATGTGCCGTTGTTATTAAATATGGTTGCCCCATCTATGTTGATATTGCCATTATCATCCCATGTTGTATTCCCTTCATTATTGATGGTACATCCATCGAGCCAATAATGATCGCCAGCGCCTTCCATGTGAAGGCTTGCTCCTACAAAATCATAAACACCGCTTCCCCCAATTCCATCATCACCCAGGGCATTCAATACCGCACCATCTCCAAAACTTGCCGTGCCATTGTTAATGAGATCGCCTGCACCGAAACGCAGCGTACCATTGCAGGTCAGGTCAGTGCCCGGCCCATCGAGTATCGTCAATGATCCTTCGCTGAAAGACAAGGTAGTGGATGGATTAATAGTTAGTTGATCCGCCACAATAGTTTCTGAATTACTGGATATATCAAACCCGAACCTGATCGTGATAACACCGCTGTTAGTTCCATTTGGAATTACAGTTGCCGGTACAAACGCAGAGCCATCGCTGCTCATTTCCCAGTTGGCAAGATCATTCCAGCTACCATTAGCGTTTACTGTCTGGAAATAGTAATTTTCAGTAGAAACACATGATAAGCTATACGTTGCTGTTGCATCTTTGTGTGTCTCATTACCAAAGGCTCCATTCATGAAAGTAACATCACTAACCTGGATACAGGATAATAATGGATTGTTGATGGCAAAGAAATCACCAATAATACTATTGTTGCCGTTATGAATATTCAGGGACGTAAGCAGGGGATTGTTTGAACAGGAAATATTGTTAACATGTGTATTGGCGCTTAAATCAATACTGGTTATTTGATTGCCACTTGCTATAAACCAAATTAGCTCCGGGTTACCGCTAACATCCACTGCTGTAAGTGCATTACCCTGGCATTGCAGATATAAGAAGGTATTTGTAACAGGTAATATAACACTGGTGAATTGATTATTCGCCATATTAAGATCAACCAGGTTAGTGCAGCCTGAAAGATTGATCGAATTAGCTATCTGGTTATTGCCTATTAAAAGACTGGTGAGGTTTGCATTACCGGTAAAGCTAAAGTTGGTAATAGAATTGACTACACAATTTAAAGCCTGCAATTGTGTGTTATTAGTAACATTCAGTGCGGTAAGATTATTTTCTGAACAGTTTAATGAAGTGAGTGCTGTATTATTTGTTACATCAAGCCCGGTAAGCTGATTGGTATGGCAAGATAGTAAGTCAAGCAATATATTATTTGATACATCAAGCTCTGTAAGCTGGTTATCGTAGCATTCGAGTGTATTGAGTGAAGTATTATTTGACACATCAAGGGCACTACCGCTAAGCTGGTTGCTGTAACAAAGCAAAGCCCCCAGAGATGTATTAGCAGAAACATCAAGCGATGTAAGCTGGTTATTTGAACAATCAAACAAAGTAAGTGTTGTGGTGGCCGGAACATTAATCGATGTAAGGCTGTTGCTGTAGCAAAACAAAGTAACCAGCGCTGTATTAGCTGAAAGATTAAGTGATGATAGTTGGTTATTTGCACATTCAAGGCTGGTAAGAGAAGTAAATGCTTCAATACCGGCAAGGCTGAGAATATTTTTATTGTTTACATTAATAGTGCCGTTGTAAGCAGCAGCTTCGCTACATTCAATTTCACTATTATCATTTGTATTAATACCGGTGTTATCTAGTAATTCCTGTTTAAAAGCATTGTCGGGAATGTTTACATAACAGGTACTTGCTTCACCAAACACCCAGTCACTGAAAGAAGTAATATTGCTCACCTGCGCTGTGGTATCACTGAAAATTGAAAAAATAGAAGGAGCCGACCAGCTTGGATCGTCATATTTTGCAACTATAAGGCTTCCAGTATTTATTCCTGGGATGACGTCAGCAATGCTCCAGTTAAATGTTGCAGATGCTGTAAATTCCATACCACTTGAACTGATACTGAAATAACGGTTTAAGGTCTTGGAAGGATTGACAATACCAGACTCACCGGCTGCCGGGTGAACAGTTGGAATGCTTATTACTGAAAGAGAACCAGCGCCTGAAACATCAGAGAGGTTGATAGATACTGGCGTATAATAAGTATCATCTCCTACATAAAAATCATACGTACCTGAACCACCGTTTGGCACATATTTCTCAATGCCGCCATTTACCCAACTATTACCTTCCCTGTTAAACAGGGCTGTTTCGCTAAGCCTTAGCACATGGCTGCCAAGCATGGTTATAACACCATTATTTAAAGTAAGTGCATTTTCAATCAACTGTGTTCCATCACCGCCTATACCAACACCTGCAGTATTATCAATTACAAGATTGTTGATGGTGCCCGCTGTACCTGTTAATATTTCCTGGTGTCCTGAACCATTCATTGAAAGTTGTGGTACAGTAATACTGCCACTATTAAGAAATGTAACTCCGGTAAAATTGATATTAGTTGTCCCCGTAAATTCTCCTGAATAGTTATACATACTACCTGCATAAGTATTATCGCTATGCGTAACATTTAAACTGCCGGGATTACCTAAACTATCATTGTTTATACTTAACGGGCCCAAATTGTTTAACAACACATCTAATTGCAATTGGCCATATATGTTTAGCTGGGCATTTGCATTATTGGTAATGGCACTAAGTCCATCACCTGAAATCTGGTGATTGCCATTAACATTTATAATCCCGGTATTATTAATAACACCATTTTCCCCAGTAAGGGCTACATCTGATTCTATATACAAAGTACCCGGATTATTGAGTACAGTATTACTGCCAAATCCAATTGGAGATGTTCCATTAACAAGGCATGTGCCAGCGTTATTTACAGTGATATCATCCCCTATGGTGACATCGCTGAATACAGCATTAGAGCCTTCGCTTAACTGGATGTACACACCAAAAGTGGCACCGTTTGCAGAAATAGAAGAGTTATTTATATTAAGTGTGCCGCCACTTTCAGCGGTAACAAAATCATTGTCGAGTTCGCTGTAGTAATTAACAGAACTGTTAATGATGGAAAGAATGCCGCTGTTCTGAATTCTTACCTGGTCTAATGTTATGCTGTTGTTTAAGTCAATGGTATGGCGGATAAGAATATTACCGCTGTTAAAGTCCGGTGCTATTGGTGCAGGCACAAAATCAGTACCATTAAAATATTCCCAATTTGCTGCATCATTCCAATCGCCGTTTGCAACAGTTTGATAATCGCCTGAAAGCCCTGCCGCTTCACCAATTTGAAATTCACCAAATGCATCTACATTTTGAACATTAATAGTATTTGACTGCTGATTGCTTATTGTTGGCAGCGACCACACGCCTGATATTTCATCTTTTCTGGCTACTCTGAATTTAGTATAATCAGCAAATGGGTCCACATCATTAACAGCATGCCATACAAAGTCAATATCACATTCGCTAAATGTTAAACTCTCGTTGGTAATTAACCAAACCCTGTTTACACTCCTGTCTTCGTTAATTCCTGTACTGTTAATTTCAGCATGGTCGCCTGTAGTAACCCTTGCCGAAACTGAGCCACCAACGGTAAAGTCTGGCCCAAGAACTATGGGTGCATAACCATTGGCATCGCCAATAGGATAATCATATGAACCGGGAACTTGTATGTCTCTTTCTACATTACCATTTACATAACTGGCCGCACTTGCATTGATCACAGTAGCCGCATCATCTATATATACTTTTTTTGCACCGGTTATTAATCTACCAGTAGTTAAATCCAGCGTGCCGGTAATGGTTAAGTCATCGCTGATGTCAACATTGTTTGCATTAGCAATTTTTAAATTTTGAATGGTACCAAGCCCTTCTATTGCCTGGTGCAATGGGCCCGCCATTATTACATTAACCAGGTTAATGGTACCTTCATTTTGTAAACTGGTATTGGTAATAGCAACTTCGGCATTACCAGATAACACAGCACCAGGTTGAATGATATAAGGCCCGGAATGTGTGCCTGTTGAATTATTCAACTGTAGTTCTGATGATACATTTACAGTACCATAGTTATTAAATTGAATTTCGCCATCCAATGAAACAAGATTATTAACAAGCATCTGCCCGGTTGCCATATTATTAAACTGAGCATTTGATGAAAGGTTGGCACCTATAGTTGCACTTGATTCAAAATCTATGATGGCATAGTTATTTATGGTGGTATTGGCACCGCTAAAATCAACCGGGTCACTAGTTGACCACAAGAAATCAGAATACAAATTAATTATCAACCCATCGGTAAAAGTTTTTGGGTTACCCTGGAAATCTAAGTTGGAACCTGCCAGCATATTGATAGTGCCCGGACCTGCTACGGAACAGCCATAGTAAATGCTTTGGCCTCCGGCGTTAGTATTAAATGTACCTAACACTACCATATCGCCGTTTAATTCAAATTGGCCAGAATTATCCAGGTCAATGCCTACGCCATCGGCTATGGTAAATAACGACTCGGAACTTACATTTAAAGCCCCTTCTTGTTTTATTACAACCTGGTCAACGACAGTTGGGGAAGAAGGATTGGTTAGTGTATGGCTATTGCGGATTGTGATCGTTTCGGCATTAGAAGCTATAGGGTATTGCGAAGCGGCCACCCATGATGTTCCATTATATGTTTCCCAGTTTGCAATATTGTCCCATGTGCCTGAGTTAACAGTACGGTAGTCACCTGCAACAGCCGGGATTGCCTCGCCAACCGTATAAGACATATTTACAAACGACGAGATACCCGTTGCAGTTATAGAAGTTGGCAAGGCATTGCTTGATGGCACAAGGGACCATGTAGATGCATCGGAATAATATTGGCCTACCTGAAAGAGGGCTGTATTTCCCCCTCCAGTCTGCGCCGCATCCCAGTTAAATGTAACACTTGAAACATGAACTGCTGATCCACTAAATGCCCAGTATGTATTTATTGTTCCCTCTAAATCGGATGATCCTGCATTAGGATGCCCATTACCAAAGTTCCGTACAGTAATATCTTCTGCATTTACCACACCACTTAATGCAACAGAAACAGGTGAATAATAATTAGTGCTGCCAACAGGGAAATCAAGTGCGGTGGTGCCAGTGTTAAAGAACCTACGTATGGAACCTACCACATAACCTGTACCTGCGCCTGCACCGGTTATACTGCCCCCATCATTAATACCGATTGAACTTCCGCCTGTTGTTATTTTACCACTTACAAAGTTTAATGTTGTTACGCTTGGAGAACCACCACTAACGGTAATGCCACTGGCATTGTTAACGGTTAACCCGGCAAATCCATTTACGTTTAGTGTAGTGCTGTTTATGGTTTGTGCTGCGGTGCCGTTGAAAGTAACCTGCAGGGCAACAGTACCCCTGTTAGTCATAGAGGTGCCTGTGTAACTTAAAGCAGCAGTGCCATCAACAACCGCCTGGTTGTTTACAAATAATATGGCTGCGGCTGATGCCCATATGATATTTCCGTTGATAGTTAGATCACTTCCTAAGCCATTATTGATGGTAAGTGTACCGGTATTAACTGTTAATGTGGCACCGCTGTTGACAACAGCCTGGTCAATAGTCCTGTTGGCATTTATAGTAACAGTGTGTGGGCTTTGGATGGTAATTACATTATCTGTAAAAGTTGGCGCCGTAGCAGCAGCTACCCATGATGTTCCATTATAACGTTCCCATGTAGCTGCAGATTCCCAGGTGCCGGAAGCGATAGAACGGTAATCATTTAAAACAGCAGATGACATAGGTTCGCCTATCTGGAAATCACTAAAAGAAGTAAAGAAATTTGTGACCAAAGAATCAGAGTTGGTTGCAACTGACAATAATGAAGACCAGGCTGGTGCATTATACTTAGCCGCTGTAAGATTAGCAGCAGTTAACCCTGCATCGTTTGCTGCATTATCCCACTTGAATTTAGCCTGCACTGAATCGAATAAAACAGCATCATTTATCACACGCCAGTAATTATTTACTGATTTGGCGGGGTCAATTCCCGATGTATTTACAGAAGGGTGGTCCCCGTTGAAGGAACTGATTGTGATCCCGTCTGTTGAACCGCCGTTGGAAGGCCCGTTTGGAATATAGAGACTTACCGGTGTGAAATAATTTTCATTACCTATGGGGAAATAGTACTCTTCACCATCACCATTCTGTATCTGGCTTTTTACAGCTCCAATGATATAGGAACCGGCATTCGCATTCAGCAAAGTGGTATTTATCCCATTGTAAAAAGTAAGTACGCCATTTGGCCGGGTATCTATTTTGCCTGACACAAAATCGAAGCCTGTAGAAACCATCAAACTATTTACAAGCAGCACATTATTTGGATTGTTCAGCCTGATGACATCTATATAAGCATTCCCCCTTATTGACTGCTGGCCGCTCCCGATAAATTCAACTTCGCCGCTGATATAATTATCTATAAACAGGCTGTCGCCTGTGAAATGCATTACCGTATTAGAACCCCTGATGTCGGTGTAAGAAGACGCATCAATATTTAAATAGCCATCAAGCACATCATTGGATGTGTTGAAATACATCCTTGCGTTGTTGCTCAGGAAAATTGAACCCTGGTTATCAAAGGTGGTGGTTTGATCCTGTATTTCGAAAAGGCCGTTAGCTGATGTAAGTATAACCCCTGTATTGTTGAGGTTCAGAGTTCCGGTATTGGATTGCTGGAAAGTGAGGGCAGCGCTGTTCTTAATATCAAGCGTATCAAAGTTATTAAATGTACATGTGGCACCTTCATAATACAGGCCCGTACTGTTGCCATCGAATTGCCAATTTGTATAGTTATTCAATACCGAACCGCTATGAATGGCACGGACATACCCACTTGAACCATTAATTACAGAGCCAGATTCAAAATCGATAACAGCATTATTAATTGCACACTCATTCCATATAAAAACAGCTCCGCTTCTTATTTTAATGTTGGAGCCGCTGCCGAAAATTGTATTGTCAAAAGTGGTTAATGTACCATATACATCAAGATCCACGCCGGCGCCATTTGCAATATTTACATTAAATGAGTTGGTTTGTAATGTACCCCCACTCTCTACAATTACCTGGTCGGCAGTAATAATGCTGCTGGTAAAAACAGTGTGGCCGTCCCTGATAGTAATAGTACTATCTGTTGAAGACGGTGCAACGGATGCAGCAACCCACGCACAACCATTGTATGTTTCCCATGTGGAAGCACTGCTCCAAAGGCCATCTGCTGCAGAGCGGTATTCACCTGTGGGGGTACAAGTAGGTTCGCCTACCTGGTAGTCGGCAGGCTGTGCCGAAACAACATTCACGGCTATAGACGTTGCAGTGGGGCTTACCGGAGATGTGTTGAACCAGATATTATTTGTGTATTGTCTTACTGTAAAATTCGAAGTAACTGCACCGGGATCTACGTCTGACGGATCCCAGTTAAATGTAGCCTGGATACCTGAGTTTCCAAGTGTGCCATTATCTACTGTCCAATAACGGTTAACAGTCTTCACTGGGTCTAATAAAGAATTGGCAACATCGGGATGATCAGGGTTCCTGGTAGATATTGTCACACCTCCATTGCCTGCAGAACCAAATACTGTCAGGGTAACAGGCCTTGCTCCAAGATTGTCACCTATTGGATAAGTCAAGGTATTATTTCCAACGGGAAAATTCATCTGCAGGTTACCTCTGATATAAGATGAACCCTGGATAAAAGCAGTTGTTGCAATGATCACTTTATTGTTGCCGGTTACGGTGAGCCCACTAGCACCGAGAGAGAGTGAGTTAGTAATGGTTTGTACACCATTTAATGTAACATCTGTATTGAATGCAAGGCTTAAAAGACCTATTGTGCCTGTACCACTGATTGCTTGTGGATGACCGCTGCCCCACATAATTAACTGTGTTGTGTTGATGGTACCATTATTAATAACATCTCCTTCGGCCTGGATATGACTGGAACCACTGATAACTGCTCCTGCACTTACACTAAGATGAGCAGTGGCTGCAAACCAGGTTGCAGTTCCATTTTGCACCAGATCATCTCCTGGCCCGTTTGCGATCGATACGGTAGAAGTAAAGACCTGTAAGTTAGCCCCGGAATTAATAACAAGCTGGTCAACTGTGAGGCTTGTATTGATTGAAACTACGTGAGGACTTTGTATGGTAATGACTCCATCTAATGAAGAAGGAGCAGCTAATGCTGGAACCCAGGCGCAACCGTTGAACGTTTCCCAGGTAGCAGCGTTATTCCAGTTACCAGTGGCGGCACTTCGGTATTCATTGGCCGGAGGAGTACAACTTGAAACTGTAATCTCATCCAGGCTTATTGCATCTTTTGTTGCAACACTGGTTACTTGCCAATAAACCCACCTGATTTGGATGACCGCTTGATTTTCGCAGGCGGGAGGCAAAAGAATGTTGCTGAAAGTTTGTGGTGGTTGTGCATTAGCCGCATTCGAAAAGTAAGTAGTGCCTGGAATATCTGTAAACGAACCACTGGTGCCCACACGATATTGCAACGCCAATGCCATTTGTGCCTGAGTATTTCCTATTTGGTCTGCTGCGGTCCATGTTACACGAATATTGTTTCTTCCAATAGTATTTAAGGCTAAACAGATTTCGCCTACCTGCTCGTTACCAACACTGGAAGCTCTAAAATTAAATCCATTTGCACCAAAATTTGATAAGCCTTCTGTAGCAAAGTTACCGGATGGCACTAAAGCCTGGTCTGCTCCCGGAGGAGCCGTTGTCAGAAAAGTAATATTATTAGTGCCTGTGGTCCATCCCTGCATATTTGCCGGGTAGGTGCTGTTCGCCGCAGTTTGGCCTGTAAAAATAAAACTGCCGGTAGAAAGATCAAAAGGTGCAGGGTTTGTTTGCCCGAAACCATCTTGTACTATTACAGCAGTTGAAAAAATAACAAGCAAAAATGAACGGAGGCTTTTATAATTCAAAAGACTACCGATAATACTTGCAATACGGGTAAAATTGTTCATTGTTCTAAGTTTGATAAATCAAATTATGCTTTAAAAAAAATGACACAGGAGTGGATTTGTGTACTGCATTTCATGATATAGTATCATCGGCATACCGTAAATCAGGAAATATCAGAACGCTTTTAATACAGCGTTTTCATGAGGGATAGGTTTTTAATAGAAATTTTGGCGGACTAAAATTCTAAATAATTGTTGCTAACGGCATGCAGATTTTCATCATTTTACTACACATTTCATTCAAACTACAGGATAAATTATGCATGGTGGGGTTTATTTGCTATTTGATGGCAACCTCAATTACACGGCCACTATATTTCTGCTGTGTGGCAGAAAATCCCCCATTTCTTTTGGAAGCAAATACAAAAGAGACTGTAGTTGAACGAATGGCTCTAATAATCAAAGGATGCATTTTATATATTTTAGTGCATTAAAAAACAAGACTGATTAAGGTCTTTCCTGAAAATCTTATTGGGAGGTAACAGCGAATATGACTATTGTTTCAAAGGGTAGCTACGATGTACTTAGTACACATAAAATATTGGAGAACACAATGCTAAGCTTTTTTTTTGATATATAAAGCATTTTAATAATCAAAATCCGCACACTTATCAGGCGGTAAGCAGTCAAAATCTTTGTCAGGATTTCACAGCCCTCCACTCCTGGGGCGTTTCGCCATATTCCTGCTTAAATACCCTGGCAAAATAGCCGGGATCATTATAGCCACATTCATAAGAGATCGTAGCAATACTATTAGCCGGGTTCCTCAGCATTTCTTTGGCTTTGGTTAAACGCATCATACGGATAAATTTATTGGGAGAACAGCCTGTAAGTGCATCTAATTTGCGGTGCAATTGGGAGTGGCTCATAAATACCTGCCTGCATAATTGCTCTATTGTAAATTCAGCATCTGACAAGTTTGCTTCCACTGCTTCCCTTACTTTTCTTACAAAGGCATCTTCTATTTTATTCTCAACAACAGGTTCTTCGGGAATTATTATTTCTTCTGCTGTTGTATTATTATTCAGCCCTGCTTTTTTTAGATAATACTGTTGCAGGTTTTGCCTTAGCTCAAGCAGTTTTTTTATTCTTAATAATAGCTCTTCCCGATTAAAGGGTTTTTGCAGATAAACATCGGCTCCCTGCTGCAAACCTTCCATTTTGCTTTCTATATCAGCCTTGGCCGTTAGCATGATGATGGGAATATGGCTTGTATGTTCATCCCTTCTCAATTGGCGGCAGAGTTCAAACCCATCCACAAATGGCATCATCACATCTGTAATGATCAGATCGGGGATCATTTCAGAAGCTATTTCAAAACCTTCCCTTCCATCTTTGCCAACTGCCAGGCGATAGTCTGGTAAACAGGAGGCCGTGTAAGCCACCACGTCAGCGTTATCTTCCACCAATAAGATCAGTGGCTTTGTTTTGGTTTGTTTGTCATCCGCCAATTCAATTCCATTTGTAATGGCAACATTTGTGTTTTGGAAGAACCCGGTTTTTACATCATGGTAAATGATGTTATCTTCTGCAACAGGCAATTTTTTCAGCGGCAGTGCCACAGTAAACTCACTTCCTTTATTAGCGCCTGTTGGCGGGCTTTTTACCGTTATTTCCCCTTCCATTAATTTCACTAATTCTTTGGTAAGCGCCAAGCCAATGCCAGTGCCTTCTGTTTTTCTTGTATGGCTGTTGTCCAATTGATAAAACCTGTCAAAGATATTTTGCAACTGGCTTTCCGGTATGCCGATGCCGGTGTCTTTTACTTTAATAATTAAGGTAGATAAATCTGGGCTGCCCGGCACCGCTTGTCCTGTTATTGAAATATAAATATTACCTCTTTCCGGTGTAAATTTTAATGCGTTCGATAATAAATTGGCGATGATCTGCCGCAGTTTTTCCGGGTCGTATGCTGTATGCAATGCATCCATTTCAGATAAAAAATGCAACTGTTTTTTCTGGCTTTCTGCCAGCGAGTGAAAAGACTCAACTATATAACGGAGAAAATTTATCACATCGCCATTTAACAGTTGCAGTTGCATTTTCCCTGTTTCCAACTTTGACAGATCCAGCATTTCATTCACCAGGTTCAGCAGGCTTTCACCATTGCGGATGATCATATCCATGCCGTTTTCCAAATGCACCGGCGGGTTGTTTTTTACCTGCTGTGCCATGCCTAATATCACCGTGAGCGGCGTACGGAATTCATGGGTGATATTGGTGTATAATTGTGTTTTTACAGTATCTAATTCCTTTATTCTTTTTGCTTCTAACTGTTCAAAGTTCAATTGCGATTTTAACTTAGCCCTGTTGACAGTAAATTTAAAATAAGCCCTTATGCCCAAACCTATCAGTAATGCATAGCATACATAAGCCCACCAGCTACGCCACCACGGCGGTAACACTGTTATCTGCAGCTCTGTAATTTTATCACTCCATATTCCCTGGCTATTGCTACCCTGTACTTTAAAAATATATTTACCAGAAGGCAGGTGCAAATAAGTTGCAGAACGCCTTGTGCCGCTTTCCACCCAATCTTTATCTACACCCACTAATTGATACCTGTATTTATTCTGACTGGAAGCCGTAAAATCAAGTGATGAAAATTCCAGCGTAAGAATATCCTGCAAATAGGTAAGCGTAATATTTTTTGATTGTTCAATAGTATTTTGCAATACAGCGGTACTATCCCCTGCCGTTACAGGCTGGTTGTTAATTAAAATATCCGTGATAAAAACATTGGGCATAAAACCTGCCGCCAATATTTCTTTCGGGTTAAAAACATTCAACCCGTTTACCCCGCCAAATGCCAAATTGCCATTGGGCAACTTTTCATAAGCACCTGTATTAAATTCATCGCCCTGCAAACCATCTGCCTTTGTAAAATTGCGGAACACCCAACTGGTGCTACCGGTTTTGCCTGACAGCATACAAAAAATGCCTTTGTTAGTGCTGCCCCAAAAATTGCCTGCAGCATCTGCAACAATGCCATACACTACATCATCGGGCAGGCCATCTTTTGCAGTAAGATGAAAAAAACTGCCTGTGCTTTTATCCAGCCTGTTGAGCCCACCGCCCTTTGTGCAAATCCATAAATATTTATCCGGTTCCGCAGTGTCATCCATAAAACTGGACACATGATTATAGTTAAGTGAATTGCGGTTGCTGTTGTTGTTGTAATACCATTTTATTTGTGGCAAACCGTTAGTGCTCTTGCTAAAATCCAGTCTTGCAAAACCATCTGCTGTGCCAATCCAGAATATGCCTTGCCCATCTTCATACATAGCAGAACAAACAGCTTCCACCTGCATGGGCCTTGCAGCATTGGTATTGATGGTAAAGCTGTCAATTTTTTCTGTAGCAGTATTAATTCTTGTAAACATGCCGCCCAGTCCCGGCATCCATATATTGCCTTTGCTATCTTCCATCATTGGCTGCTTGCTGCCGTGACCGTTAAAAAAATTTATTTGGGGGTAAGCCGTTAGTTTTTCTGATGAAGGCTTGTATTTATAATAGCCGCTGAAATCGCTTTTGATCCAGTAATCGCCGGTTTTGGCAATGATAAAATTATCTATCTGTTTTATGGATGCAATCCTGCTAAACGGATTGCTTATCACAGAATCCTTTTGCAGCCTTCGCCACCCATAGCCAAAATCGCCGAGAAAAACATCATCAGAAGCAACAGGCACAATATACCGCACACTGTAGCCTGGTACCTGTGCTTTGAATTTACTTTTTGCAGTATTAAATTTTCTTAAGCCATATCCTACTGTGCCAGTCCATACCATTCCGGAACGGTCAATAATAAAAGGGTATATCAATCTTGTGAGAGGAGGCAATTTTTTATCCCATTGTAAAGGCTTGCCATTGCCCAAATAACTTTTGTCATAGTGGAAATGCTCCCGGTGATGGTAATCCCAAAGCGGGCTGTTGGTTTTAAAAAGCATATTACCCTCAGGCATTTTTCCTGTATCAAATAATGGTGTTATGTTTTTACCATCATACAAAAAAAGATTGTTGTTGATGAGTATGTTTTCATCATCAACAAAATATCCGTTGTTGATCAATTGTGCATTTTCCAATGGCGCAAAGCTGTTGTTTGCGCCATCAAACCTGTAGACTGAATTATCCATTCCGCCAATCCACATTGTGTTGCTTTTATCTTTACCCATGCCATACACAAGCACATTGTTTGGCAGTGCCAGTTTTGTAATAACCGGTGTTCCTCCTTCTTCAAAAAAATTATTGGTTAGTTCCACAATGTTGAGCCCCGGTGCCTCTGTGGCAATTAAAATTTTTCCACCAGGCATTTCATTTATGCCCCTTATTTGATTGCCCGAAAGGCTGGTTGAGTTAGAAGGATTGTATGCAATCCTGTAAAATTGACCGGTTGTTTTATCATAAACATTTATGCCCGTATTCTCAGTGCCCACCCATATTCTTCCCTTAGAGTCTTCAAACAATTTCATAATGGTGTTGCTGCTGAGAGAATGGGGGTTATATGGGTCGTTGGTAAACACTTTAAAGCTGTAGCCATCATAGCGGTTCAACCCGTTTTTTGTAGCCACCCATATAAAGCCTTCTTTATCCTGTAGCATATCGAAGATCATACCCTGTGATAAACCTTCGGCGGTAGAGATGACCTCGTAACCTTTAGTGTTTTGTGCAGTGGTGCCCAACCATACGCATGTAATGGAAAACGTAAGAATGACCTCTAAATAAAGAAAGTGCTGGCGCATTTGCTATAAAGATAATTGCAAACCTTTTTGTTATTGCAACCGCCATAAAGAAATTAATCTGCTGTTTTTTAAAATGGCGAATTAATCCTGTTGATGCACAATTTATCCGGGTGATAAGTATAAATCTACAACAGGATGGCAGATAAGTACTCACAGCCGCCTGCCATTGTCCCGACTTTTGTATATATAAAATTTACCCTGGGAAGCTTTCTTTATTATAAACAATTAAACCAAAATTAAAATGAAAAAGAAATCTTGCATTAGTACAAAAATGTTTACCCTTCTGTTCATGCTTATCCCCTTTGCAGGCATAAGCCAGGTGAAAAATGTAATTTCCGTTCAACGGGTATTTCCAAAAGCGGATAAAGTAATGGAGTTTGAAAAAGCCCTTGCCACACATGCACAAAAATACCACTCCGGCGATGCACATTGGCGTGTATTTACCATACAGTCGGGCCAGGATATGGGAGGTTATCATATTACCGAAGGCCCCACAAGTTGGGAAGGAGAAGATAAAAGAGGGAATTTAGGTGAAGAACACATGACAGACTGGAATAAAAATGTAAGTGTACATTTAACCGATAGGGTATCGGGTGGCTATTATGTTTATGTTGATTCTTTAAGTACAGTGGCCTTAGGCGACTTCTCTGATAAAATACAGATAACACATGTGTACCCCAAACTTGGCTGGAGCAGTAAAGCAGTAAGCATGATAAAAAAACTGAAAGCCGCATGGGCTGCTGAAGGTTCAACGATTGCAGTATACCAGGCCAATGGCTCCGGCCCAGCACAGTACACTCTTGTAAACAGGTATAAGCAAGGCTTAAAAGAAAAAGCAACAGGTTTCCGCAAACCATTTAGAGAAACTTATGATGCTGTACATGGCGCAGGTGCTTACGAAGAGTATCTTGAAGATTTACGCCTTTATGTAAATGAAATCTGGAGTGAGTTACTTTTTATGCGTAAAGATCTGAGTTCGAAATAAATTTTATGTCACATAAACCTGTAAGATTTTTCTAAATTCTTACAGGTTTATTTTACATTACAGAAAAAACTAAAGCCTTATCAAACCTTATAAATAATGACCAGCACCAGCATTGGCATCGCATTAAAAAAAAGCAGCAGCATTCCTTCGCTTTCAGACAATACTTTTTTGCGCTACTTTAATTTTATTGCCCTCTATGTGGCACAGGGCATTCCGGAAGGCATGTGCTTTTTTGGCATTCCTGCATGGATGGCCATGAATGGAAAAACACCCGGTGAGATAGGAAGCTTTGTTGCTGCCGTTGGCCTGCCCTGGAGTTTTAAAATAATTACAGCACCGCTGATGGACAGATTTACTTATTTGCCCATGGGGCGAAGAAGGCCCTGGGTAATGTTTGGACAACTAGGATTGATAGCAAGTTTTATTACCATGGCTTTTGTGCCCGATCCGCTTAACAATTTAAACCTGTTTATGGCCGCAGGATTTGCTGTTGGTTTTTTTGGTTCCTTCCAGGATGTAGCCACGGATGGTATGGCTATTGACATTGTGCCGGCAGAACAACAGGCAAGGGCCAACGGCTTTATGTGGGGTGCAAAGATCATGGGCACTTCTGCATCGCTGGCACTGGGTAGCTGGCTGATGTATAAATATAGTTTTTCAACTGCTATACTTACACTCTCCATTGCAGTTGGGCTTATCATGCTGGTGCCACTGCTTTTACGGGAACGGGCAGGCGAAAAAATATTACCCTGGACTAAAGGCATAGCATCTGCCGAAACAAAAAAAATGCAACTGACAAGTTGGGCTGTTATCGGCAGATCTTTATACAATGTATTTACATTACGCAACAGCCTGTTGTTTGCCGTAATTGCGTTCTTTACACAAGGTGCTTTTAATTACTTAGACACATTGTTGCCCATTTTTACTGTGCAGGAACTTGGCTGGACAGACAGGGCTTACTCACAGTTTTATGCAACCGCTACTTTAGTTGGTGGTATTGGAGGGATGCTTATTGGCGGTGTACTGATAGATAAGTTTGGAAAATTACGCATGTTGAATATTTATTTTTTCCTGCTGATCGTATTAACTGCCGGTTTTGCTTTTTTAAAAATATACTGGGGCAATAAATGGTTTATCAGCAGCTTTATGATCATTTACCAGGTACTGTATGTATTTGCCACTATTGGTGTATTTGCCACTGCCATGCAATGTTGCTGGAAAAAAGTTTCTGCCACACAGTTTACTTTGTACATGACCATCTCCAATGTGGGGCGTATTGTTGGGGCAAAATCAATCGGGCCAATAAAAAATCACTTTAACTGGGAATATACTTTGCTTGCATTTGCAGCAATGATAGCAGTAGCCTGGTTACTTATCCGGCTGATGCATATTAATACGCATGTGGAAAGGGTGAATGACTTAGAAAAAAGAGACCACCCTGAACTGTCTGTCTCCATGTGATTTGAAACAGTTGCCAACACGTTCATCAAACCAAATTTTGAACCAATGAAAAAATTATCTTTATTAGCGGTTGCGCTTTTTACAAGTGTGTTAATATTTATTGGATGCAATAATGCAGGCACAACAAACCCACCTGCTGCTGATACAACTGCTGAATATGCGGCCAGCGAAGCGCCTGAATACTTCCTCCTTCGCCCCGAAACTGAAAAAGCGTATGGTTATTCTCATGCAGTAAAAATTGGTAATGACATTAAAATTTCTGGTGCGGTTAGCATGGATGATAAAGGTAACCCTACAGCCAAAGGTGATTTTTTACAACAGATGAAAAATTGCTACTCCGACCTGGATAAAATATTAAAACATTACGGCTGCACTTTTGATGATGTGGTGGTTGAAAATGTTTTTACTACCAACATGCCGGAGTTTTTAAAGCATGCTGCTTACCGAAATGATATTTACAAAAAACAATTCCCAACCGGCAGTTGGCTTGGTGTAAAAGAACTGGCACTTCCTGAGTTTATGATTGAAATAGAGCTGGAAGTGTATAAATCAAAATAGCCGGCAGGTTTAATAGCATAATAAAACTTACCTCTGAAACTTAAATTATATCTAATGGCAACCTTTAAACGGGCAATATCATTTCTGCTGTTGGTATGTGTGATATTCCTTGCGCTGGTGTTTTTATTTTCCTGAATTGGGCGCAGATGGCAACAGAATTTATACAGATAAGTACAACAATAGTTTTACCTGGAACTACAGAATGATTACAATTTTTTGGTCCATGACATTGTAAACAACCTGTATATTATCTATTTTACAAAACCAAACCAACCAGCAATGACAACTTCAGAAACTTTAATTACTCCCATAAAAACATCCGAAAGAATAGAATCCTTAGATATAATGAGAGGCATTGTATTATTCGGAATTTTATTAATGAACATCAATGGTATGGGGCTTGCGAGGGCTTATGAGGACCCTACTGTTTCTGGCGGCTATAAAGGTTGGGATCTTTACACTTGGATAACCACCAGTATGTTTTTTGAAGGAACCATGAGAGCTTTATTTTCTCTCCTGTTTGGTGTGGGTATGTTCATATTGCTTGACAGGCTTGAAAAAAAAGGCGCAGGAATAAATGCTGCCAATATTTATTTCAGAAGATTAACGTGGTTATTGTTTTTCGGCCTGGTGCATTGTTATTTATTATTATGGACAGGTGAAATTTTATATAACTATGCGTTGATGGGTTTCCTGGTTTTTTCTTTCAGAAATATGACCCCGAAAAAATTAATACTCATTGCACTATTTTTATTTTCAGCAGGTGCGTTATGGACTTATTCTGATTACAGGAAAGACGTAAAACTTGTGGAGCAGGTAGCGGTTGTGCAAAATTATAAAGCAGCAGGAAAAGAATTATCAAAAGAATTAAAAGAAGCCGAAGGTGAATGGGAAACCCGTATGTCGAAAAGATCACCGGAAGTTATTGAAGAATACAACAGCAATATGCGTAAAGGATATTTTGATGTGGTATCTTTTCTTGCACCGATCAACCAACATTATAACGAAAATTTCCCTTACAGGTATGATGTGTGGGATATACTAAGTATGATGCTGCTTGGCATTGCTTTATACAAACTGAATATTCTTTCTGCTGCAAAATCATTTCGCTTTTATCTTTTGATGCTGCTGATTGGATATGGGATTGGATTAAGCGTTAATTACTATGAAACCAAAATGATATTAGATAGCAATTTTTCTATGCTCGGGTTTTCAAAATCATATATAACCTACGATTTAGGAAGAGTACCGGTTGCAATGGGGCATATCGCTCTCATCATGTTATTTTGTAAATTACCTGTATTAAAATGGTTGCAAACCGGGCTTGCCGCCGTTGGCAAAATGGCACTCACTAATTATGTAATGCATTCCATTATTACCCTGTTCATATTCACAGGCGCAGGCTTTGGCTTATTTGGAAAACTGCACCGGCATGAGTTATTATATATCGTATTCTCCATCTGGATATTTCAATTTATAATAAGCCCCATCTGGTTAAAATATTTTTACTACGGCCCGTTGGAATGGGGTTGGAGAACACTGAGTTATTTAAAAAAATATCCTTTCAAAAAATAATTTTATTTTGTTACGTGGCGGCATTGATGCCGCCACGTAACAAAATTTATATCTTATCAAATCACTCCCGCCAATTCCAGGCTCCGCTTACTGATCTTTTTATAATCCACATCTTCCACAATAGCATCCGGGCAGGCAATCAATGAAACGCCAGGCTGTTTCCACCAATCATTGCCAGCTAATTTTGCTGCATGAATGGTTCCTATAAGCCAGCTATGTTTAAATTCATTGTGCCATTCTTCGATAAATTCAAAATCGTCACGCTGTATTTTATTTACATCATCCACACTTACAAAAACTTTCAGGTAAAAATCATTTGATAAAGCTGTGTCGGTTTGATGAAATATTTTTTTGTACTCGTACTTATAATCATAACGTAAAGCCGAAATATCACTTAACACTGCAGAAGCTGTGGGAAAAGCACCTGCCCCTTTTCCTTTAAAGAAATGTTTATCGGCAAAACTGCTTTCTGTTATCACTGCATTAAATTCATTCTCTACAGCATACAGGTCATCACTTTCATTTACAAACTGTGGCAATACAAATGCAGCCAGCTTTCCATTTTTTAGCTTTTGTGCATTGGCGACTAATTTTATTTTCCAGTTTCTTCCCTTTGCAACAACAGCATCGGGCAATGAAATACTTTCAATGCCATTGAAAATAAACTGATCTGTTTTTGCAACAATGCCAAATGAATGCGCCAAAAGAATAGACAATTTATTGGCAGCATCAAATCCACCCACATCTAATTTTGGATTACTTTCTGCAAAGCCACTTTGTTGGGCCAGCAACAATGCCTTATCAAAAGCAAGATGCTCTTTAAATATTTTGGTTAAAATAAAATTGGTGCTGCCATTGATAATACCACGAAAAGAATGCAACAGGTCATTATCGTAATACTCTTCCAGGTTTCGTATGATCGGCATACTTGCACAACAGGATGCTTCATATAAAAAAGGAACTTTATGCAACTGCTGCAATTGAAACAATTCATCAAAGTGTTCTGCTATCATTTTTTTGTTAGCACTCACTACAGCTTTTCCTTTTTGTAAAGCGGTTTTTACAATGGCAAATGCCGCATCAGCATCATCAATTAATTCCACGATCACATTAATGCTTTCATCATTCAGCAAGAGATTTGCATCTGTTGTAAAATTTTCTGCCGCAATGCTTCTTGGCTTATCAATATTTTTGATACAGATCTTTTTTATGGAAGATTGTAATGCAGGTGTTGTGTGCAGCACATCATACAAACCTTTTCCTACCACGCCAAAGCCAAAAAGGCCAATGTTCAATTGTTTACTCATTTTCTTTTTTGTTTTATTACACGAATTGAAACGAATTCAAACACAAAACTTCTCAAGAGAAAGAGAGCATGGCGGGCAATAAAAAACCCACCTGGTAAATCAGATGGGCTTTAATATTTTGAAGTGATATTGTAAGCTTTGGATCTGACTTATCTCGCCCTGACATTCATCGTCAGGGATGGAATTGGCACCTTTTCGTTTTCATCCTGAGCTTGTCGAAGGAGAAAACGAGAGGTTGTCAAGGCTTCATCGGGCCATTACCCTCTGCCTTTCTTGATAAGTATTGTAAAGAACTGCTGCAAAAGTATAAACGGTTATGCTTACGACCCAAATTAATTTTGCTTTGTACATTATCTTTATGAAATATTTATGGATACCCATTTATTAAAAGATTTTGTTCAACAAATTCATCCCTTAACTGAAGATGAATTAACCGCTTTCTGCAACGGCTGGCAACCGTTTACCGTAAAACGCAAAACCATATTAACTGCAGCAGGCGAAACAGAACGGTATCTATATTTTGTAAATGAAGGTGTACAACGTGCCTTTTACTTAGGCGATGATAATAAAGAAGCCACCATAGTATTCACCTATCCTCCATCATTCAGTGGTGTGGCTGATAGTTTTCTTACACAAACTCCTTCCTTGTATTTCTTAGAAACAATTACTGCCAGCAATTTGCTAAGGATCAGTTATGAACAGGTGCAGGAATTACAACAGCGTTACCCGGGTATACAACAACTTATTTTTAAGGCAACTGCTTTCGCATTAAAAGGTGCCTTGCTGCGGCATATTGAACTGCAATGCTTCAGCAACGAAGAAAAATTTAAAACCTTGCTCAAAAGAAGCCCTCATATCCTCAACCTTATTCCGCATAAATATCTTGCCTCTTACCTGGGAATGGATGCCACCAACTTTAGCAAACTGATGAATACCGTAAGCATATAATCTTGGTAAATACCAATATTTATGTTTTACAAAGGGGTGATTTTTGTGTTATAAAAAATAAAAAACATGAAAACAGTTAACAGCGTAATGCTTTTAGAAACACTAAGAGAGAACACAAGGGAGATCATCCTGCAGGCAGAACAATTAAAAAACATCCCGGTTGAATTGTTAGAGAAAACTCCTGCAAAAGACAAATGGAGTGCAGCACAAGTGCTGGAGCATCTCAACATCTACTGCAGGTATTATCTTGATGCCATTGAGAAAAAATTACATCACGATCAAACCGAAACAAAGGCCTTTTTTACGCCCGGCTGGCTTGGCAATTATTTCACAAAACTAATGGAGCCGGAAAATAATGGTTTGGTTAAAAAGAAAATGAAATCGCCTGCTAATGCACTACCTGCCACTTCACCTGGTGCAAAAGAAATGCTGGATGAATTTATCAAACACCAGCATCACCTGCTTAATTTATTGCAGATCGCCAAAAGGCATGACATTAACAAGAACAGGATACCTATATCGATCGCCAGGTTAATTACATTAAAACTGGGCGATACTTTCCGGTTTGTAATTGCACACCAGCAAAGGCATTTTATACAGGTTGAAAAGACCATAAAAGCAGTGAAACCTGCTATTTTAAAACCTGAGCCTGTACTCAATTAGCTGCAATATCAATAGTAACCGGGCTACGTAAACGATTGCGTAGATTGTTTTGTTAAACAGGCACAGCAGGCACCATTTTGGTTGTAATTTTCCAGTCAGAAAATTAAATTTTTACGCTTAGCAATGCTTGTCAGTATGAAACCAAAATCAACCGCTTTTTTAATTGCCGTATTTTTTACCGCTTTCATACAAACATCTTTTGCAAGAACATACTATGTTTCTCCCACAGGCAGCGATCTGAATGTTGGCTACGATATTAATGCGCCTTTTAAAACAATGAAAAAAGCGCTGGGTAAATCAGATCTCACAGAAATACTTGTACGTGGCGGCATACATTACATAACCGGCGACTCAACTGTAAGTGTGAACAAAATTGGTACCGCCCCCGGTGCCTATGTAATAAGAAACTATCCCGGCGAAAGGCCGTTGTTTGATTGTTCAGGATTAAATGCCACCAAAAAAGGTTTTAGTGTTACCGGGAATTACTGGTACATCACCGGCATTGATATTATGAAAGCAAAGGACAATGGCATGTATATTACCGGCGACAATAATGTCATTGAGTTTTGTACCTTTTTTGAGAATGAAGATTCAGGTTTGCAGTTGTCTGATGGTGCCAGCAATAACAAAATAATTAATTGCGATTCGTATTTTAATAAAGATGCCACCAGCGAAAATGCAGATGGCTTTGCCTGTAAGCTGGACGTTGGTGATAGCAATTCTTTTAAAGGTTGCAGGGCATGGCAAAATTCTGATGACGGCTGGGATGGTTACCTGAGGCCTTCTAATAACATAAACACTACCATTGAAAATTGCTGGGCCTTCAGGAATGGTTATTTAAAAAATGGAGCGGTAAGTGGCGCTAACGGTGATGGTAATGGTTTTAAAATGGGCGGCAGCGATGCTACCGACCTTAGCCACAACCAAACACTTACTAATTGCATGGCTTTTTACAACCGCAAAAGAGGTTTTGACCAGAACAATAACAGGGGTTCGATGACATTGTATAACAATACTGCGTTTGCAAATGCCGGTGGTAATTTTTCAATGAACTCTATTGCATTAGCATCAGGCAGTGTGATGACGGTAAAGAATTGTATTGCCCTTAATGCTAACGGCACTGCAGGTACTAACACATTTGTAAGTGGTGCTGTATTGCAAAACAACAGTTTTCAGCAACCATTTTCGACATCACTTGCTGATTTTGTTTCTATAGATACAGTAGGTGCCAGAGGCCCACGCAAACCCGATGGTTCATTACCTGATATTACTTTTATGCATCTTGCTGAAGGAAGTGATCTGATAGATGGTGGACAAGATGTAGGCCTTACATTTAATGGCTCAGCACCTGACCTTGGTGCTTTTGAATTTGGCCCTGCTGCGGTTTCATACATTTTTAATGGTAATGGAGATTGGGATGATGATACCAATTGGCTTAACGGCAGTATTCCTCCTGCGGTATTAAGTTCCGGCAATCAAATCATCATTAACCCTGTTGCTGGTGGGCAATGTTTTCTTAATGTACCTTATACTGTTTCACCAGGTGCCACCCTCACTGTAATGCCGGGCAAGCAACTGGTAATACCTAACAGTTTAAATATTACTCAATAAGCTACCAGTATTTATAATCAAACAAATATCCAACCAGCCGGTTTTCGCCATCGCTCCTGTTGCTTAGTAGTTTTTTTATCAATAAACCACCAAGAGAATATTGATAAGCAATTTCTTTATAAAAGATCTTGTTCTCATCTGCACCTTCATACTTTACTCTTCTCCTTGTAATTTTTCCTGCTTTATCAAAATGATTTTTATACCAGAACGTGTAAGCAGCATTTTCATTATCAGCTCTAATATAAAATGTTTTGCTAATCCTGTTCTCAATATTCGGAGCGTCATAATAACTTGTCGTTTCTGAAACAAGAGAATCATGACGAAAATATTTCCAGGTTTTTATGAAAGGGTTGAAAGTATAAGTAATTTCTAAAACTATTTTACCGCCAGAATCCTTTCCAATTTGTTTTACAATCCTGTTCAATGAATCATACTCATTATACATTCTTGTTGTACGTGGCACGGCGCCAATAACAAATTTGTTTTGCGATGAATCAAAAGACCTGTAATTGTATGTAACCTGTTCGGTTACTTTATGAAGACTGTCGTACAAATAAGTTTCCCTGAATACCTGGGTTTTGCCTGTGCTGTCATATTGTATATGCTCCGTTAAATATCCATCCCTGTCAAAAAAGTCAACCGCAGCTCTTTCCTTAAATCTTGCCCTGTCAAACATAAGCACCCTTGCCTTTATACCATTTTGCTTATAAATGGCTACTGGCTGCCAGGTGTCTTCAAATTGTGCAAAATTTTTTATTGTAAACAATAAACAAACAGGCAGGAGGGTTAAAAACTTCATTGAATAATTTTTAAATACTAATGTAGCATTTAAAACATTCGAAGGCTGTCATTTCTTTATTTTTTATTTAGAATATAACTGTATCAAAGATCAGGGCTATTCTTGCCATTTTGCCGGTTGCCCTTTTGATTAGTTGCCGGAGCTGTACCAAAATTTTTAGGCTTGTAAGAAAAGGTAAGCATGAAGTATTGAGTAAGTGCTATATTTTGTACATCTTCAATATAACTGTCGGTTACAGTACGGGAGATGTTCCTGTTTTGTTTCAATAAGTCAAAAACAGATAAACGTATTTCTGCAGCCTGCTTCTTTAAAAACTTTTTTCCTGCAGCAGCATTCCATAACCAATAGCTTTGATTATAACCGCTGCTTAATCCGCTATAAGATTGGTTGAGCAGGTCATTTTGTATAAGCCATCCATTTTTTGACGTGAGCTTGAATTGTACGCCTGCATTTTGATTGGTGTAATTGGTATTCTGCTGCAACTGTACAGAATTTCTTGCCACATTATAATTAATGTTGTACGACAAATTGAAATCAACATACTCATTGATATTACTTGAAACAACAACACCTCCTGAATAAGTATAGTTATTGGTGATGCTGCTGGTATAGTTTACAATACCCGGCGTTTTTGCCCATGAAAAGCCGCCACTCAAATTAATGTTTGACTTGATAAATGTAGCAGGCATGGCGTAAGTTAAAAAAGAACGCATGCTTACATAGCCATCAAGATTAACGGGTTTGGAAAGCTGTGCACCCTGGCGCAAAATATTTTTAGCATTGATCACAGAATCTGTTTTGGCAATATACGTA
>JAZKGV010000090.1:20835-43480 GCA_040385725.1 Bacteroidota bacterium | reverse complement strand
GTTGCCTATATAATCATTTGCCTGCTGCAGGTACACATTGGCAAAAAAAGTTTTTCCTTTTGCAGTGTTGGTAAATGTATACCTGGCACTCAGGGTATTCGTAAACTGCTGTTTTAAATCAGGGTTGCCCATCGACAGGAATAAAGGATTGCTGTTATTATTTACTACATTTTGTAATTGCGAAATAGAAGGCGCATTGGTGCTTGCCCGGTAGTTGACACGGATACTGCTTTTGGTGTTGAACTTTTTCCGCCACATCAAATTTGGCAACAGGTTATTGAACGCTTTATTTACTGTTGTTTGCTGAGGAAATACCTGCTCACTATTAAGTTCAGTGTTTTGGTAACTAAGGCCAATAGCAAACATATTATCCCTGTTGCCCACCCTGTAGCTCATTCCTGCATTGTGGCTCGTTACCTTATTATCAAATTTGTTTGACAGGCTTGTATCAAACAATGCGTACTTACTTGTAACACTGTCAAACTGGTTCACCTCCTGGTCTGATTTACTTTTTGAAACAGAAGGTGAATAACTGAATTGCAGTTGCCCCTGTTTGCCTATGGGTTCTGTATAAGAAATATTGCCGGAATAATTTGTACCGTTCACCAACTGTGATGTTTGCTGGCGAAGAAAATCATCCACACTTAAAGAATCAGTGTATTGATTGGCAGACTGCAGGAAAATATCACCCTCTCTATGATTACCACCTACGCCAACATTTACAGAAATTGTTCTTCCCTTTTTAGCGAAAGCATGACGGTACAATAGGTTGTTGTTGGTATTAAAGCCCGAAGTGTTGCTGCTGCGGTTATATTCTGTACTGCTGATCAGATCGTTCAATGTATAATACCGTATTCCATCTACAGCATTATCACCGGCATTTTTCTGGAAACTTATTGATGGTGTAAAAACAAAAGAGTTGAAAGAATCCATTTTATATTCCATCCGCAGGTTTACCCTGTGGTTGTAATTATCAGAGCTGGATATTGTGTTTTCATCGTATAATTGGTTGGCAGCATTCTTTATAAAATACTCAGCGTTGCTCAATTGCTCATTACCGTTTTTACTGTTATTAAAGAAATAGCTTCCTGTCACCTCAATTTTCTTTCCCCATTTATCACCATAGTTAATACCAAAAGAGTTAGTGGTGCTGATACCGCTTTGCTGGCCCACCAAAAAATTATTTGAATTACCTGAATTTCCTCCACCACGATTGCCGCCCCCACGGTTTCCGCCTCCCTGCCTTCCGCTGTTACCACTGCTGCTGGTTACACCAAGTAAATCTTCATTGCTGAAATTTTGTTGGTTAACATTATTAAATAATCCTGCAAAAGACCAACGCCGGTCGCCATTAAAAAAACTTACATTACCACCTGCCGAATAACGGTCATCTGTACCATAGCCGGCATATACCCTTCCAAACTGCCCGTTCTTTACGCCTGTTTTTGTTACAATATTTATTGATTTGGTAGTGTTGCCATCATCAAAGCCTGTAAACTGTGCCTGGTCGCTCAGCCTGTCAAATACCTGTATCTTATCAATTATTTCAGCAGGTAAATTTTTTAATGCCGCAGTAGCATCATCTCCAAAAAAATCCTTTCCGTCCACTGTTACTTTTTTTACCTGGTCACCCTGTGCGGTTACGGTACCTGCATTATCAACTGTAATGCCCGGCATCTTTTTTATCAGGTCTTCTGCATTGGCATCCACATTCACTTTATATTGGCTGGCGCTGTATTGTACCGTATCTCCTTTCTGTGTTACGGGTGGCGTTTTTGCAACGATCGTTACGTTTTCAAGATCTGTTCCTTTCCTGGTCATTGCATAAGTACCTAGATCATTTTCTCCATCCTTCAGGTAAACAAATGCCAAATAATCCTGGTAGCCTGTTGCTTCGGCCTTCAGGATAAAACTATCTGTTGCTAACCCATTAAATTCAAATTTTCCGGAAGAATCAGATAAAGTGGTTTTTACTAAAGAAGAATCTTTACGAAGAAGAAGAGAGATGGTGGTGCCCCTTAATGGTTTTTTATTGGTTTCATCTGTTACAATTGCTTTAATAGTATTTACCTGGGCATTAAGGGTGCAGAGGCTGCAACTGAGGAATACAAACAGGGCAATAGTTTTCATCATGTATAAATTATTTCATGTATTCATTAGACTACAATAATGCCAAAGGTAGCCTGTAATGGCTATCCTTTTTTTGATCAGCGATTTTTTGATGATGAATGGTTAATAAAACAAAGACTTCCTAAGTTTTAAAACTTCGGAAGTCTGCCAGCAAAAAGAATAAACCGGATATTTATTTCATCACCCCAATCTTCTCTCCCTTCCAATCAGGAAACAATGCGGTATCATTATTTATCAGCAAATGCTTATCTGCCACTTCACTAAAAATACTTCTGAAATCTGTTGTTACTGCAAGGTCCCGGCCATCTGCTAAATTTTCAACAGCCAATGATTTTACCTCACCATGTACTTTGCCACCATTTACATCATTGCCTACAATAAAACAGCAACTTCCTCTTCCATGGTCGGTACCACCACTGCCGTTTTGCTTTACGGTACGGCCAAATTCTGTGGCAGTCATTATCGTTACATCATCCTGCATACCGCCAAGGTCTGTCCACAATGCATTAATGCTGTTACTTAAATCAGTAACATTTCTTGCAAATGCCCCGTTTTCTGTTCCTTGGTTAAAATGAGTATCCCATCCGCCGCTTTCTGCAAATGCAATTTCAAGGCCGACATCCATTTTTATGAGCTGTGCAATTTGTTTTAATGAATTGCCTAAAGGAGAATTGGGGTAAGTTGCGCCGTTAGCAGGCTTGTAATTCTTTGTATCGGCCTTGCCAAGCATCTTCACCGCATCAAAACTTTCTTTGCCTGTTTTATTTAATAAAGAGGAACTGGTTTGATCGTACAGGTCTTCAAAACTTTTAGCCGCCAGGTTAATATTTCCTTTGCCGGGCAATGTAAAATCATTCAGGTTGCTGAGGGCAATGGTCTCATTATCGCCGTAAAAAGAACGTGGCATAGCGCTCGTCATACTTACGGCACGGAAAGGTGTAGCATCATGCCCCAGTAAACCCACTGCCCTGTTCAACCAGCCACTGGCAGTTCCTTTATTAAAAGGTGTACCGCTTTCCATATAATCCTGTGCATCAAAATGGCTTCTTGTATTATTTGGCGAACCCATCCCATGCACAATGGCCAATCTTTTTTCTTTGAACAGGTTTTCAAAAACACTCATGGATGGATGCAATCCAAATCTGCCATCCAGGTCAATTAGCGGTTTGGCACTTGTTTTAGCCGCATCCATAAAAAGGGTTGGCCTTGCTGCTTTTAAATTTTCGTCGGTGAAAGGTGTTACCGCCATCAAACCATCCATGGCGCCACGCTGAAAAATAAACACCAGCACTTTTTTCTTTTTGTAAGGGCGCAGCCATTTTTCACTATTTGCTGCACGGGCAATAAATGTGGGAATGCCACCAACGCCAATGCTGAAGAGTGCCAACCCTGCCTGTTTTAAAAATGCTTTTCTTGAACTCATAAATTGGTTATTCGTTAATCGTTATTCGTTTTGATCCATCGCAATTTTCATTATTACTCTGTGCTATGTATAAGTTGTAACAATCGTCTTACACCCAACGAATAACTAATAACTATTAATTCCTAACGTCTTTGAAATTCTGGTGAACCCAAAATAATTCCTACTACTTGTGCCAGCATGCTGTTATTCCCTTCCTGCATTGACATACTAATCTGCTTTGCATTATTTTTTTTCAATGCCCGCTTTGCCATTTTTTCTTCTTCAGTATTTTTCCCTTTCAGAAAATCACCTTCATCTTCACTCATCATTTTTTCATCAGGCATCATTGTATTGCCGGCAACAACATTTTTATCCGCAGCGGTTTCAATTTTTTGCTGAATAGACGGGTCATTGATCATTGGCCCCAACCTTTTGATGGTTTCATCAAGGTTTCTTTCCGGCATAATGATGGTACAATATTTTTTCAACGCATCTTCTGCACTCTCAGGTTCATGATTATTATTAAGCGCTGCTAAATTGAAACTTACCCCCGGAATTTTTTGTGACGCAAATGCTAACCCGAATTTCATCCTGTTCAATAAAGATCCTGTGTTTATCCAGTATTGCCCTTTATCAGGAAACCCTGTGGGTGCCTGGTAGTAATATAATTTCTGACCCATTTTTGAAACCCACTGGTATAACATATAAGGCGCTTCCACATTTGCATTCACAGCCCTTACTGCACTAATGGTTAACTCAAATGGTGATTTTGTTTTTTCCCTCATGGCTTCCTTCTGCCAGAATTCAGGAGAAGAAACCATTGTCACTAGCACTTCTTTTATATCGCCATCATTTTTTGTAAACGACGCAGCCATTTTATCAACCAGGGTTTGTGGTGGGTTATCACTTACAAAACGCACAGCTAATTTCCTGGCTATAAACTTTGCGGTAGAAGAGTGATGCGCCAGCATATTGATCAACTCAACTCCTTCATCATATCCGCCGTTTGCAGCAAATGTTTTTCCCATCACTTTCTTTTCTTTATCATCGTGCCTGTTCATGGCAAACAAAAAATCATCTTTATGAACAAAGCCCTTCTTTATCAAATTGTCTTCGCCAAACTTGTCAATGAGTTTTCTTGCAAAGTTCGAGGGGCCAAGGCCTGTTAATGGGTAAACCGTCCAGCCTGTCAACACCCTTGCAGCTTCTGTAACATCTGTTTGTGTATAGCCACCATCCACTCCCAACGTATGCAGTTCCATTATCTCCCTTGCATAGTTTTCATTCAGCCCCTGTTCCTTCTTTTTCTTTTTTAATTGCGTCATCATTTTATCCTTGTCTTCATCATTGCCATCCATCACTTCCTTCATTTGCTTTTCCAGCTTTTGCCGGCGCTTCTGTTGCTGTGCTTCCGATTCTGCATTCATTCCGCTGCTGTTGAAATTATCTAGGTAAAAAAGCATGGCAGGTGAGTGTGCCGTTGCCAGTAGCAGGTCTCCAAACTTGCCCGTAACGTTTGGCCTTATTACATCTCTTTCATACGCAGGAATAAATTGCTGGCAATCATTTTTTGTAGCAGACACATTAAAATGATTGAACCAAAATTCGGTGAGTACCTGCTGCAATTGGTTATTGCTGTATGCGGCTGTTAAAATTTTTTGATTGGCAAACTGGCGTTGCAGTTCTTTTAAAGGGCGATACCCTTTTTGCTCCATGTATGCTTTTATCTTATCCCGGTAAGCTTCTTTATCTGATTTATCAACCGAATCTTTATTGATAACGCCTTCCTCAATTGCCAGCTTTAATATCCTGGCATTTCTTGGGAAAATATTCAGCACCTGCTCGTTGCTCATCGTTAATGCGTCATATTCCTTTAACCTGTTATTTAAAGCATCGTCATTTTGTTTGCCTTCAAGTTCCTGCAAAAACCAATTCTCCAAACCTTTATCAACCACTTCATCGATCAACCCGGGTTTATTACCAAATGTGAAGCGGTCAATTAAATGTGCTGCCGCCTGCCTTTCTGTAAGCCCGGCTGCTTTATAGGGCATTTTAAATTTTACTGCTAGATCGGTGTTAAACGAGGATAATATAATACCACTGCAGAAGATAATGGTAAAGGCAATTGAAAAACGGAAAGCTTTCTTCATCAGAATAGATTTGGGACAATGTAAATTTACGCCCTCCTGAGATAGTTATTGATGTATAAAGTTTAATTAACGCTCATTTTTTTATATGACCTCCTTACCTTTGCACATGGCAACAATAAAAAACTCCTCCCCAAACAACAAATCCATTAATTTTTTCGGTGAAGGCTTAACCTTTGACGATGTGCTGCTGATGCCGGCATACTCCCAGGTATTGCCTAGAGACGTGGACATTTCCACTCACCTTACCAAATCCATCCGCCTTAATATTCCAATGCTGAGTGCTGCGATGGACACGGTAACAGAAGCGTCTTTGGCCATTGCACTGGCAAGGGAAGGCGGCCTTGGTATCCTGCACAAAAACATGAGCATTGAAAAACAAAGCGACCAGGTGCGTAAAGTAAAAAGAAGTGAAAATGGCCTGATACTCGACCCGGTAACGCTTAGCCCCGATGCCAGCATTGGAGAAGCGGTGAGGTTGATGAAAGAAAATAAAATTGGCGGCATTCCTATTGTGGATGGCAACCATAAATTAGTGGGCATATTGACCAACCGTGACCTCCGCTTTGAAACGCACTCTAAAGAAAAAGTAAGTACGGTGATGACAAAACATAACCTCATCACCGCACCTGAAGGCACCGACTTAAAAAAAGCAGAACTCATTTTTAAAAAAAATAAGATCGAAAAATTACCGGTAGTAAACAAAGCCGGCGTGTTGATCGGCCTGGTAACATTTGGTGATATTTTAAAACTGAAAAGCTATCCGCAGGCCCTTAAAGATTCTTTCGGAAGATTATTAGTGGGCGCAGGTGTTGGTATTACAAAAGATACCATGGACAGAGTGGCTGCATTGCAACAGGCTGGTGTAAATGTAATTTGCTTAGACAGTGCACATGGACATACAAAGGGAGTAATTGACGCTTTGAAAACAATAAAAAGATCTTTTAAAGGCTTAGAAGTGATTGCAGGAAATGTGGGTACGGCAGCAGGTGCAAAAGCATTGGCTGATGCTGGCGCAGATGCTGTGAAAGTGGGCATTGGCCCCGGCTCTATTTGTACCACCAGGATCGTCGCCGGTACAGGTGTTCCTCAAATTACCGCAGTGATGGAAGCGGCTTCAGCTTTAAAAAAGAAAAATGTAGGTATCATCAGCGATGGCGGTATCCGATACACAGGCGATATGGTGAAAGCATTGGCGGCAGGTGCCAGTTGCGTTATGATGGGCAATGTGTTTGCAGGAACAGAAGAAAGTCCCGGCGAAACGATTATTTATGAAGGCAGAAGATTTAAACAATACCGTGGCATGGGTTCACTCGGTGCTATGGCGCAGGGTAGCAGCGACCGTTATTTCCAGGATCCTGAAGATGATATAAAGAAATTTGTTCCTGAAGGTATTGAGGGCCGTGTGGCATTTAAAGGTCCTTTGAGGGAAGTGGTACATCAATATACCGGTGGCCTAAAGGCCGGGATGGGCTATTGCGGTGCTAAAACTATAAAAGAATTACAGGGTGCTACATTTGTAAAAATCACTAATGCCGGTATGAGGGAAAGCCATGCACATGATATTGCTATTACGAAGGAAGCTCCGAATTACAGCAGGTAACCCCCTCCGCCCCCTAAAGGGGGAACTAAGGCAAGAGTCTAAAACTTTAAAAGCGCTTACAAAAATCTTAATGCAAAATTCGCATGATGAATAAAAGTAAAAGATGCTGTGGATGGTAAAATGTTTATTAAAGAGATTAAGCACCGCCTCTTCTCCTGAAGGAGAAGAGGAAGGGTGATGAGGTGTTACAGGCCATTTATCTTCACTCAGCATCGTTGCATCGCACTCTTGTACATTTTTATCTTTATTCAGCAATTATATACCATTACCAAATTTTCTTTGCCGTAAACTAAGCATGAAAAAAATATTACGCCAACTTTTTATCCTTTGCACATTTGCATACTTGCCCATTGGCACATTAAAGGCACAAGACAGCTCCCACCTACGCATAAGCCTCCTCACCTGTACACCCGGCGATGAACTCTATTCAACATTTGGACATAGCGCATTGAGAGTAATTGACAGCAGCAGTTCAAAAGACATTGTTTTCAACTATGGTATGTTTGATTTTGAAGACCCTGATTTTTATATCAAGTTTGTAAAAGGAAAGCTGCACTACTTTGTAGCAGCAGAATATTTTGAAGAGTTTAAAAAGGAGTACCAATACTATCACCGTGGCATTATTGAACAGGTGATTGATCTAACCGGTGAAGAAAAAGTTGCCATTTATAAATTCCTCTACAACAATATCAAAGAAGAAAACAAATATTACAAATACGATTTTCTTTTTAATAACTGCACTACAAGGCTGAGAGATATAATTGTTCAAAATAAAAACAACAAACCTGTTTTTAAAAATGTAATGCCTGCCGGCACCACTTTCAGGCAGGCGATACATGAATACCTGCATAAGAACGATAAAGAATGGGATAAACTCGGCATTGATATTTTATTGGGTGCACCTCTAGATCCGGTAATGACAACAGAACAGCAACAGTTTCTTCCCGACAATTTGATGAAAGCATTTGACAGCACCAGCAATCTTGTATTATCTTCTTCCAGTCTGTATCCTTATCAAAAGCCTGTTGAAAATAAATCATGGTTTAATCCTTTAGTTATTTTCAGTGTATTGTTGTTCTTTATTGTACTGCTTGATTTTTCCAAAAATAAATTTGCCGCTGTTCTTCTAAAAGTATTTGATGTGTTGTTATTCTTCATCACCGGCACTATTGGCATCTTGCTTGTATTCATGTGGTTGGGCACTGATCATGCAATGTGTAAGAACAACTACAATTTGCTTTGGGCATGGCCCACACATTTTATCGCAGCATTTTTTATCAGTATGAAAAAAAGCTGGGTAAAAAAATATTTATTAATTACTATTCTTGGCCTGTTGATTGCATTAGCAACATGGTACTTTTTACCACAGCAATTAAATATTTCACTTTTACCAATCTGCCTGTTGCTTTTGTACAGGAGCTTGAGAAAATATCAAGCGATTTAAAAAAGATCTTATGGAAACAAAATCATTTCTCTTTCAAAATAAAAAGATTCAATACAGGGTTTATGGTGAAGGAAAACCTGTAATACTCTTACACGGTTTTGGCGAAGACAGTACAGTGTGGCAACCACAAATCAATTTTCTAAAAAAAGATTTTCTTCTTATTGTTCCTGATATTCCCGGTAGTGGGGAGTCTGAGCTGATCACCAATGCTAATATTGATACTTACGCAGAGATTATAAAAGAGATTTGTGACCGTGAGTTCCAGTTCCCGCTTCAGGGGGCGGAGGGGGTAATAATTGGCCACAGTATGGGCGGCTATATTACATTAGCCCTGGCTGAAAAATATCCTCAATATTTAAAAGCCTTTGGCCTGTTTCATTCATCAGCCTTTGCCGACAACGAAGAAAAAATAGAAGCCAGGAAAAAGGCAATTGATTTTATAAAAGATAAAGGCGCTTACACATTTTTAAAAACAAGCACACCCAATTTGTTTACGCAGGAATACAAAGATGAACATGCTGACAATGTAGAAACATTGATAGAAGATGGGAAAAAATTTACCGATGGGGCATTGATACAATATTATGAAGCCATGATTGCACGCCCTGACAGGACGCTTGTTTTAAAATCTTTTCCAAAACCAATATTATTTATCATCGGCCAGCAAGACCAGGCCATACCATTCGAAAGCAGTATGAAGCAATGTCATTTGCCTTCTCTTTCCCATGTACATATACTAAGACAAAGTGCCCACATGGGCATGTGGGAAGAAGAAGCAAAAGCAAACGATATTTTGCTTTCTTTTTTAACAGAAATCTGATCAGCCGCATCCATCGTTACATCTTTTATTTTCAACGGTACAATACCATGAGGCAGCCTTTGCGATATAAACTTCGTCTGTTTGTTATTACCTTTATAGCTAATGAAGAAGTACCTCTATTGTATCTTATTTTTTATTGGTTTTTCTGATGCGTTTGCCGCCCATATTGTTGGTGGCGAAGTGTATTATACATATCTCGGCCCGGGCACAGCACCCAATACAAGCAGGTACACTATCACCTTCCGGATCTTTACTGAATGTGGACAGAGATGCGGAGCCGGTACAACAGTAGCCTGCCCACCGGTATTACCTATCATAAGCATATTTGATAACATAACACCATACAACAGGGTAGCAGATCTCAGGCTTACAAAAATTGCAGAACCATCCATTGACCTTACAACTTATCCTCCCTGTATTACTGATAAACCTCCGGTTTGTTACCAGGTGAACACTTACCAAACACAAGTGGAACTGGCAAATACTTTTACCGGCTACAGGATGGTATATCAAAACTGCTGCAGGCAGGCTACATTAAATGTATTGTCTGATGCTCAATCAATAAATGGCATACCAGGCGCTGCGTATGAAGCAATACTACCCGGCACTCTTACACTACCTGTTGGCAACAATTCATCCGCTATAATGGACCTGAAAGACACAGCACTTGTTTGTCATGGCAATCCATTCACCTTACCATTCAGTGCTACCGATGCAGATGGAGATTCACTATCATACAGGTTTGAAGCAGCCTATGACGGAGGCAGCCTTGGCAGCAACCTGGAAGACAGCGCCGCAGACAACCCCTTGTATAATGTGGTTCGGTACAGGGCAGGTTTTTCCGGTACACAACCGCTTGGCCTCACTGCCAGCATCAGTGCCACGACAGGTATCATTAGTGGTATTGCCCCGGCACAGTCAGGGGCATATGTAATCAACGTAATTGTAAGCGAATGGCGCAATGGAAGAAGGATTGCCGAACACCGTAAAGATTTTATACTGGAAGTGGAAGATTGTGATATCCCTTCAGCAAGACTTACCCCACAGGATGAAACATGCGATGGTTTCACCCGGCATTTTACCAACCAATCTAATGCTAATGTTTCAAGCTGGTATTGGGATTTTGGGATCGACACTACCGATAGTGATACTTCCATATTAGCCTCGCCAACTTTTACTTACCAGGACACAGGAAGGTTTGTGATAAAACTGGTGGTAAACCGTGGTACCCTTTGTGCCGATTCCTCTACATATAACGTATGGGTATACCCTGGTTTTTTTCCCGGCTTTGATGTACTGGCTCCTTTTTGCCGTAACACGCCCATCCAATTTATAGATAGTACAAGGACGAATTATGGACAGGTGCTTAACTGGCGCTGGCACTTTGGCAATGCAAATAACGACAGCAGCCAGCAACAAAACCCAACATTTATTTATACGCAACCCGGCAACTATAAAGTTAGGCTGGATGTAAGCAACTCGTATGGCTGCACTGGTTTTTGGGAAGAAACAATTACAGTAAATAACCTGCCCACGCTATCTGTTTTGCCAAAAGACACTACCTACTGTGCAGTGGATTCTGTACAACTAAGGGTAACAGGAACCGGTACTTTCAACTGGCTGCCTTCAACAAATATCATTGGAGCCAATACAACAACACCAATCGTTTTCCCCCTATCAGCAACAAAATATTTTGCAACTATCACCGATGCCAACGGGTGCAAGGCAACAGACTCCGCAAGGCTAAACCCGGTGAATAATGTTACTAACAACATTACTGCATCCGCTACTACTATCTGTGCAGAAGATACCATCACACTTACCGGCAGCAGCAATTATACCAGCAATGTTACCTGGCAATGGGCGCCGGCAGCATTAACCCAAACACCCACAGGAAAAATTACCAGGGCATTTCCCGGCGGCAATACCACTTTTGTTTTAACAACAACCTGGGGCAAGGGATGCAAAGCCACCACTACACAAGACATCACTGTAAAAGTGTTGGCCGTACCGGAAGCTGGGAATGGTGGCTATATCTGTAAAGCTCAAACAACATTACAGTTGCAGGCAAGCGGCGGCGTTAGTTACCAATGGACACCAACTGCTGGCTTGAGTAATCCCAATATCGCCAACCCTGTTGCATCTCCATCTGCAACTACCATGTACAAAGTGGCAGTAGGAGTGGCTGGTTGTAATAAAACAAAAACAGATTCTGTACAGGTGGAAGTAAAGGCATTGCCTGAAGCTGATCTGTTTGATGATACTTTAATATGTTCTATCGATACACTAAGGCTGATCACTAACCCTGCACACAATTATGTATGGACGCCCAATTACATGATCAATAACCTTACTGCTAAAAGCCCATTGGTAAGCCCTGATGTTCCCACTACTTACTATACCACGTTAACCGACCTGTTTGGTTGCGTAAATAAAGATTCTGTGTTTGTAGATGTAAAACTGGTTGTAACTATTGATGCCGGCCCTGACACAACTATTTGCTTAACCGATACTTTTCATTTACGAACAGTGAGTGATGCACTCTCCTACCAATGGAGCCCGGCAACTTTTTTAGACAGGGCAGATGCAAAAAATCCTCTCACATCAATTACTGATCCGATCATTACCTATCATGTAATTGGCAATATTGGCAAATGCCAGAGCAGGGATAGTGTTACGATTCGTACAGCACCGTATCCTGTTGCAACTATAAACCCCGATACAAGTATTTGCTTTGGTGAAAATGCAAAGTTATATGCAAGTGGTGGCAGCAGTTATGCATGGAGCCCTTCAACTTTTTTAAATACAGTGAATGGCGCTAACATCACAGTAGTAAAACCATCACCCGGTAATTATACATACACTGTGTCTGTTACTGACAATAAGGGATGCCCCAAACCGGCTACAGCAACCACAGATATAATAGTGCGCCAACCTGTAATATCCAATACAGGTTTAAAAGATACCACCATTGTTATCGGCCAGCCATTAAGAATGAATGCCAGTGGGGGCGATGCTTATTTATGGAGCCCCACGCAATGGCTTAGTGACCCGACATCTCCAACAACAGTAGCCTCTCCTGAAAATGATATCACTTATAAAGTAACCGTAACACAGTTGCCGGAAAACTGCAGCGCTACTGATACTGTACGCATAAAAGTATATTTATTGCCGCCGAGTTTTTATGTGCCCACTGCTTTTAGCCCTAACGGCGATGGACTAAATGAAGTGTTGCGCCCGATCATGCTTGGCATGAGAAACCTCCGCTATTTTAAAGTGTATAACCGCCTTGGAAATTTAGTATTTGAAACCACTGAAATTGGCAAAGGATGGGATGGTTATTACAAAGGCAACCCACAAGACCCCGGCAACTATGTGTGGATGGCGCAGGGCGAAACCTGGAAGGGTGAGTTTATTACAAGGAAGGGAAATGCGGTATTGGTGAGATAATATGTATTGTGGCAGACAGTATTTATATTTGATAAAACAACTTTGGTATGTCAGCACTTGTTCAATTTTTGATTTTATATCAATGGATTAGTGAACAAGAGTAGCGGCAATACAAAAGTTAGCAGCTATAATTTAAACGGCCTAAACAAAATGTGAAATCTGTGACTCGAATATCTGTAATACTATATTTTTTATTGGCAACGAGCTGTGGTTCGCAATCTACGCAGCCCCCTCCTGACTATAAAAAATATACTTTTGATCAACATGTAATTGACAAGCTTCCTGTTTATGATAGCCTGATAAAAACCATTTTAGAAAATTTCACGTCTTTTCAAAAACTTATTTCTGAGAAAGACTCTTATCGAGCTTACAGATATAGGCCTCTTTCAAATGAAAGCGACGTTTCGAAAAACTTGCCGCAGGAAGGAGCTGCAAAGATTAATCAGTACTTCGAAGAACTCGGAAAAAATTTTATTTATGGCTTTGACATATTTAAAGATAGCACGGTTAAAATCTATATTAGAAGTAGTTATTCAGGAACACTTCAGTTGGATATAAGGGAAAACTTATCGTATTATCCTCCACGGATTAATATCAAGCGGCGAGAGCTTCCTATTAAAGATACAATACTGAACAAAAGCTGGCAATACTGGATTAGTTTTGATGAACGACCTTTGTTTTAAAAGTTACATCATTTGTGAAATATCTTTAACTACACAGCTGCTAACGAAAGTATTGCTACAAGTGGGGCGGACACTGCATCAAATATCCCATCTGCAGCAATACTCGGTCGTTAAAATGTTTCTAACAAATTACATCATATGAATAAATTCCTTTCACTAATTTTACTATTACCATCTTGCTCTGAACCGGCAATAAATTTTGAAAAAGAAAAACAAGCTATCCTGCAAATAGAAAAAGCCCAACGGGAATATCATTTCAAAAAGAATGCGGCAGCCTTTACTCAAGTTCTTTCCGATAGCTTTTTATCAGTGAATAAAGGAACAGTAACCAGTCCAACTAAAAAAGAAAACCTGGAACGGTTCAACAATTATTTTAACAACACCGAATTTATAAAATGGGATGATGTGAAAGAGCCTATTATACGTTTTTCAAACGATGGTTCTGTAGCGTATGTAACGGTACAAAAAGAAGTGATCATAAAACAGGCAGGCGAAAACAGTTTACCAGATACCACACATTTTGCTTGGGTAAGTATTTATAAAAAAGAAGCCGCTGGCTGGAAGATCGATTGTGTGGCATCCACCAACAGGTAAAACCCTTCTTTACCCGGAATAAAACCCACTCAAATAAATATTCCCCCTTTAACAGGTAAAACATTTTCCATTTTCCCTAAATCCATTACTTTGTGCCATTGCACACTATTAAAAGGTAACAAATGAAAAAATTGTTCGGCTTACTTATTACGTCCATTATTGTTTGCAGCAGCGCAAAAGCACAAAACATATTACTGCAACACAGCAATGTACTGATCGATTTCAGCAAACTGGATACCACCACTATTACAGAATCGGTGGAAACAGTGATAAAAAACTGCGATGAAAAAATTGCCGGCATTATAAAAGCTTCCGGCAAACAGACTGTGGCCAACACATTGACTGCAACCGACTGGCTTAGCTACGAATTGGGCGACCTGGGATCAAAACTGCAGTTGATAGCCAACACCTCAACAGATGATGCCCTCCGTAATACGGCTTTTGCCGCAGGTGATAAACTATCGCTGTACATGAGCAATGTTTATCTCAATGAACCATTGTATAAAGCGCTTAAAAAATTCTCCCTGGGAAAAAAGGCTGCGTTAACAGCCTCTCAAAATAAATATATATCAGATGTGATCATAACGTTTGAAAAGAACGGGATGAAACTAAATGAAACCGGCAGGCAAAAATTAGAAGCTATCAATAAAAAACTGATCGCACTGGGCAACCAATTTGACAGGAATATTGCAGAAAGCAAAGACAGCCTCAGCTTTACTGCAGCGGAACTGGAAGGAGTACCAGCCACAGCAATGAACGCATGGAAAAGAGAGGGAGATAAATACGTGGTGACAGTGAATGGCCCAAATAATACCAGCATTTCAGAAAATGCAGTGAACGCTGATACCCGTAAGGCAATATTTATGTCTTATAACAACAGGGCTTACCCCAAAAATATTGAAGTACTCGACAGCTTATTGTATTACCGCAATGAATTAGCCAAACAACTTGGCTTCAGCAGTTATGCGGCTTACAGCGTGGTAGATAAAATGGCTGGCAAACCTTCAGCAGTTTGGGCTTTTGAAAATGACCTGGAGAAAAAACTTACTCCCCTGGTGAAGCAGGAAATAAAAACCATGACAGCGTTAAAGCACCAGTTATATCCTGGCAATACCGATTCTTTATTTGCATGGGACTATGCCTATTGCCAGAAAAAATTACTCAACAGCAAATACCAGTTGAACACAGATGAAGTGAAAGAGTATTTTGAAATGAACAATACACTACAGGGCATGTTTGCAGTGTATCAAAAATTACTAAATATAGAAATTAAAGAAACCACGGGTGTGCCAGTGTGGTTTGATAAAGTAAAGACCTATGAAATGTGGAAGGATGGTGTAAAGACGGGCGAGTTTTACCTTGACCTGTATCCAAGGGCAAATAAATACACTCACTTTGCCTGCTTCCCCATAAGCCAGTACCGTAAAGAAAACAATGCAGAAGTGTTGCCAACAGCTGCGTTGGTTTGCAATTTTCCTGAAGGCAATGCAGGGCAACCATCATTATTAAAACACAGCGATGTAACAACGCTGTTCCATGAGTTTGGGCATTTGGTACATTGGCTGCTTTGCCATCCTGCCATCAGCTCTCAAAATGCCTTTGGAACCAAGGGCGATTTTATAGAAGCACCATCACAGTTCTTGGAAAACTGGTGCTGGGAATATGATGCCTTGAAACTGTTTGCAAAGAATTATAAAACAGGTAAACCATTGCCATTAAGTTTATTTACTAAAATGAAACAGGCGCAATTGGTAAATGCAGGCGGCTACACCATGCGCCAGGTATCGCTTGGCACTACCGATTTTACGTTTGAAGACAAATACAATGAAACAAAGGCCATTGGCATTATTGAAACCTCAAAAAAAACTTACTCATTGGTACAAATGCCTTTTCCTGAAGGCAGCCATTTTATCTGCGGCTTTACACACCTGAATGGATATGCTGCCAATTATTACGGCTATCAATGGTCAAAAGTATATGCACAGGATATGTTTTCTGTATTTAAAAAGAAAGGGGTGATGGATAAAGCTACCGGTATCAGGTACAGAAAAACAATTTTGGAAAACGGATCGTCGATCCCTGAGATAAAAATTGTGGAGCAGTTCCTCGGTAGAAAATCAAATACTAATGCTTACCTGCAGTCGATCGGTGTAAAGAAATAATTATCATGATATTTTTGAAAGCCGGCGACTTTATAAGTTGCCGGCTTTTTTTATGCAATGCTTTTGCTTTTCTTTGCAACAATAACAACGATATGCTGCAACAGGTAACACCTTATTTGGGCTATTTAGCTTCGCTTTGTCTGATCATCGCCTTATTAGTAAGCAATGACTTAAAGTTCCGCTGGTTCAATACACTGGGTAATGTGTTCTTTATTATTTATGCCATTGTGCTGAATGCGTTTCCTGTTTTGATCACCAACGTTATTTTGTTTGGCATCAATGCTTATTATCTTATCAAAGTATATCGCAGGCAGGAAAATTTTGATATGCTTGAATTTAGTGGCGAAGAAAAGACGGCACAGAAATTTTTACAGTTCTACCAAAAAGATATTGCCAGTTATTTTCCTGCATTCAGGGCAGACGCATTACAGCACAACCTCAATTTTGTTGTAACAAGAGACTTGGTAATTGCCAATATGTTCAGTGCGGAAGTATCAGCATCCGGCGATGCAACCGTAGTATTGAATTATACTTTGCAGAAGTACAGGGATTATAAAGTAGGTACGTATATTTTTGAAAAAGAAAGGGATTTTTTGATCGCCAATGGCGTTAAAAGAATTGTATATACTTCAGTATCCAATAAAAATCACAAAGAGTTTTTAACCGTGATGGGTTTTACAAAAGAGAATGTAAACAACACAGAATGTTTTGTAAAGAGCCTGGTATAATTATAATGACACTATCTTTTTCTCAGCATTGCTTTTTACCGCTGCTTCAATTATCCTCATCACATTAATACCTTCATCGCAGGTTACAGGCATTGGTTTATTATCAGTGATGGCTTTATATACCCCATCATAATAAGAATAATAATTGCCCTGCTCTGTTTTTACTTTTTCTTTTACCACTGTTCCATTTTTTTCTGTGTGCAATAACCCGCTTTCTTCTTCAGGCTCTGTGCCCCATTCGGTTGTATTAGGCAGCATACCAGCCTGCAGGTTTGTTTCCTGCACATCCGCCCTGCTCTTGATAAAGCTCCCCAATGTTCCATGCAATACAAATGAAGGCAATTGCTCACATACTACTAAACTTGATTTTAATCTCACCCTTGCGTTCTTATAATGAAGCGATATATCAAACCAATCATCCACTGCTGAATTTTCTCTCACCGTTCTTATATCTGCATACAAGGCTTTCGGCATCCCAAACAAACATAAAGCCTGGTCAATTAAGTGCGGACCCAAGTCATTTAATAATCCTGCACCGGGACCGGCAACTTCTTTGTGTTGCTTTGGGCCGATGGCAGGTTTATATCTTTCAAAACGCAACTCTGCTTCCACTATATCACCCAGCACAGCAGACTTTTTAATTTTTTGTACTGTTTTAAAATCACTGTCCCATCTTCTGTTTTGAAACACAGATATTTTTACTCCTTTTTTTTCTGCTATTGATCTTAATTCCATCGCTTCGGCAACGGTAGTGGTAAATGCTTTTTCAACGATCACATCTTTACCTGCAAGCAAAGCTGCTTTGCTGTATTCGTAATGTGTATAGGTTGGTGTGTTTACAATTACCAATTGGATACTGTCATCTGCCAATACAGATTCTAATGTTGGGTAAGACCTTACGCCGGGATACGCTTCCACTATTTGTTTCTTGCTTCTTTCCCATGCACCAGCCAATTCAAAACCATTGTGAAGATTAATAAATGGCGCATGAAAAACTTTGCCAGACATACCGAAAGAAAGTAAAGCAGTTTTGATTTGTGACATGATATTTTTTTTGAACCACTAAGACACTAAGTCACAAAGCGGCACTAAGAATATTGTTGTATTTATTAAGAGAAGAATATTTAAAGTAAACCTTTGTGCTACTTCCTGTCTTTGTGCCTTTGTGGTTAAATTCATTCTGCATTGGTAGCACCAAACAAAGCCATCATAGCTATCCCCAACTCTATTGCATCCTCATCAATATTAAATGTTGGGGTATGCACACCCGTGAACATTCCTTTTGCAGGATTATAAGTACCAAGCCGGAAAAAACATCCCGGTATTTTGTGTGAGTAATAAGCAAAATCCTCTGCGCCCATTCTTAATTCTGTTTCTTCCACATTTTCTGTTCCGATGAAGTCTTCTGCTTTTTTTCTTGCAGCAGCGCTTAGCTTTTCATTGTTTAATACAAATGGATAACCCACATCAATTTTAATATCGATCTCAGCGCCCATGCTTTCCACTAATTCTGTAGCAATTTTTTTTATGAGCCTGTGTGCTTCAAAGCGCCACTGTTCATTCATTGCCCTGAATGTACCCATCAACTTTACTTCAGAGGGAATTACATTCGTTGTATTTCCACCCTGGAAAGAAGTGATAGATAATACCGAAGGATTGAAAGGATCATTATTCCTGCTGATAACCTGCTGCAATGCCACCACAAGATTGGACGCAATTAAAATAGTATCTGCCGTTAGTTGTGGTGCCGCCGCATGGCCGCCTTTTGCTTTGATAGTGATATAAATTTCATCAGCGCTTGCCATTACCATACCACCACGAAAACTCAATTTGCCCATTGGCAATGTAGTATGTACATGCAAAGCATAAATACTTCGTGGCGCAGGATTTTCCAGCACACCTTCTTTTATCAATATGCTGGCTCCACCGGGGTTTTTTTCTTCACCCGGTTGAAAAATTAATTTCACAGTTCCTTCCCACTCGTCTTTTAATTCACTTAAAATTTTTGCAGCACCCAGCAAACAGGAAGTATGTACATCATGTCCGCAGGCATGCATTATACCGGGCTTTGTTGATCTGTATGGAATATCATTTTGTTCGGCTATGGGCAATGCATCCATATCCGCTCTTAATGCCACCACCCGTTTGCCGGGGTTTTTTCCTTTTATCAAACCAATAACGCCTGTTGTAGCTTTTACTTCAAATGGAATATTAAAAGAAGACAGTTTTTGCTGGATGAATTTCGAGGTTTCAAATTCCTGGTAGCTTAATTCAGGATTGGCGTGTATATGATGGCGCACTTCAATAAATTCCGCTGCATATTTTTTTGCCAGATCTTTTATGTGTTGCTGTAAAAAATCACTCACTATAAAAAGTATTACTTGCTGATTGGGTTTCTTTTAAACTGATCACTGGTAACTGATCACTTATCACCGTTATTATTTTTATCAGGTTTTATTTCAATCTTGTCCGGAACAATATAAATATTGCCGGTAACTATCTTGTTCTTCAGCATATCCTTTCGTACGTTTTCAGCGTCTGCTTTTTCAATATAATCTCCAAACTTAAGTTTGATATTTGGTGGTTGAAAGACCATATAAATTTTTTGATCGGGGTAACGTTGTAATAACGCCCCTCTCACTTTCATTGCCAGTGGCCTGTCGTTTGTACTTAATACCATCAGGCGGTAACCTCTGCCCGCTTTTGGCAATAAGTTCATGGCCTCATTAAATCCTGCTTCTTTTTTTTCCAGCACATCAATACGGCTGTCCTTTATGATAGTCACTTTTCCTTTATTAGTTGAATCGTTAATTGTTATTTGTGCCTTTGCTGTTCCAAGTGCTAATAATGAAGCGCTGATAAAAACTATTTTTTTCATGTCTTTATTTTTGACAAAAACCATTCCGCTTTGTTTGTAACAAAAGTATTGTATTTACTTTAAAGGAAAACTGGCAGCTAAATTTGAATTTCTATCCCACAAAGGAAACCTGGAAAGCCGCCCGTGTACTTTGTGCCTTAGTGGGAAATACCACCGCAAAGGCTAAAAGTTGTACCTTAGCCGTTCACTACTGTTGAAATAACAGCAAAACACTTCAAAAATGGCTCAATCGTATTTTCAGAAATTTGTCCCAAAGAAAAAGAACAGCGTAATTAAAGAAGAGCACCGGCAGAAAAAAAAGAAGGCCAAAAAAGAAAGAGCCACTGCTATCGATAAATTTTACGAAGAAAAAAGAAAAATGAAGGCGGCCGAAAGAGAAGCAGCGTTGAATACGCCTGTCAGTAAAGCAATTACTTCAAAAACCACTGTTGCTCCGGTCGCAGATAATCCAAATCCGGAACGAAAAATCACACATCCATCTGCACCAAAAATTGTGAAAGCTGCAACAGCTGGTGCTGATATGCCGCTGAATAAATACCTGGCTCATTGCGGTGTTTGCAGCAGAAGGGAAGCTGTGGAATATATAAAAGCAGAAAAAGTGAAAGTGAATGGCGTGCTAATAAAAGAACCTGCTTTTAAAGTAAGTGATAAGGATGAAGTTTTCTGCAATGGCAAAAAATTATTCGTTACAAAGAACCTTGTTTATATACTGTTAAATAAACCCAAAGATTATATCACTACCACAGATGATCCGCAGGGAAGAAAAACAGTACTGCAACTGATAAGGGCTGCCACTACCGAAAGGGTGTACCCTATTGGCCGGTTAGACAGGAATACTTCTGGTGTTTTATTGTTTACCAATGATGGAGAACTGACACAAAAACTATCGCATCCCAGTTATAATATCACTAAAATTTACGAGGTTAAATTAGACAAGCCGTTGATAAAAGCTGATTTTGAAAAAATATTGAACGGCTTACAATTAGAAGATGGTGAAATAAAAGCAGACACGTTAGCCTATGCAGATGCACGGGATAAATCTGTTGTTGGCATTGAGATACACAGCGGCCGCAACCGTATCGTTCGCCGCATTTTTGAATCATTGGGTTATGATGTAAAAGGACTTGACCGGGTGATGTATGCTAACCTGACCAAGAAAAATGTGGAAAGAGGCAAATGGCGTTTTTTGAGTGAGAAAGAAGTAAGATTACTGAAGTATATGAACGCTTCTTATAAAAAAACTCCGGGAAAAGAAAAACCTCCTGCTAAAGAAAAAACTGCTGTTAAAGCAAAAAAATAATAGACTACAGTTTCCGTGAAAAAGAATATCGACATCATTTTTGAGAATGAACATTTTGTTGCAGTAAACAAACCTGCAGGAATGTTGTCCATTCCAGACCGTACACAGTCAGAGATCTCACTGAAAGATATATTGATTGAAAAATATAGCTCCATATTTACCGTACACCGGTTGGATAAAGAAACCAGCGGTATTATTTTATTTGCCAAAGACGAAGCCACACATAAATATTTGTCCAAAGCCTTTGAGGAAAAAACGGTAGAGAAATATTATCTCGGCCTGGTGCATGGAACACCTTCGCAAAACAGTGGAAGTATTGATGGTGCCATAATGGAACATCCTATACAAAAAGGATTGATGACGGTAAACCGAAAAGGCAAACCATCATTGACAGATTATGAAGTGCAGGAAACTTTTGGAAAATATTCCTTAGTAAAATTCAGGATACATACAGGAAGAACACACCAGATACGTGTTCATGCAAAAAATATCGGGCATCCCATTGCCTGTGATCCTTTGTATGGTGATGGCACAGCTATCCGTTTATCTTCTATAAAAAAGAAGTATAACCTCAGCAAAAAAGAGGAAGAAAGGCCGATAGTAGACCGTGTGGCTTTACACTCTTATGAATTGAAGTTTACAGATGCTAATGGAAATAATTTTGATCTGACTGCAGAGTTGCCGAAGGATATAAGGGCATTGATACAGCAGATGAAGAAGAATAAATAATTATTCCGCATCCGGTGTATAAGCACATTCAAATGCATACAGCAGGTTATTATAAAAATGAAAAATAACAATGCTGTAATTGTCGTAATCATACAACACTACAGCACTACGTAATTTTTTATCCGGCGCATTTTCAAAAAACCAATCAGGCGCAATACGCATTGTACTTCCATCTAATTTCTTAATGATATCGAACTTGCTGTCGCCATGCTTAATGCCACTTTTTGTTTTAAGCGTTTTAGCCGCTGAATAAATATTCTGCAAACTGGTTTCCACCTGTTTCTTTTCAGTGATATACCTGTTGAAAACCAATCGTACCGAATCTCCTTTGTACATCGTCCACATTGTGTCAGTAGAGAACTCATACTTAGATACCTTTACCTGCAGGCTGGTGCCAAGCACTTTATTTACTGAATCAACAGGCATTTTCAATTTCAGTTCATCAAGCCTTACACTTGAAATGATCTGTAATTGTGCATTGCAAAGGGTGCAATACAGTATATACAAAACCAGCAGTAATAGTTTATTCTTCATAAAAAGTTTATTCTTTGGTAAAAGTAAAATGGATAACCAAA
>JAZKGV010000090.1:0-20825 GCA_040385725.1 Bacteroidota bacterium | reverse complement strand
GGGGAGCGGCTTATAGTAAGATCAGAATTATTTATTAATCCAGGTTCGGCTGTGGCGTATAACGCAAATATGGTTTTACGATCTCTACACCTTTAGGGAATTTCTTTATCGCATCTTCGGTACTTACTGCAGGCACCACGATTACATTTTCTCCGTGTTTCCAGTTAGCCGGAGTAGCCACACTGTAATTAGCAGTCAATTGCAAAGAATCAACCACCCTTAATACTTCCACAAAATTTCTTCCGGTAGAAGCAGGATAAGTGATGATCAGCTTTACCGTTTTATCTGGTGCAATAATTACCAATGAACGAACGGTGGCAGTTGCCGAAGCATTGGGATGAATAAAACTATACAGCTCAGAAACCTTCCTGTCATCATCAGCAATAATAGGAAAATCAACAGTGCAGTTTTGTGTTTCATTAATATCGCCGATCCAGCCAAGATGTTTATCAACAGGGTCAACACTCAATGCCAGCACTTTTACATTACGTTTTGCAAATTCTTCTTTCAATGCTGCAGTACGGCCCAGTTCGGTGGTACAAACAGGCGTATAATCAGCAGGATGTGAAAACAAAATTCCCCATGAATCACCGAGGTATTCATAAAAATCAATTTCGCCTAAAGACGTTTTTGCTTTGAAATTGGGAGCAATATCCCCAAGACGTAAACTCATAATGGTAAATTTTAGAAGGCAAATATAGTCATTAGTCTACAAAGTTGGTAGGCTTTTGATTTTTATTTTTTATCCCGATAGCTATCAGGATTTTTCTTAACTTTTCGCCATGTTATCAAAGAAGACGCAATATGCACTGAAAGCACTTGGTTACCTGGCTGCCAAATACGGGGAAGGGCCGGTTTTAATTTCAGAGATCTCTGTAAAAAAGAAAATCCCTATCAAATTCTTAGAAACCATCCTGCTGGAACTGAAACAAAATGGTGTGCTGGACAGCAAGAAAGGCAAAGGCGGAGGCTATTTCCTGATAAATCACCCTAAAAAGACAACACTTGCCCAAGCCATACGCCTTGTTGGCGGGCCAATAGCATTGATTCCCTGTGTAAGCATCAACTTTTATGAGAAATGCAAGGATTGCGATGAAGCCACCTGCGGCCTTAATAAGGCCATGGTGCAAACAAGGGACGCCACACTTAAGATTTTAGAAAAGAAAACGCTGGTGGAACTGATGGACTGGAAGTAAAACCTATAAGGTATACCACACGGCAAAGCAGCGCTGCAAAACCTTATAGGTTTAGAGTGAAAACTTTCTGCTGACTGTTTTAATTTCCTTCTTCAGTTTATCCAGCTCGCCCATTTGCTGCTGAATAAAACTGTTATCCTCCAAACGGCCGAGTACTTTATTCATTTCCTCATTTGTTTCATATATCATTGTGCGGAACGGATTGGTGTAATCCTTCGCCCTTGACTCATAGATACCTTTGCACATCCATTCACGGGTGGTAAGTAACTGCTGTAGTAATTGTTTTAATAAAACGGGCGTGAATTGTTTTGGTGTAATGTTCAATATTTCTAACAAAGAAGTATATGCATGGTGCAGTTTATTTGTTTCATACACTTCTCCCTGTTTACGGTAAAAATCATGCACACTGCTCCAGTCATTTATTTTGCCAGCTTTTACAGAGCGGATAAACTTATTTACATCATCCATCATCATTAACTGGCCGCCAACATTCAGCCATTGGCTACGCTGCACTTTAGCCGACAATGTTTTTTTCAATTCATCAAAAGAAGCAAATTTATGCTGGCGGATATGTTTTACAATTTCCATCACACCATAATACTGCACCAGTTCTTTAAACAATGTAATACTTTGCGGCACTTTAATGATCTCTGTTTTACGGGAAGTATTCTCCCATCCCTTTGCTTCGGCCACACCTTTTTCATCTACTGCTAAAGACTGCAGCAGTTGCAGCGAACTGAATAATTCATTGATGGTATCTGGCGCTAAGTAATCACATTCAATATGCTGAATGCGGTCTGTACGCCTGTCCCTGTCCATATATTTCCATGCATTGCGTTCCAACGCATACATATTGTACATAAACCAGTAGCCGGGCATCACTACCAATTTGTTATTGCTTACGTCATTATTAACCAAACTAAAAGGCACAGGAATATTCAGTTCAGCAGGATAGTCGCCTTTTGCTAAAATAGTAAAGGAGGCAAATTTTGAATTGTGTTTTAAACTAACGCACAAGCCTGGCCAAAAACCACGGTTGGCAACTACTTCACCATCCGGGCTGCGGCTGTTGTGGTTGCTGCCGATGGTAGCGCCTGCTGCAATATTGCTCTGGCCCATTATCAATGCTGCACATAAAAACGAATTATTGTGGTGCTGTTCATGAGCAGTAAATATCAATGAATTCAACACTTCACAACAGGAAATAGTGGAATTGTTACCGAGATAAGAATTGATGAGTCTTGCACCATATTTTAATTGCGAATGTGATGCCATTACAAAACGCACCGCCTTTACTCCATAAAAAATCCTGCAGCCATAACCAATAATACCATTCACCAATTCACAACCTTCGCCAATTTGTGAAGTGCGGTCTTCATCACTTTTAATAGTGAGGTTCTTTAATTTATTAGCGCCTTTCAAATACGCATCAGTTCCAATTTTTACATCTTTAATGATCTTACAACTCTTGATCACCGTTCTGTCGCCGATTTCTGCATAGCGGCCACGCCTGCTGTCAAACTTTTTATCAGTGAATTCTATAAACTTATTTATCAGTTCTTCATCTGCAATGTATTTGCTCCACAAATAGGCATCACCGGGCAACATACCATCAAAGGGCATCACACGCCTGCCACCGTTCTCATTGCAAAGCTCCATCACCACCCTTTGCTTTTCTGTTTCGCCATCACTTAAAATACCATTGCCAAATTTTCCTTTATCGGTTGACGCCAGCTCGTTCACATTAGCAATCATTACTTCATTACCAATAATGTAGTGGCTTAAATAATTTACATTATCAATGCTTACATTATCGCCAAAATCACAACTGATAATTTTGCAATTGTATAAACCAACGGGCATTCTTAAATTATGAAACTCCAGGTAGTAGGGTTCTAATTTACCAATGCGGATGAGGCCATGAAACTCACAGTTCTTCACTAACTCCGGCCTGAAGAATTTTGAAACAAGAATTTTATCCCAATTGTCCGAAGTATTGCGATTACGAAGCAATACATCTATTTCTGCAGCAGTGAGATTGCGGTAATTTTTATGACCTGGATTTTGTTCAAAACGCAGGTAGTATTCATCTTTTCCTTTGGGGAGATATTGGGGTTCTATAAAATTATAGCCCAGTTCGTTTACAGGATGTTTTTTGATGATGTTCATGAAACTAATTGATAGTGGAAAATTGAAAATGAAAAACTCCCAATAAAAATATCCATGCTAATAAAATTCAAGATAATAATTATCGCGGCAAATAAAAAAGAATGGTATGATTTGAAAAAACTTTCAATTATCCATTATCAATTTTCAATTATTCTACTGTTACACTCTTCGCCAAATTCCTCGGCATATCCACATTATAACCTTTTGCCACACCTACATAATAAGAAAGCAACTGCATTGGTATCACACTTAACATCGGTGCAATAATTTCATCTGCAGGCGGCACATAAAACACATCGTCTGCAATACCGGGAATTACTTCATCGCCTTCGGTAATAACAGCAATTACTTTTCCCTTACGGGCTTTTATCTCCTGCATGTTGCTTACAATCTTTTCGTGGTAGGCATCTTTAGTTGCAACAAATACTACGGGCAATGTTTCTGTAACCAGGGCAATCGGACCATGCTTCATTTCAGCAGCAGGATAACCTTCTGCATGTATGTAAGAAATTTCTTTCAATTTTAATGCACCTTCCAAAGCAATGGGGAAATTGTAGCCACGGCCAAGGTACAAGGCATTAAAAGAATCTTTATATTTTTCAGCAATTACTTTTACTGCTGCGGCATTATTCAATATTGCTTCTACTTTTTCAGGCACTGCTTCCAGTTCAAATAATAAATGACGGAAACGTTCGTCTGTTATGCTGTTATTTTCTTTTGCAATTTTTAAAGCCATCATGGTAAGCACTGCCAACTGGCCGGTAAAAGCTTTAGTGCTTGCTACGCCAATCTCCGGGCCGGCATGTGTGTAAGCACCGCCATGGCTAAGCCTTGCAATAGACGAACCCACTGCATTTACAATTCCGAAAATGATGGCACCTTGCTCTTTTGCTTTTTCAATGGCCACTAATGTATCTGCCGTTTCACCACTTTGAGAAATAGCGATAATAATATCTCCCTTATTGATAACAGGATTGCGATAACGGAATTCAGAAGCATATTCCACTTCCACCGGTATGCGGCAAAGCTCTTCAATAATATATTCAGCTACCAAACCTGCATGCCAGCTTGTACCGCAAGCCACGATCATAATGCGTTTGGCATTTTTAAACGCCTCAATATTATTCTGCACGCCACTCATACGGATGATGCCTTGTGAAGCATCTATACGTCCACGTAAACAATCATGAATGGTGGTAGGTTGTTCAAAAATTTCTTTCAGCATAAAATGGTCATAGCCGCCTTTTTCAATAGCTGCCAGTTCCATATCCAGCTTTGTAATAAATGGGGTGATGGTTTCGTTGCCCAGGTTTTTTAATATCGCCAATTCGTAATCGTTTACATACACCACTTCTTTTGTGTATTCCAGCATAGGGCTTGCATCACTACCCAAAAAGTGTTCGCCTTTACCTACACCAATCACCAACGGGCTTCCTTTTCTTGCGGCAATAATTGTTTGTGGATCGTCTTCATCAATTAATAAAATACAATAAGCGCCTGTTATTCTCTTCAGTGCAATGCGTACTGCTTCTTCCAGGCTGCACTCATTGTTCTTTCTTATATCTTCTATAAAATTCAGCAATACTTCAGTATCCGTATCGCTGCTGAATGAATAGCCTTTATTAAGAAGGTCCTTTTTTAGTTGGGCATAGTTTTCAATAATGCCATTATGTATCATGGCCAATTTACCACTGGCACTGCGGTGAGGATGTGCATTACGGTCGTTTGGTTCGCCGTGAGTGGCCCATCTTGTATGGCCGATGCCAATATGAGAATGAAGGTCGGCACCAACTACTGATTCTTCCAGGTCGGCCACCTTGCCTTTCTTTTTATACACTTTGAGGCCGCCATTCAACAAGGCCACACCAGCGCTATCATAGCCACGGTATTCCAGTCTTTTCAATCCTTTAATTACAATAGGGTAAGCTTCTCTTGGACCTGTGTATCCTACAATTCCACACATATTTTTATCTTATTTAGTACTGTTAAGACTGCTGTTTGATGAAAAAAACCACATTAATGCTTAAAAACCAGCTTTTTTGCCCTGTTTTTTGAAGCCTGCAAAGTAACGAAAATGTCGGCATGGTTGGTATGTGGATAGAAGGGTATATTATCGCTTTACTTTATAAGGAAGGCTATATTCTATTAATTAGATGAAGCCCTTTTAATTTTCAATTTCCCAAACCGGTTCTTCACATCATCAATCGCTTTGTACAGATCTGTTTTCTTCTCTTTATTTTCAAACAGGTCTGCCTGGATAGCTTCATTGGTAAGTTCACTCAGCTTTACTCCGAGTAATCTTACCGGTTGCCCTTTTTTATATAACTGATGAAAGAGTTTTTTGGCAACAGGAATTATTTCATCATCGGAAGAGGTATAGGGAACAGTTGTTTGTTTGGAGGAGGTTTCAAAATCAGGGTAACGGATTTTTACCGCTATACAACCTGCTGTTTTTCCATCCTGCCGCAATTCAAAAGCAATTTTTTCTGTGAGCCTTACAATTTCACTCATTAGAAAATCAATATCGGTTTTGTTTTCTTCAAAAGTATTTTCAGAAGAGATGGATTTTGCTTCATGATATTGGTGCACTTCGCTGTTGTGGATACCAAAACTTTTATGCCACAGGTCAATACCCCATTTACCAATTCTCTCTTCCAGTTCATCAACAGTAAACTTATTAATGTCGCCGATGGTATAAATACCCATTGATTTTAATACAGCATGTGTATGCTCACCCACACCCGGAATTTTGTCCACCATCAATGGCGCTAAAAATTCTTTTTCTTTTCCAAAAGGTATTTGCAGGTAACCGTTGGGCTTAGCTTCGTTGGTAGCAATCTTCGCCATCATTTTATTGGATGATAAGCCAAAGGAGATTGGCAAACCTGTTTCATCCATTATTTGTTTACGCAGATCAATTGTCCATTGCAGTGGATTAAAAAACTTTTCCATGCCTGTTAAGTCAAGGTAAAATTCATCAATAGATGCTTTTTCAAACAGCGGTGCCTTGGCCGCAATGATCTGTGTGACCCACCTGGAGTAACGGGTGTACTCTCCCCTCGTTCCTCTTAATGCAATAGCCTGCGGACAAAGCAATCTTGCCTGTTTGCTGGGCATGCCCGAATGAATGCCAAACTTTCTTGCTTCATAGCTGCAGGCTGCTACCACTCCCCTGTCGTGGCCACCTACGTACACGGGTTTACCCTTCAGTGAAGGATCATTTAAAACCTCCACTGAAACAAAAAAAGAATCTAAATCAAAATGGGCTACTATGCGTTGAGGAACTGTATTCACATTACCAAGGTACAAAATTTATCAGCGGTAAATATCCAGCAAGCCATCAGGTAGTGTTACAAACACTTTCCTGTTTTTCTTATCGATCTTATCCAGCGATTCATCATGAATGGGTATCAATGCTTCTTTACCATCTAATAAAATAGAACACAAGATCTGGTGTGGCTGTTCAATTACTTCGAGTATCTCTCCCAGGTCTTCGTCATCATCGTTTATCAAATGAAAACCAAGCATTGAAATGGGTGAAGACTTGGCAGCAAATTTTTTAAAGTCATCTTCTGTTATCCATACTTCTTTAGGAGTGAGTTTACGGGCCGTTTCCTTTGTATCAATGCCTTCGATCTTTATAAAAACTTCTTTATCATTTTTTATTGAAGCCGATGCAATGAAGTAAGGCATAAAATTATCCTTCCCCTCTTCTACAAAAATTGTTTCCAGGCCTTTTAAGGAGGTTTTTTTGCCGAGGCTGTGCTGCAGAACGATATCGCCGTTTAAACCATGGCTGGCAGCAAGCTTTCCTATTTTAAAATATTGATTCATGTCTTAGTACTTAGTACTCAGTACTGAGTACTGAGACGAATAAAAAAAGCAACCCCCAAAAAGAGATTGCTTAAAGAATTTCTTCACAGAGATTATTATTCTTCTGTTTTTGCTTCTTCTGCCGGAGCCGCCGGAGCTTCAGGAGCAGTTGCAGTTTCAACCTTTCTTACGACAGGTTGATTGCGGTCGTCCCTTCTTGCTTTTTTGTGGGCAGCATGGCGCTTCGCTACATGGGTATCATGTTCAGAGGTCCATACAGTAAACTTCTGCATGGCAACTGATTCATCAAACAAACCAAGGGTAACACCACGAAGCAAATGTTTCAAATACAATACACCCTTAAAAGAAAGGATGCGGCGTACAGTATCGGTTGGTTGAGCACCTTTGTGCAACCAGTCCAATGCTTTTTGACGATCGATCTGGATGGTAGCCGGAACGGTCAGCGGATTGTACGTACCAAGTTTTTGAATGAATTTGCCATCACGTGGGCTTCTTGCATCTGCTACTACGATGAAGTAGAATGGCCTCTTCTTAGAGCCATGGCGTTGCAGTCTCATTTTAACAGCCATAAAAAATAGACATTTTTTTGGGTTACATAATCGGGTTTAATTCCACCTTAAACAAGGGACGGCGAAGATAATAACCCACACAACAATATCCAAATATTTGGTGAAACTATTCAGTGACAGCAGCGTTTATCTTTATTATATTTACAATACTTCTAAAAAGCCACAGGTAATTTCACCAAAAAACGATCTATGAAGCAAATTTTGTGCATACTGGCGGTACTTTATTTGTGCAGTTGCGGCAGCTCAAACAAACTCAAAAAGTATTATACCCCGGAGGATAAAACCGTTTTTGAACTGCTGGAACGGCTGCAAAAAAATGCTGCAGATAAAGAAGCGATCGACCTTTTACCTGGTGCCTATAAAACTGCCCTCGACAAAAGAAAGGCGCTGAATGAAGCCAATTACAGCACTCTGCCACCGGGAGACAGGTATATGAACTTGGTAAAAGAATATGGCGTGATGCAACAGATGTATGAGCAGATCAGTGCATTGCCTGCGGCAAAAAAAGTAGTGGCCGATCTATGGGACCCTTCTGTGGAAATTATAAAAGCAAAGAATAATGCCGCCAAAGAATATTATAACCAGGGGCTTGAATATATGACCTATGACAACCGGCAGGCCGCAAAAAGCGCTTATGATTATTTCAACAAAGCCAACAGGGTGCTGCCCGGCTATGAAAATGTGCGGACATTGATGACAGAAGCACTTGACAGGGCAACCATTAAAGTAATTGTGAGGGCAGCCAATTATTACAATTATGACTGGAATTACTGGGGTTTTCAAAACGACTGGCTACAGCAGCAGATCATTAATGATCTTAACAATCAATCGTACAGCGATACACGTTTTTACAGTGATATTGATGCTAATAACAGGAGGATAAGGGCAGACAGGATCGTTGAATTAAACTTTACAGAGTTGTATGTTGGGCAGGCATTTAATGACCGCTATACTATCAACAGGAGTACACAGGTACAAACCGGTTCTACAAAATCAAATCCGCCGCAGCCCATCTATTCAACTGTATATGCAAAAGTGTATGTAACCAAAAGGTATATGCAAAGCAGGGCTACTTTAGAATGCCGCATTTACGACCAGGCCACGGGGCAAAATTTATTGTATGACCGCTTTCCCGGCTATGATAACTGGAAAATTGAAACCGCTACTTACACCGGAGACAAAAGAGCATTGGAACCTTCTGACTGGACGTTGATCAATAACAGCAGCAACATAACAAATCCCACCCGTTCGCAGGTAGCAGACAGGCTTGTAAGAAGTTGCTATAATCTTTTGCTGAGCAGGATAAAATCGGGCGTGCAGTTTGGTAATTAATCCTGCATAAAGTGCTTGCATTTTCAAATTAACAGCGATAATTTTTTCCAGGCAAAAATCCCTGGTTACTGCTTGTTAAAAAAATGGTATTTCAGCCCCACCTGCAATGCAGAAGAATACAATTTTACTTTTCCATCACCCACACCTTTTAGCGGCATACCAAATGAAGGCTCGGCAAGCAAAGAAAATTTATTTGATATTTTTTTCTCTATCCCAATGGAGAAATTGAGCGTAGAAAATAAATGTTTGTTGCCGGTATATTTCCATGCATATTCATGCTCCTGTCCATAGTAGTTGTACACATAATCATAATCCTCTGTTTTCATAATGTAATAGGAAGAGCCTACTGTACCATAAAAGGTAAAGGATGGCTTTCTTATCAGATCAACTTTTACAGTAAGGGGCATTTCATAAATAAGACAGGTTGCTTTTACTTTTGTAAGGTAATCCCAGTAAGGATCAGGCTTGGTTGCGTAATCAGCTTTTCCGGCTACATATTTTTTGCTGCTTGCATAAAAACCTGTTTGCACACTGATCCTGTTTCCAAATTGGTACCCAACGCCCATACCATATTTGGGTTTAATGCTGCAATTGGAGTAGGAAAATAACTTTGTGCCGCCTGCATCTGTACCGCCAGTTGCCAAAATGTAAAAGCCCTTATTTGATTTTTTATCTTTTTCTTTTTCCGCTTTTTTCTTTTCCACTTTTACTTCTTCTTTCGCTACTTCCGGCAATTTTTTATCATCAGCATTTTGTTGCACTGCCGGCTTGGGCTTTTCTATTACAGGTTCTTTATTAGTGGCAATATTTTCTACATCATTCACAGGTTTACCTGCTGCATTTTCATCTCCTTTTACAATACTGCTTTTTACATCCGCAGCATCTTCTTTACCAGCCACCACATCATCAATTGAGCCGCCTGAAACCTGTGAAGCTATTTTACCATTGTTTTTTCCTTTTATTTTTCCAGGATGAAACAATTGAGCCTTTCCATCATTGGCTTTACCTGTAAATATTCTGCTGCCGGCTGTATTTAATTTACTGTTGTTTTTGTTTTCGGGTGTTTCAATATTTGTTTCATCCAGGTCATTATTGATAACAACTGTATTGTCATTTTTATTCTCATCCACCATATCAACTTTTTCGCTACCTGGGTTTGCTATTGCTTTGTCGTGCTGTTTGCCTGTTGTTTTTTCCGCTGCCACTACTTTTGCGATCTCTTTACCAGATGGAGATGTTTTTAATAACTGATAGCCGCCCCAAGCACCTGCTATCAGCAATGGCAATACGATCCACCACAAAAACGGCCTGCGTTTTTTATTCTCATTATCAAGCTTTGCTTCCATCAATTGCCAACCTTTTTCATCAAAAGCTGGCAGGTTGTTTTCAGCAGCCTGCTTTATCCTCTCTTCAATATGGTCAAACTGCTTTTTGCTGTTCATAAAATTTAAGGTTTGCTTCTTTAAGCATCTTTTGAATATTGACCCTTGCCTTTGCAAGATTTGATTTTGATGTACCCACCGAAATATTTAACTGCCTTGCTATTTCCTCATGCTTAAATCCATCAATAACATATAAATTGAATACTGCCCTGTAGCCCGGCGATAACTGCTGTACCAGTTCTATAATTTCTTTATAACTCATCCGGTCAATGGCCGTAGCTACGGCATCCGTCATTTCCAGGTGCTCTTCCTGTATGTCGCCTACTAAATAATTGTTCTTGTTTTTCCGGAAATGGTCTATGGCTGTATTGACGATGATGCTTTTCATCCAGCCCATCAGGGATGCTTCAAAATTTTCGTGCCGGGGCTGAAACTGTGGAAGTGTGCGGAAAATTTTAAGGAAGCTGTCATTCACCACTTCCATAGCATCGTCATGTGTATTACAATAACGCATACTAATACCCATTGCAAAGCCATAGTAGAGTTGATAAAACTCTTTCTGGCTCTGCCTGCTTGCTTGTACGCAACCCTGAATGATATGTTTGAGTTGCTGCCGCTCTGGCAAAGTATCCTGTTTTGTAATTAGCCTTAAAATACTTTTCTCTTTACTGGTCAGCAGTATTATCGGGCAATGGTTATAAAAGGTTGCTGCTTGTAGAAATAAAAGTACAACTATCTGGTAAAAATAAGAAGCCCGTTTGGGGCTTCTTATTAGTTCCTGAATATGGAGTATTATTATCTTTTCCCCATCATTCCCGGCATGCTGCGGCCCATGGGCATTTTGTTCATCATCTTCATCATATCCTTCATTTGCTCAAACTGCTTTAAAAACTGGTTCAGTTCAGCAATATCCTTACCACTGCCTTTTGCAATACGCAGTTTACGGTTTGGGTTAATAACATCTGGGTTTCTTCTTTCTTCCAGTGTCATTGAATTTATCATGGCTTCAATGCCTTTAAAAGCATCATCATTTATGTCCAGGTCTTTTACCTGCTTGCCAACGCCCGGTATCATACCCAGCAGGTCTTTCAGGTTGCCCATTTTTTTTATCTGCTGTAGCTGGGTCTTAAAATCCTCGAAGTCAAACTGGTTCTTACGGATCTTTTTCTCCAGTTTTTTTGCTTCGGCTTCATCAAATTGTTCCTGTGCTTTTTCAACAAGGCTCACAATATCACCCATGCCCAAAATACGTTGTGCCATCCTTTCCGGATAAAACACATCCAGCGTTTCCATTTTTTCGCCGCTGCTGCTGAATTTGATGGGTTTGTTTACAGTGTATTTGATTGAAAGTGCCGCACCACCTCTTGTATCACCATCTAATTTTGTCAATACCACGCCACTAAAATCAAGGCGCTCATTAAATGCCGCAGCGGTATTTACCGCATCCTGCCCCGTCATACTATCTACCACAAACAATATTTCCTGTGGGTTGATAGCTGCCTTAATATTGGCTACTTCAGTCATCATCACTTCATCCACAGCCAGACGGCCTGCGGTATCTATGATGATCACATTTTTATTTTTTGATTTTGCTTCTTTAATGGCATTCTGTACAATAGAAACAGCGTCTTTATTTTCTCTCTCTGCATACACATCCACGCCAATTTGCCCGCCTAACACCTCCAACTGGTCAATCGCCGCAGGACGGTAAATATCTGCTGCCACCAGCAAGGGGGATTTTCCTTTTTTTGTTTTAAGATAATTAGCCAGTTTTCCACTAAAAGTTGTTTTACCACTACCCTGTAAGCCTGCAATTAAAATAATAGCAGGATTGCCGGTGATGTTAAAATCACTTTCCGTACCGCCCATTAATTCCGTCAATTCATCCTGCACAATTTTCACCATCTGCTGGCCCGGGTTTACTGCCAGTAAAACCTTTGAACCAAGTGCTTTCTCCTTTACTCTATCTGTAAACTCTTTCGCTATTTTATAGTTCACATCCGCATCCACCAATGCCCTGCGGATATCTTTTACTGTATTGGCAATATTGAGCTCATTAATGCGGCCCTCGCCTTTCAGGTTTTTAAAGGCGGATTCTAATTTTTCACTTAAAGAATTAAACACTTTTTCTTTATTTAGTTATTGTGTGATAATAAAAGAGTGAACCAAATGGTTCACTCAAAAATAAGTTTGCAAATATACATTCTATGTGCCTAAGTACGGCCTTAACAATTTGCACCTCGATACGGCCCTCAATTTGGTGATCGCCTTATCTTTTATTTGTCTTACCCTTTCCCTGGTAAGGTTATAGCGTTCGCCAATATCTTCCAGGCTCAGGGCATGGTCAACACCAATACCAAAAAAATAACGTATTACTTCCTTTTGCCTTTCGGTAAGTGTATTTAAAGAACGGTTGATCTCTTGTGATAAAGAATCATAAAATACCATTTGTATATCTGTTTCCTCCGCATTGGGATTAGCAAGCACATCTATCAAGGACCCATCTTCTCCCTCAGAAAAAGGCTGGTCCATACTTACATGCCTTGCAGAAGCGCCCAGCGTGGCAGACACTTCCTCGGTACCCACATTCAGCAAAAATGCTATCTCATCAGCTGTAGGCTCTCTTTCATATTCCTGTTCTAATTGTGAATATGCCTTACTGATGCGGTTGGTTAATCCCACTTTGTTTAAAGGCAACCGTACAATCCTTGATTGCTCTGCCAATGCCTGTAATATACTTTGCCGTATCCACCACACTGCATACGAAATAAATTTAAAGCCCCTTGTTTCATCAAAGCGGCGGGCTGCTTTTATTAAACCTACATTTCCTTCATTGATCAGATCTGCAAGTGTAAGCCCCTGGTTTTGATATTGCTTGGCAACTGATACCACAAAGCGGAGGTTTGCTTTGGTTAGCCGTTCCAGGGCATTTTCGTCACCCTGTTTTATTTTTACGGCCAGCTTTACTTCTTCTTCTGGATTAATTAATTCAACCTTACCAATTTCCTGCAGGTATTTTTCCAAACTCTGGCTCTCACGATTGGTAATGGACTTAGTTATTTTTAACTGTCGCATACTCATAAGCCTTTGGTTTTAAAGAAAGTTAGTTAATATGGCAATCCACAGGTTAGTGTTTAAAGAAATTGAAATTTCATTAGACTAATGTAAACGTTTTCTCACACCTGAAAAAAAATTATTTGCCCGGGAGTGATAAAGGAGACAAAGCACTAAACCGTTTAACTTTCGGCAACTGATCGTAAAACAAAAATAGTTGAGAAAATATTTTGTTCCCACATTTTATTTGTTATTATTGCACTATTGAAGAATGAATTAATTAAATGGGATGAGTAAGAAAGTTTTATATACGCTGGAATATCCTGTAAGGTGTTCTCCAAGGATCTTGTACGAATTTTTAAGGACCCCGGCTGGTTTACAGGAATGGTTTGCAGACCAGGTTGATGAGCGGGACGGCATTTTCAGTTTTTCATGGAATGGCAATACAGATAAAGCCCAATTAATGGAAAACGAAGAAGACAAACTTGTGCGTTTTCACTGGATGACGTCTCCTAAAGAAGAATATTTTGAATTCAGCATTGACCGGTCGGAAGTAACCAACCAAACCATTCTTATCATAAAAGATTTTGCTGATAAAAAAGAGATAAAGGACCAAAGCCAGTTGTGGGAATACCAGGTAAAAGACCTGTTTCACCGCCTGGGTGCTTAATGGTTACTTATTAATCCGGCCAGTTCCTCAAAAGTTTTCACCATAAACACCGGGGCATCCTGCCATTGCTGTAAAGGGATTTTTTTTGACAGTTTTATAAAGGGCTTACGTTGCAGCATAGCCCAAAAATCATTTTTACCTATTGTATTTAGCGGTACAAAATTGTTCTCATCAAAGTGATGTTCCCACGGCTCTTCATTTACACAGGTATAGTAACCGTTTTGTGCCAGCCATTCAAAGTTTTGATGAAGCCTTTCTGCGGCATTTGTTTTAAACCTGCCACTTAGCTGGAGGTTCACACTAAAAAAATTTCCCCACCAGAAAAAAGTACGGATAGCAATGGTATCCTCTTTATTGAAATACCTTGGGTAATCAAGCATTACATACGGAAGCAGCTTGTAATTTTCTCCCCTGGATATTTTGGGCGGATTGATAAACACTTCAGCAGGTAAATTATCTTTATCCGCTTTCAAAAAATTTTCGTTTACCAGTAATACTTCACCAAACAAACCATATACCTTTTGTATCAGTGCATGTTTAGTTAAAATCCAGTCTGCATTGCAAACCAGTTCAAGTTCCTTAGCAGAAAGGGCTATTTTTGTATCCATTATTATTGCACTTACAGTGTAAACATAACTTTTAAATAACTGCCTTCACCGGCTGTATGATAAAAAAATTAGACAAACTTGTTTTCAAGGCTTTCATCGGGCCATTCATCATTACTTTTTTTATTGCATTGTTCATATTGATGATGCAAAGCCTGTGGAAGTATATTGATGACCTGGTGGGCAAAGACCTTGACCTTCTCACTGTATTCAAATTCCTTTGGTATGCCAGTGCCTCATTGCTCATTTTAGCAATCCCTATCGCCATACTTATTTCTTCTATCATGACTTTTGGCAACCTCGGCGAAAGTTTTGAACTCGTTGCAATTAAATCATCGGGTATTTCGCTGCTGCGGTTTATGCGGCCGCTTATTGTTTTCGCCATCTTTCTCTGCATTGTAAGTTTCTTTTTTGCCAATAACGTGATACCCATAGCCAATCTTCAGTTTAAAACATTGTATTACGACATCTTTTATAAAAAACCGGCGCTTGATCTGAAAGAAGGAAGGTTTTATACACAAATACCAGGCTATGCCATCAAGGTAGGTAAAAAAGATAAAGACCAAAAGACGATTCACAATGTGATGATATTTGAAATACAAAACGCTTTACAGGATAACAGCATTGTGGCAGAAAAAGGAGTAATGAGTATTTCTCCTGACAAACGCTACCTGGAATTTACTTTGCAAAATGGTTACCGTTACCAGGAACGTGGTAATAGTTTTGACACTGCCAGTGAATTTATAAGGGTTGGTTTTAAAGAATATAAAAAACTGTTTGATGTATCATCGCTGCAAATAAGAAAAACATCTGACACAGTATTTCAAAATGACGCCAGGATGCTTACCACAAGGCAGCTCAACTGCACACTTGATTCATTAGGAAAAGTGCAGGACAGCGTACATAAAAAATTAAACAGGGAAATAGCCAACAGCCTTCAATATGATAACCTGCCCGATAGTGTGTGGAAGAGATCTGTAGCTCCCTCAAAAAAAGTAAAAACATTTGCCGATCTTATACCTGATTCTCTAAAGGAAATGGCGTTTACCCAGGCGGTGACCCTTACCAACTCTTTAAAAAACACTTACCAGTTTACCGGTGCTGATTGGGATAATAAAAAATTAGAAACAAGGTACACCAACATTGAATGGCACCGCAAATTCTCATTTTCACTTGCCTGCCTGGTGCTATTTTTTATTGGGGCACCGCTTGGCTCCATCATCCGCAAAGGCGGGCTGGGTATGCCATTGGTAGTGGCTATTATTTTCTTTATACTGTTTCACCTGCTGAATATTTTTGGCGAAAAATTTGCGAAAGAAAACATCACATCTGTTTTCTTTGGTATGTGGATGGCAGTGATTGTCCTGATACCTGTCGGTGCATTTATTACTTATAAAGCCATGCATGATTCACAACTGTTCAATAAAGAAGCTTATTACCGCCTTTTTAAAAGTATTGGCAAATTATTTGTACCTATTGCAAACAGGTTAAGACGTACCAAAGAGATTGGTTAAATTTATCATCTTAAATTTTAGATTATGAAGAATACATCGAGAAGAAAATTTATTACATCATCTGCCACCGTTGCCGCTGGTGCCCTCATTGCCGGCCCTTCGGTAAATAAATTATTTGCAGCAGATAAAAACAGGGTGCCTGTTATCCATGAGGTTTTTAAGCAACAGCCGCTGGCATACGGTTACAATGCATTGGAACCATCCATTGATGCACTTACAATGGAAATACATTATACCAAACATGCTGCCGCATATTGTAAAAACCTGAATGAGGCAGTACATGAAGAAAAATTAGAAGGAGAAAAAGTAATAGAAAATATTTTAAAAAATATTTCGAAGTACAGCATGAAAATGCGTAACAATGCCGGCGGCCATTACAATCATGAATTGTTTTGGAAAACCCTTTCACCAAAAACTACAGCGCCTTCTGATAAATTGGCCCAGGCCATCACTGGAGGTTTTGGTTCTATGGATGCCTTTAAAACAAAATTCAGCGATGCAGCCAAGGCGAGGTTTGGCAGCGGCTGGGCATGGCTGTATGTTGATAAAGACAAAGCATTAAAAATTGGCTCCACGCCCAACCAGGATAACCCATTAATGGACACAAGTGAAATAAAAGGCACTCCGCTTATTGGTCTTGATGTGTGGGAACATGCTTACTATTTAAAATATCAAAACAAAAGGGCAGATTATATTGATGGTTTCTGGAAAGTACTGAACTGGGATTTTGTTTCAGAAACATTTGGCAAACTGTAAATACTCAAAAACATTTTGTAAAGGCGCTGATCATTCAGCGCTTTTTTATCGGACGAAGCATCCTGAAATGGACTCAGCCTTTGCTATAGAGGTAAGCTTGTTACAACTAAAACAAAGGCTGATAAATTGGCAATCAATCTGGGACAAATATACCAATGGGTTTATCACAACCAAAAAAATCTTTCGCACTTTCACAAAAGATTTTGATGAATAGGAACACGGATGAATCAGATTAATACTGATTAGAACGGATAAGAAAAATCTGTGATCATCTACCATATCCGTTTAATCAGCGTTCCTATCCTCCGCAACATAAAATCTCTTACATTTACCACCCAAAATTTTCACTTCTAAAAAAATATTATATGCAGGTTTGGAAAGATTACCAGGAAAAAAATAAAGACCGTTTTTTAAACGAATTGCTTGAGCTTTTACGCATACCAAGCATCAGCGCTAAAAGCGAAAACAAGGCGGATATGATAAAATGTGCGGAAGCAGTTAAGCAACGTTTGATTGAAGCTGGTGTTGATAAAGCGGAGATATATCCTACCGATGGGCATCCTGTGGTGTATGCAGAAAAAATTATTGACCCATCCAAACCAACAGTGCTGGTGTATGGCCACTATGATGTGCAGCCAGCAGAACCATTAGAACTCTGGAAGAGCGGCCCGTTTGATCCTGTAATAATTGATGGGAAAATTTTTGCCCGTGGCAGTTGTGATGATAAAGGACAGGTTTATATGCATGTGAAAGCTTTGGAAACATTGATACAAACAAACACATTGCAAAACAATATCAAATTCTGTATTGAAGGCGAAGAAGAGATCGGTTCTCCCAACCTGGGAAAATTTGTTGCGTCGCATAAAGAACTACTGAAAGCAGATTGCATATTGATAAGCGACAGCGCTATGATAAGTTTAGATACACCAAGTATTGATATTGGTGTTCGGGGCTTAAGCTATATTGAAGTGGAAGTAACCGGCCCCAACAGGGATCTGCATAGCGGTGTGTATGGTGGTGCTGTTGCAAACCCCATTACTATTTTATCAAAAATGATTGCCAGTTGCCATGACGAAAACAATCACATTACCATTCCTGGTTTTTATGATGATGTAGTGGTATCAACTGATGAAGAAAGAAAACTGATGGCAGCGGCACCTTTTGATGCAAAAGAATACAGTGATGACCTGGGCGTAAAAGAATTGTGGGGAGAAAAAGGCTACAGCACCAATGAAAGAACAGGCATCAGGCCAACGATAGAACTAAATGGTATCTGGGGCGGCTACCAGGGCGAAGGTGCTAAAACAGTTTTACCAAGCAAAGCAACAGCAAAAATTTCTGCCAGGCTGGTGCCTAATCAATCATCAGAAAAAATAACAGAAAAATTGCTGGCCTATTTTAAAAAGATAGCACCTGCATCTGTTACTGTAAATGCATTTGAACATCATGGAGGCGAACCATACATGACCCCGATTGACAGTAAAGCCTACCAGGCTGCTGCCAAAGCAATGGAAACAACTTTTGGTAAAAAGCCAATTCCTGTTCGTGGTGGTGGAAGTATTCCTATCTGTGCATTGTTTGAAAAAGAATTAGGCATTAAGATCGTATTTATGGGCTTTGGATTAGACAGTGATAATCTGCATAGCCCGAATGAAAAATTTAATTTAGAAAATTTTTATAAAGGCATTGAAACGATACCTTACTTCCATAAGTTCTTTACGGAGATGAAGTAAATGGTTACACTGTTTTATTGCTAAATTGTTGGGTGCCTAAATCAGCAGACACCAATCAACAATTCAACCATTTAACAATGCAACAATAGAATTACTTTTGAAAGCAGGTAACTAAACATTACCTGTTTTTTATTTTTAAAAATGGAAAAAGAAAAACTACGGCTGGATAAATACCTGTGGTGCATCAGGCTTTTTAAAACAAGAAGCCAGGCTGGCGATGCCTGTGATAATGGAAAAGTAAAATTAAACGGTGATAATGTAAAAGCGGCAAGGGCCGTAAATGTTGGCGATGAATACGAAGTGAAGACAGAAGCTAAACGCTGGCGGATAAAAGTAACAGTATTGCTTGATCACCGGGTACAATATTCAGAGGCCATTAAACATTATGAAGATATTACACCGCCGGAAGAGTTGGACAGGATACAATTTCAGGCAGCGGTGTTTCATACTGGAAAAAGAATGAGCAAACAGGGAAGGCCAACCAAGAGAGATAAGAGGGATCTGGATGGATTTATGGAAGGTGCCCCTAACCCCTAAAAGGTGATTTTTTACATTACAAAAGAAGCATGCAATGAATAAAACAGCTAACAATTATTTTACACCAAAAGCGCCTTTAGGGGTTGGGGCATTATGAAGATTGACATCATTTCAGTTGTGCCAGGTTTGTTAGAAAGCCCTTTTGCTCATTCCATAATGAAAAGAGCAAAAGATAAAGGCATTCTCGAAGTAAATGTTTACAACCTGAGAGAATATACCACTTATGCAAGAGCACAGGTAGATGATTACCAGTTTGGCGGTGGCGCAGGCATGGTAATGATGATCGAGCCTTTGGTAAACGCTATTGAAAGCCTGCAGAAAAATACAAGCTATGATGAAGTGATCTTCTTAACGCCGGATGGTGAAACCTTCAATCAAAAAACAGCCAACACACTTTCACTAAAAAATAATTTGTTGCTCATCTGCGGCCATTATAAAGGCATTGACCAGAGAGTGAGAGATCATTTTATCACCAAAGAAATTTCTATTGGTGATTATGTATTGAGTGGCGGCGAATTGGCTGCGGCTGTTTTAGTGGATTCAATAGGCAGGCTGATTCCGGGAGTATTGAATAATGAAACCTCTGCATTAACGGATTCTTTCCAGGATAATCTATTATCGCCACCTGTTTATACAAGACCGGAGGAATTCCGTGGGTGGAAAGTGCCTGACATTTTATTAAGCGGCAATCATGCAAAGATCGAAGCATGGCGTGAAGAGCAAAGCCTGCAGCGTACAAAAGACAGAAGACCAGATATGCTGGATGACAACAGTGCACAATAATTTTTTCATCTGTCTTGGTGAAAAATACTTTTTAGAACAAGCAAAATAAAATCTTGACAGCTATCGCTAAATTCCGGATAGAATCAATTGACCTTTTGAAAGGCCTCGTGATGGTGATAATGGCGCTTGATCATGTAAGAGATTATTTTCACTACCCGGCATTCTTCTTCGATCCAACAGATCCCACACAAACCACCTGGCCTATTTTCTTCACCCGGTTTATCACCAATTTTTGTGCACCGGCTTTTAGTTTTTTAGCAGGGCTTTCTGCTTTTATGATCGGCAAAAGAAAAACACCGGCTGCTCTATCAGTCTTCTTATTAAAGCGTGGGCTTTGGTTAGTGTTTGTTGAAATAGTGATCGTAACCTTTGGATGGAAATTCGATATACAATACAGGCATATCGGCTTGCAAACAATCTGGTCATTAGGCGTAAGCATGATCGTACTGGCAGGTTTAATTCATTTTCCAAAAACAATTATTGCATTACTCAGTTGCATAATAATTTTTGGCCACAATCTTTTAGACAATATTCATTTTGATGGCAGCATGCTATGGTCAATGTTGCATGAACGCAGGCCTTTTGAAATAACCAATGGATATACTGTAAATTTTGCTTACTCTTTACTTCCATGGATCGCAGTAATGTCGTTGGGATATTGCTTCGGCTCGTTGTATGACAGTTCTTTTGA
>JAZKGV010000089.1:728-11024 GCA_040385725.1 Bacteroidota bacterium | reverse complement strand
TGCTGTATCTGTATTAGCGTTATAGCCAGGCATTCCTTTGATACGGAAATTGTTCATATCATATAATACCACTTTGCGGCCTCCTTCTGCTGTACCTAATTTTATTGAGCCAAGGTCATAAGCAGGGCTTCCCACCAATATAAAAAACTTAGGCGCAATATTCCTCACAAATTGTAAACCTGCCTGGTCCAGGTAAGTTCTTATCCATACCCTGTTGATGGCATCCATTGCAGGGATCACCTGTGCTTCATCTGGTGGCACCAGTGTTTTGTCCTGGTCAATTTCTCCCTGGTCCCATTTATATTTTACACTAATATTATACGGTAAAGTAAGTGTATCGTATATCCATTTGTCAATGCCTGTTTGCACCCATTCATCACCACCTAAGCCAGAAATATTTTCCAGTGGGCCCAGTGGGTCTTCTTTTTTGCAGGAAACAAATAAAGAAGAAGCCATAATGATCGCAAAGCTGAATTTTAAAAATTTCATATAAATATTTTTTTAAGTATTAACGGGGATTTTGTGCCAAGCCTGCCTGTAGTGATGACTGTGGAAGCTGTATTACTTTGCGTGGGTCATCTGGCGTAAGTATTATATGCTCATCCGGTACACTACCACCTTTTTTAATATTATGATCTACTGGTAATTTATACCTCAACACATCGAACCACCTCATGCCTTCATGCACATAGTCCATTCTTTTGTAATAAAGAATAGCCTGTACTACACTTGGTAATTTTTTGCTTGTTGTTTCTCCCGCTACTTCAGGAAACACAGTATTTATTTTGGTTTCTGTTATGTTATGGGTAACTGTACTGTAGGCTGTAATACGCCTGCTGGCAAATGTATTCAGCAATGCAATAGCGCCTGCTACATTGCCTGTGTAATACAATGCTTCGGCGTGGCTGAATAATACTTCTTCAACAGCAAATAATGGAACCATTACATAAGGTTGTCCAAAGTTGGCATCTACTGTTTCCCTAACAAAATACTCATCAATTTTGGGCATCAACTGGTGTGTACCGGAAGAGATACTATATCTTTTGTATGCTGTAACGCCACCAGATAGAAGGTCTCCACTTGGATATACTTCGTCTGCTTTTTCCTGCCCAACTCCCCAGCGTTGAGAATAATAATTACGTGACCAAACCGAAGAGGTTTCAACCAGCAATAAGTTAGCAGCTTCTGAAGTTCTTGAATATACTTTAAACAGTTCAGTAACGTCATCAATGGTATTATAAGCGCTTGTTGGATCGTTGATACCACGAAGGAAAGGAGCATAATTACCACTTGGAATTACCTGCCCTGCATATTGGATCACTTTAGCGTAATCTTTTTTAAATAAATAAAAGCGTGTGGCAAAAGCTGCTGCTGCCGCAACGTTGAAGTGGAATTTCGGAATGTCGTATGCTTTATCTTCCAGTAAAGGCATGCCTTCTAAAAGATCTTTTTCAATCATTTCATAGACATATCCCACCGTTTTTCTTTCATACTGTTTGATCACTACATTTTCCGGTACTGTTACATACGGAATGCCCGGATCGGTGGCGGCAGTAGCAGGATCGTAAAATTTGGAGAAGAAACAAACCAGCATGAAATGTGAAAATGCCCTGGCTACAAGTGCTTCGCCTTTTTGATTTTTATAATCATCAGGGTTAGCAACTTCGCTAATGGTTTTAAGCGACTGGTTAGCTGCAGCTATTGAAGTGTAGCAGGCATACCAAAAAGACTCGGGAGAATCCTGTTGATTTTCCTTGGTGTCCCTGAAATAGTACACATCATTCAGTAGATCATCAGCACCGCCATTGCCAATATCTTCCACGTTGTCAGACATTGTTTCAGCAAATGCCTGGTAGTTACCTTGTGGGTAAGCAGTGCTCAGCAGTTGAGCAACTTTTTCAGGCGTATTTATTTTTGCCCTGTTGTCTGGTTCCTTATCAAGAAACTTATTGCACCCTGACATTGCTATCAGCAACAAGCAACAGGGTATATATAAAAGTTTATTTTTCATAATTGTTTAATTTATTAAGATTAAAATGCTGCTTTAAGTGAAATAACAAATTGTTTCTGTATTGGCTGTGCCACACCGCCGGTATTAAAGAATTCCGGGTCCTGGCCTTTCAGCTTCTTGTCAGAATAAATAAGCCATGGGTTATTAGATACCACTGTTACAGCAAATGAACTCATACCCCATTTTTTTACCAATGACTGTCTTAAATTATAGGTTAATGAAACTGTTTTGAGCCTCATAAAAGCACCAGACGCCACCCTTTCAGAAGAATAGTTATAAGTGTTGTAAGGTTCCTGTCCTGAGCCATTGGTTAAATATGCCTGGTAAGCATCCAATATTGAGGGAATGCTTGTAGTTTGTTCATCACCCGGCATTTCCCATCTATCCAAAAATTCTTTTGGCATTGCATCAAAGTCAGAATAACCTGTTCTGAAAGCTGGATAAAGCCTGATCTTATTTCCACCCTGATAAGTAATAAATACGTTCAATGAGAAATCCTTATAAGTAAAGGTGTTAGAAATACCACCTGTATATTTAGGGTCTACCTGGCCTTCATATTTCAGGAAGCTGATGTTTTGATCCTGGAAATAAACATCCGGGCCTATTGAATCATTTTTGTTTACATCCTGGCCTACATAAAACTGGGGAACACCAGTTGTTGGGTTTAAGCCTGCAAAAGGAATAGAAAATAAACTGTTTACAGGATATCCTTCAGCATTTCCACCCTGTGCCTGTATCAGGTTAAATATAATAGGTTCGTTTTTAGCATTGGTAATAAGCGTCTTGTTATAGCCGATTGTCAGGTTCGTTCTCCAGCTCCAGTCTCTTTTCTTGATCACTGTTCCGCCCACTACAAAATCCAAACCCGTTGATGTTAAAGTAGCATAGTTAGCAGCTTTAAAAGCTTCACCACCTATACCCGGTGTACGGATAACGCTTATCAGGTCAAAACTTTTTCTGTCATACCAGTCAATAGCCGCATTGATCTTACCCTGGAACAAGCCTGCATCAATACCAATATTTTTCTGGTAGTTCTTTTCCCAGGTAAGCTCAGAGTTTTCAAGATTAGCCAGTATAATAACAGATTCCCTGTCTGATGGGGCTGTCCTGTTACTGATAGCGCTTCTTAAAACAATATCAGAGTTGGTAGCAGGGCCTAAGCTTGCAGTTAAACCGTAACTACCCCTTAGTTTCAGGTATGTAATGGAGTGGATGTTCTGTATAAATGGCTCTTCTTCCAGGTTCCATGAACCACCAAAACTCCATGTTGGTAGCCAGCGTGCTTTTGGCGACGACCCTAATTTGTTTGATCCATCATAACGAACTGTTCCGTACACGTTGTATTTCTTTTTAAATGTATATTGACCGTTCAGGTAAAACGCTGCAAACCTGTCAAAATCTTTGGTCATACCGTAATACGGGAAACTGCTCTCAATGGTTTGCTTCAATATTTTATAATCTACAAAAGGTATCCCGCCGTTATCATATTGATAGCCATAACCTGTGTTAGAAAAATTCTGGCGGTCGGTATATTTTACCTGCTGGCCCAGCAAAATGTTTACTGTATGTTTCTCATTAAAGGTGTTAACATAGTTAAGGCTATTACGGAAGTCAAAGTTTATCAGCTGGTCTTCTGTACGGTTATAAAAACCACCATAAGGCAATACTACTATAGCTTCTGCTGCAGCGTTATCCGGGTCTTTATAAAGGAACCTGTTGTTTGCCCTCATGGTTGCATTGTCTGCAGCCCTGTAGGCGTTTGCCATGTTGGAGTTCTCAGTTATTTCATGCTCCCTGGTAGATTTTACATACCTGAGGGCACCAATGAAATCATAACGGAGTGTTTTGCTGAATTTATAACCTAACTCACCTTGTAACTTAAGGTCAATTACATTAATTTTCAGCCTGTTATTTTCTAATTCCGTAAGGATATTGAAAGGAGCAAAATTTCTTCTGAAATATTCTCTTTCGCCATCTTCATTAAATGCAGTAAGTGTCCTGCTTGTGTTAAGAGCATAGCTGAAAGGGTTAATATCAAAGTTTCTTTCATACTGCCCGTTTACAGGATTGCTTATCCTGCCTATGCTACCAGGTGCATTCTGCTGACGAACAGAAGCTGTTGTTAAGAAACCGCCTGATAACTTATTGGAAAAATTATAGTTATTTCTGAAGTTCAGTGTATAACGCTTTACATTATCAGCAATTGTCCATCCATTGTCTCCATAAAAACTGGTAGAAAAGAAAGACTGTGATTTATCTGTTCCTGAAGAGATGCTAAGCGAATGCTCCTGAACCAATGATGTTTTAAACAAAAGGTCAAACCAGTCGGTGTTGGCTGTTCCGTATTGTTTAAGAAAAGCAGCTTTTGCAGCTGGTGTATTTTCTAAACGGAAATTACCGTTCTCATCTGGTGTATTAATATAATCGAACATTTTTCCATATACCCCGAAATTCGCACCGCTTAAAATGTCTGATGCAAGGATACCTTTACGTTCCAATTCTCCCAACACTGACATTTGCTCTGCCGAATTCATGATATTATAATCAACATACTGCGGTTTTAGCTGGGTAGTAAAGTTGCCTGTATATGCGATGGTTGATTTACCGGTACGGCCCCTTTTAGTGGTAATTACAACCACACCATTCATTGCCCTTGCACCATACAATGCAGTAGCAGCAGCATCTTTCAAAATATCGAAACTCTCAATATCATTAGAGTTAATACCTGCTACAGAAGAACCTAACAAGGTTGTAGGGTCACCACTTGATAACTGGTCGTTTGAAATGTTGATGATATCTTCCAAAACCACACCATCCACCACCCAAAGTGGTTTGTTATCACCATTAAGTGAAGTAGCACCCCTGATCCTGATCTTTGGAGCACTACCAAAAGTGCTGGATACGTTTTGTACAGATACACCAGCAACACGGCCTTCAAGCATACGGCTGGCGTCTATTACACCGCTCTGCCTTACATCATCTGCCTTAATAGTTACAGCAGAACCAGTAAAGTTCTTCCTGTTAATACGTTGAAAACCTGTTACAACCACATCTCTTAAAAGGCTTGCGTCTTCTACTAAAGTGATGTCAAGCGCTTTGCCTGGCGTTACTTTTACCTGCCTTTTCTCGTAGCCAACATAGCTTACGATCAGCGTGGCATTAGCTGCAACGCCGTTTAATTGAAATTCTCCTGCACTATTGGTGCTGGTTCCATTTTTTGTTCCTTTGACTTGAACAGATACGCCAGACATTGGTTTGGAGGCGCTATCTACGACTTTACCATTAATAGCCTGGCCATTAGCTGCGGTAACAGCAAAAAAAGCCAGAAAATTAATAATGGCAAGCCTGCAAAAAACAAAGCGGCTGAAAAAACCGGGTGGTTGCTTCCTCATAAATTGTGTTAGTTTTAGTAATAAAAAATCTCAGTTAATAATATTGGGTAATTTTTCTCAAGATGATTATTTCATAAGGTGAGATACTACAAATAGAGAATTGTGCAAATATGTTAGCCTTTTGAAATATAAGGGTCAAATTTAGACAAAAAAACCACACGGGACGCTGCACTTGAAAACCATTTTTCCACTAAACCACTAAAAATCAAAACAAATACGGGGCTATATAAAATGTTCTTTTATCATTTACTGCCGTATGCTTGATAAAATAAAAAATATTTAGTTGTACGCTTAAATAATTTTGAACGTAATGAGGTTATACTTGATAAGTAGCAAATTGTGGAAATGTGTTCCTGGCCTTTGCATCAATAACATTCCACTTCCGATATAGCTACCTGTTTTTTTGTATGTTTAAAATGTATCCTGATACCGGGGGTATTTACTTTTTCAAAAGCAATGGTATTGGTAGTATTGCCAACCAGCTTAGGGGTGTGTGCTGTTTTTAATTTTACGGGCAACCATTGGGCACCTTTTTTATATTCAATGGAAACAGCATCGGGCAAAGCAAATTGGTTGTTATCAGCAACAGGATAAATTTTTACAGTTGATATCTTATTGGGTTTTTCAAAATCAACTGCATACCAATCGCTGCCGGCAGTGGAGCCAAGCGTTGTCCACCTGTTGCTGATTTCCGGGAAGTACCATATTCTTCCATCAACAGCCTGGTGTAGCGTATCGGTAATATTATTTACAGAGGCAGACGGTATAGGATAGCCGCTTTTATAAATATTTAATGCAAGATCGGCTGGTTGCCTGGCACTATGTTTTACTGATGCTGCACCAATTACTACTTTGTATTTATTATCTTTTTCAATCAGCCTTTTCTTTTGCCCATCCACCCACACAGAAAAACCTTTGCCTTTATTGTACTTGCTCCCGTCTTTATCATATATCACTGTAAGATCATGCCCATGATATTGTACATCATCAAGACAGAAATATTTTATAGAAGTATCAATAAGGGGATTGATATCAAGTGTATCACTACCAGAAGGCTGTATGCCGCAAAGCCCGGTAATAATAATGTTGTTGTAAGAAGAATGATTGTAATGGTTGCTCCAGTAATAATATACAATGGGTTCACCCAAGTTTGGGTCATAATTCTCAACTAAATTTATTTTGCCATCAGGGAGGTAATGCTGCTTTGTAAATAACCGCAGCAATTTTAAAAAGTCGGTATTGGTGGCAACAGTTTGTTTATAATTATTTAAAAAGTTAACCATGCCTGTAATAGTCTGGCTTGTTTGATAAGGCCAGCTTGGCCCGTTCCATTGACTGCCCCGTTTGCCCTCATGATAAAGAAACTGGTGAAAATAATATTCATACGCAGGTTCATTGGTACGAAGCCCATATGGCCCGAGCAAATTATTTGGGTCTAGCACATGTGTCCATGCTGCATTGTAAACAGCGTTATCTGGTGGCACATTATAATACCAGGGCGCCATGCCGGCCAACTCACGCCCACGGATAAAGTCCCAGTAGTGTACATATTCATTATCCTGTTTGTACCTGTCAGTATAATGTTGCAGTTTATCGTTCCACAAATTGTTATTTATATTTTCTTTAAGCGATGCTGCTTTTTGTAAATATTCTTTTTCTGTTGCTGCATCAGCTTTCATAGCTGCTATTTGTGCAATGGCCATAGCATTGGCATACATATAACTGTTGATGGTTGGCCTGAAAGCATCACCACCTTCAAAACCATCTTTGCCACCGGAAGCATCAATGGCAGCAATATTGTATTCAGTTGCATCGGGCATGGCAGGTATGTAGTATAAATTTTTTGCAGCATCCCAATGATCGTTCCATTGGTTGTAGATACTTTTCATGCTGTCTAATTGTTGCAATAAAAATTGCCCGTCTGCATTTACAAGGTAACGGGCATACGCAGCATCGGCTACACTTTCGCTGTACTTGCGGTTGTTGCCACCATACTGAAAGAGATTATTAATATAGCCATCCATTATGCGGCTGTCGTTTAGCCAGCGGCCTTCATAAATATGATGCATGGATGCAGCATTGATAGTGCAGTAAGGATCCCTGTCCCACGACACATGATTAATAAATTCTGTAATTACAAAACTGTTATCACCCACATTGCGGATATGTGCCTTATACATTTTCCAGCGGTAATAATACACCTCTTCTATTTCTTTATCAGAACATTCAAAGAAGGGAATATTATCAATATACCATTGTGCATCTTCATTAAAATATTGCTTTGCCAGTTTGCTGTGGTTAAGTAACACATCATCCTTTTTATTGGAATGGCTTACTAAAAAAATGACAGGAATAATTATAAACAGCGGTGGAACAAGAAACCGTTTCATTTCTTATTAATTGATGGTTTAAAAGTATAACCGGGTATAAATATAAAATATTTTTTGCCCGGCTAAAAACAAAAGTTACTTACGAGGCCCATGCAACGCTTTTGATCTTTTTCAGTGTTTAATAATTCACAGCAATCGAAAAAAATAGTATTACCTTACCTGCCATTTATTCACTATAACTTTTAACCATGAAGAAAGCATTACTGTTTGTGCATGCCTGTTTGCTGGCATGTATGGCACTGGCACAGGCACCTGTAAAAAAATATCCCGCCGTTGACATTCCGTTTAAAAAATTTGTATTGAGCAATGGCCTAACACTTATTGTGCATGAAGACCACAAAGCACCCATCATTGCTTTTAATGTATGGTACCACGTAGGCAGCAAAAATGAAAAGATGGGCAAAACTGGCTTTGCACATTTGTTTGAGCACCTTATGTTCAATGGCAGCGAAAATTTTAATGATGATTATTTTAAACTGATGAGCCAGATTGGCGCCACCGATTTAAACGGCACCACCAACAACGACCGCACCAATTATTTTGAAAATTTTCCTGTAGCGGCATTGGATAAAGTGTTGTGGGTAGAGAGCGACCGTATGGGCTTTATGGTAGGCGCTATTGATAGTGCAAGGCTGAACGAACAGCGTGGCGTGGTGCAGAATGAAAAACGCCAGGGAGAGAACCAGCCTTATTCAGTAGCTGAAGAACTAACGGTTAAGAGCACCTATCCTGCAGGGCATCCTTATTCATGGACGGTGATTGGCAGCATGGAAGATCTGAATGCTGCATCACTGGATGATGTGAAAGAGTGGTTTAAAACATACTATGGCCCTAACAATGCAGTGATATGTATTGCCGGTGATATCAAAGCCGAAGATGCTTTGGAAAAAGTAAAAAAATATTTTGGCAGCATACCTGCCACGCCACCCATTGCAAAACATGCAACATGGACAGCAAAGATGACAGGGAGCCATTATCAGGTGGCGCAGGATAGGGTACCACAGGCACGCCTGCAAAAAACATGGAATGTACCGGGCTGGGGTACCCCGGAAATGACTTACCTTAATATGCTGCTTGATATTTTAACCAACGGTAAAACATCAAGGTTGTATAAAAGATTGGTGTATGATGACCAACTGGCAAGTAATGTATTTGCATGGACACAGGAAAATGAAATAGGAGGGCAGTTTAATTTGTTTGCCGATGCAAAACCAGGGGTAAGCATTGATAAAATAAATAACATCATCAACGAAGAATTAAAAAAGATACTTACAACCGGTATATCTGCAGCAGAATTGGAAAGAGCAAAAACACGGTCATTCAGTGGCTTTATAAAAGGTGCTGAACGCATTGGTGGTTTTGGTGGCAAGAGTGATATACTGATACAGAATGAAGTGTTTGGGGGCAGCCCTGATTATTTTAAAAACATTTATAAAAGAATTGCTGCTGCCACACCTGCCGATATAAAAAATACAGCTGCTGCATGGTTAGCAGATGGTGAATACCGCCTTGATATTTTGCCTTACGGTGAATACACAAATGAGGAAGACAAACTTAACAGGAAAGAACAACCAGCTATGGGAGCTGCTGCAGAAGTAAAATTTCCTGCGGTAAATGAATTTACATTAAGCAATGGTTTAAAAGTTTCTTTTGTGCAACGTAAAGCTGTGCCGGTTGTAAATATGTCGCTGATGGTGGACGCAGGCTATGCAGCAGACCAGTTTGGTTTGCCGGGGCTGGCCTCACTCACAGGACAAATGCTGACAGAAGGAACCAAAACAAAAACCGCATTACAGATAAGTGATCTGAAGGCAGACTTAGGTAGTGACGTTTTCAGCTATTCAGATCTTGATAAAACTTATCTTGGAATGAATGCACTCACCAGCAACTTTGATGCATCGCTTGCTTTGTTCACTGATGTGTTGCTCAATCCTTCATTCCCTCAAAAAGATTTTGACAGGGTAAAAAAAGAACAGTTGCTTAACATAAAACAAGAGCAGTCTCAGCCTGTGTTGATGGGGCTGCGTATCTTACCAAAACTTTTGTATGGCAGCGGCCATGCTTACAGTAATCCTTTTACCGGTAGTGGCACAGAGGAATCAGTAAACAAAATTGTAAAGGATGACCTGGTGAAGTTTCACCAGGCATGGTTTGCTCCTAACAATGCAACATTGGTTGTTGTTGGCGATATAAATGTGGAAGATCTGAAAGCAAAACTTGAAAAAGGTTTAGCAGGATGGAAAGCAAAAACAGTACAGCAAAAAAATATCAGCAATGTTGCTTTGCCGGCACAGCCGAGAGTGTATATTATTGACAAGCCAGGTGCATTGCAGTCGATCATTTTTGCAGGAGAGATCAGTCCTTCTGCAAAAGACCCCGACAACGAAGCTATTGGTATGGCAAATAAAATTTTAGGTGGTGAGTTTACGGCACGTATCAATATGAATCTTCGTGAAGATAAACACTGGAGCTATGGTTCTTATTGTTTTAATATTGATGCAAA
>JAZKGV010000089.1:0-718 GCA_040385725.1 Bacteroidota bacterium | reverse complement strand
CTATTTTTTACTTCAGCATCTGCTTCTCTTCCTGTAGAATTGATGAAAGAGATAACACAATACGTGGGTGATAAACCTGCCACAGAAACGGAGTTTAACAAAGTAAGGGGCAATTCCATTTTGGAATTACCGGGTAGTTGGGAAACAAACAATGCTGTACTGGGATCATTACAAAGTGCTGTTAAATACGAACGTGGCCTTGTGTATCTTAATACTTACGCTGCAATGCTGCAAAATATGAAGCTTGCCGATATACAAAATGCTGCTAAAAGAGTAATTCAACCCAACGGCCTTACCTGGGTTATTGTTGGCGACCGTTCAAAAATTGAAAAGGGAATACAGGAATTAAATATCGGTGCTATTAAGTACATTGATTCAGAAGGAAAGGAAATAAAGTAGAGTGAAATAAAATAGTAAAAGCGAAGACCCCGGGTAATACTGGGGTCTTTGCTTTTAATTAAGGTGAGTTTTGTTGTCAATAAACTTTAATGAGTTGCGGTTTTTTGCAACCTTTTTTAATGGGGCACAGTCTTTAAGCCGATTCCTTTCATAGGATGGCTTTTAACCGGGCTGGATTTCTATCCGGCCTTCTTACGTTAATGGATGTACGATGTTAAAACGCAGGGATGATCACTTGTTTTTTGCCGTAGTTGTATTGTCCTGTTGTGTTTGTAACTGTTGCTTAACTATGGCCGCAAATCTTTCTGAATATACTTTT
>JAZKGV010000088.1:0-3825 GCA_040385725.1 Bacteroidota bacterium | reverse complement strand
GGCATTTTGGGGAGTTTAAAAAATAGCAATGAAAATTTTTTCTGATCAATGTATAACCATCGCAACTGAAACTGATATACCGGAATTGGTGGCTTTACTCAATAGTGCTTACCGGGGAGAAGAATCCAAAAAAGGCTGGACAAGCGAAGCCCATTTAATTGCAGGTGAAGTAAGGACTGATGAAGCATCCGTAAAAGAAATACTACAACGCCCCGGCAGTGTAATGTTAAAATATACGGATGCGGAAAAAGGATTGACCGGTTGTGTAAACCTGCAGCAGCATCAAAATAAAATTTATCTCGGCATGTTTAGTGTGCATCCTGTTTTGCAGGGTGGGGGAACAGGTAAAAAATTATTGATTGCAGCAGAAGAATATGCAAAGGGTATTGGTTGCAACTGTATTTATATGACGGTGATCACCGTAAGGGAAGAACTTATTAACTGGTACAAGCGCCACGGTTATGTTGACACAGGCGAGAGAAAGCCTTTTGAAGAAGATGGCGTAACCGGTAAGCATTTGCAACAACTTGAGTTTATGGTGCTGGAGAAAAACCTTTAAAACAAAAATGTGAAAACAGCATTGCCATTTTCACATTTTCGAATTGTGTTATTTTCAAATTCTATGTTTTCATTTTCCACATCAAAGCGCTTGCACCTAATATAGCAGCATCAGCTTCTTTCAATTCACTAAACAATAATTTCACTTTATTCTGGAATATCGGCAGCAGGTTTGCTTCCATACTTCTTCTTGTTGGGTTTAGCAGCAGCGGCCCTGCTTTTGTTAAACCACCAAACAATACTATTGCTTCTGGTGAAGAGAACATAATAAAGTTTGCTAATGATTCACCGAGTATTTCGCCGGTGAAGTCAAAGATTTCATTGGCAATGTTGTCGCCTTTCATAGCACAATCATATACACTTTCGCTGGTAAGCTCGTTGATGGTATAGTTGCGTAAGAGGCTTTCTCGTTCCGGGTGCTCAGTAAGCAATTCAATCGCTGTTTCCCTTACGCCCGTTGCAGAGGCATACGCTTCAAGGCTGCCACGCATGTTGGTGCCTTTGTGCATCCTTCCACCCGGACGGATGATGGTGTGGCCGAGTTCGCCTGCAAAGCCATCATGGCCCAAAACGATCTCACCATTAATAACAATACCGCTTCCTACGCCCGTACCTAAAGTGATGGTGATAAAATCTCTCATCTCTTTTGCACAGCCATACATCATTTCTCCAACAGCAGCAGCATTTGCATCATTCGTCAGTTTGGTTGTTAACCCAAATTTCTTTTCCATCAATTCACTCATGTGTATAATGCCTTTCCATTTAAGGTTAGGTGCATACTCAATATTGCCGGTGTAAAAGTTGGCGTTAGGAGCACCCATGCCGATGCCTACAATGTTTTTATCACCACCCACTTTTTCAATCATAGGCTGCAGGTTAGCGTGGAGGTCATGTATAAATTCTTCTGCCACTTCATGCTGGTTGGTGGGCATACGGTCCTGCGCCAGTATATGCCCTGTGCGGTCAACAATACCAAACTTGGTGGTGGTGCCGCCAACATCAATACCTATAACGTATTTGCTCATTGTGAATTTTTTATTAATACAAATTAATGTCCGCCGCCAATCTGTTCATCAAAATCAAGTCCCTGTTTGTGTAAGATACTTTTTAGTTTAATTGCAAGCCATGCTAAAAATAAAAAGCAAACAGCCGCAAGTAAATATGATTTATGATAGCCAACAGTTCCGATATCACCGATAGCGCCTTGTAATGGAGGTATTACAGCCCCACCAAGTATCATCATGATCAGGAAGGAAGAACCTTGTGAAGTGTATTTGCCAAGGCCACCCACAGCTAAAGAAAAGATACATGGCCACATAACAGAACAAAATAAACCACCCGCCATAAATGCGTACACAGAAACTATTCCTGAACTTAATACGCCTACAACCATTGCTGCTGCGGCCATAACAGAAACTGTTATCAATGTTTTTACAGGTTTTTCCTGGCCAAAATAAAAAGCAACTACAGCAATGGCCACACATATAGCGTAATAATAAAGGTCGCTTACATCACTGCCGTTTAAGCTATTTACAAATAGTACTATGGCGAAAGCTGCAAACGGAACAACAGCCATCATAATTTTTTTCATTTGCGCCGACAGGTTGAAAACACTTACAGCGCCTGTCCATCTGCCGATCATAAGGCTGCCCCAGTATAATGAAACATATTTTGATATCTGGCTTTCATCTAAACCGGCTTCGGTTAGATAGCCCGGCGTTTTTAAAAGGGCACCGAAGTTATTATCAATGGTTACTTCCACACCCACATATACAAAAATGCCGATCATGCCATAGATCAATTGTTCATATTTCATAGCGCCCCATCCTTCACCAGACTTTACTGCCTGCGAATTGGAATAAAATAAAATACCGATAACAATTACCATTATCATTATAAGCAATGGTGTTTTTTGAATGTCTGTAAGTTGGCCTAAAATAATAATACCAACAATTGCTGCAGTCATCAGTGAGAGAGAAGAAGCTGCTTTATTTGCTTTCTCAAATCTTTCATCATTTTTACCAGAAGGTAATTTAGATACTGCAAAAAATATGGCAACAGCAGCAAACACGCCTGCCACAATCATGTAGAGCGTATTAATATTTGTTACAGTTACCACCACATCAGTGGCGCCTACTTTTCCAAAAAGAAAAAAGCTTACGATAATAGGGCCAAGTGTAGTACCTAATGAGTTTACACTGCCGCCAAGATTAAGCCTGTGAGAGCCGGTGGAAGGGTCGCCTAATGAAATAGCAAAAGGCTGTGCCGCAGTTTGCTGCAAAGAAAAGCCAAGTGCCACCACAAACAATGAGGCAAGTATGGCATTAAAAGACCCTGCATTGGCAGAAGGGATTATTAATAAGGCGCCAACAACCGAAATAGACAACCCGACAATGATTCCTTTTTTATAACCAAGTTTATTAAGTATATCCTTTCCCATTACATTAGAGGCAATAAACAGGATAAGTGAGCCAATAAAATACGCTCCATAAAAGGCAGAGCCAATAAGCTGTGACTGAAACTGGTTCAGGTTGAAATGTGTTTTGCAAAAGGGGATAAGAATGCTGTTGGAAGCAGCGATAAACCCCCAAAAGAAAAATACAATAACAAGATTTGTAAGTGCTCCGTAATTGGTGGGAATAAAGGCTGGTTTGTTTGCATCTGACAGCAGATCTTTTTGTTCAAGTGGCATAGCGGTTTGTTTTGATTAAAAATTTGAGATATTATAAAATCAATGTTAACAGGATGCTTCAGGTCCTGTTTTGTTAGCGGCACTAAAATAATACATTCAAACAATTAAAAGACGATAAATATTAACCCGTAAAATTTTTGAGTGGCCTTTGCCAAAATTTATTTTTTGCCCTGCAACATTTTTAATTGCTTTCTGTATATATTTATCAAAGTTTATTGCTGCTTTGCGATTCGCTGTATTTGCCAAACGATTCTCTGAATACTGAAACACTGTTATAATGGAAATCTTACACGTAACTGCTGAATGTTATCCCGTAGCAAAAGCAGGTGGCCTGGGCGATGTGGCAGGTGCATTACCAAAATATCAAAACCAACTTGGCCATACTGCCAAATTAGTGATGCCCATGTACCGTACTAAATTTCTCTTTCAAAACGAATTTGAAGTGGTACACAAAGGTGCTTTTAATATGGGGCCGCTTTGGTTCAATTATACTATTATTAAGGAAACAACTAATAAACTCGACTTCGATCTCTATTTAGTTGATATCAATGGTTTACTGGACAGGGAGCAGATCT
>JAZKGV010000087.1:0-6262 GCA_040385725.1 Bacteroidota bacterium | reverse complement strand
TGCAGCTGGTTGTCTCAAAAAAATATCCGATAAAGGAATTTTTTGTATTAATGTATTCAATACGCCGGAAACAACACCTGATACCACCCCGCCGATGGTACTTGATAAAGCATTAACGCCACCACTTGCTGATAAGAAGTTTTGATTGGTGCTGATGAACTGGTTGAAAAGAAGCAGCGAAGTAACCTGTTTGTTTAATTCATTTTCATCGTTCTTAAACTGTTCCAGTTTTTTTTAAAACCAAAAAGTCTGTGATAGGTGTACCGGGAGGCAATTGGAGATTAAAAGATATTTTGGGTTCCAATAAGGTATTGGTAAGCGTTGCCAGTACCCGTAGATCAGATTTTTGATTGAAGCTGGTTGTACTTCCACTAATACCACTGTTAGATGATAAAGCGCTGAAGTCAACATTTTTGGCAATGTATTCCGCAACGATATTAATATTTGCTTTAAAAGGGTCTCCACTCCATACTATGCTGCTGCCATTTTTTACAGAAAAATATTTCTTCAGAAATGTTTGAAAATTAAAACTGTATTCACCCTCTGTAATATCATACCTGCCATTAATGGTAAGGTCTTCTTTGTTGCCTACATTTATTTTTAACCGGCCATTGCCTGTTCCTTTTATCACATCACCCGTTGCTTCATCCAGTATCACATCCACTTTACACGAAGGGTTTGCGATCAGGTCCATCCTTACCAATACATTGGCGGCTGACCTGCTTTTGTATTTTTCTTCCATGGCTGTACCAAATTGTACAAAATCAATATACTCCAGCGTTTCGTTTTCGATACTGTTGCCGCTCACAATATACACATGGCTGCTGTCTGTTACAGAAGGCTCGCCTTTTATATCCATCAATATATTTTCCTGTGTACCATTCAGCGTCAGCGAAGCCCTGCCAATTACTTTTCCATAAAATTGGGGGTTGTCTTTGCGGGTGGTGTTTAATACAAGAAACCTGTCAGTATCGGTTTGTAAAGAAACATTATCAAACTCAATGTCATTAAAAAAGCGGTGATACATTTTGCCACTAAGCGTTGCCGTATTGTTGAGTGTATCTTTTAGCTGGATATTTCCAAAATCAATTTCATTGGGATTAAAGATGATACTCTTGTTTTTAAAACTGTATTTGCATTGGGTATAATTTACGATCATTGATGCCTCCTCAATAACAGCAGTACCTGTTATCAATGTGTTTTTCCCGTCGCTGTTGATGGCAAAATCTGATGTGTTGGCTGTTCCTTTAATATCACTGAACAGGTCGCCGAGGTAAGTATTTAAAAATGACAGATCCAGTTTTTTGGATTTCAGGGCAATGTTGGTTTTTACACCTGTACTGTCTTTTAGATCAATTGTTCCTTCAATGTCCAGGTCGTTATCCTTATTATCAGAAGTTGTTTTAGTATATAAAGTGCCTTTATCCACATCATAAGTGCCTTTTGAATTCAGTGTGCCGATCGAATCTGTTCCAAATTTGAAGCCTTCTGTTTTCAGATCATAATTAATAAACGGCTTGCCAAACGGATTTTCAATTTTGATAATGCCGGAAGCCTGGCCTTGTAATGCCGGTTCTTTAAATCCAAATGCGGCAATATCATCCACATGCACTTTTGACAACTCTATCACTACATCGTTACTGTTGCCCGTATCAGAAGGCTCAGTAGAAATTTTTATTGCCTGGTTACCATTTACAAATTTTACATTGCTGGCACTTACAGCTGATTTGCCTATTGTTATCTCTCCATCTTTTTCCAGCTCCCATTTGTTGTCATTAATGATAAATGAGGAGGGGAAGAAATGTACTTTCACCCCATTGCTGAGTGTGGTAACCTGTGCATTTACTGATGCCTCGCTGATCGTTTTGCTGGCACTTGTTTTTAAACTTATATCCGATACATCATTGGCAGATGTAAAAGAAAGGTTCACTAAAGGAAGGTGCAGGCTGTCGGTGATGGCAACATCTTCTGCCGCAATGGTTGTTGCTAATGAATCAAAATTGCCTTTACTTTCCAGCACCACATTGTTGAACTTTTTCTTATCATAACTAAACTCCGGGATATCTGCATGTATATTCAGTTCATTATTTTTTAGTTTCAGGTTACCGCTGATGGTGCTGTTGTTAAAACCTTCCAGGCGTTTATCTGCAAGCTTTATGTATTCATCAATATTTTTTGTATTTATTTCAAAACTAAAATCCTGGTCGCTTACCTGGTAGGATGGTTTTTTGATGTAACTGGGATAATAGCGGTTGAGAAAAGTTTGAAATGAATTCGGAAGGTCCAGTATATTAAAATTGCCTGTGATATTGGCATCTACTTCATTCGACTGAAGTGATAAATACTTCTGGTGGTTTTCAACTTTGGATACCAACACCAGCGAATCAAAAGACATCGGGTTCCCGTTGTGCAGCAGCGAAGCATCCTTTACGGTAGCTTCTCCTAAAAAGTTATCAATGTCACCCCCGGTAAAGTTGAAATTAAAATGGCCCTTCAATGAAAACTCTTCTTTGGTAAAACCTAATTTTTTGAAATCAGCATTTGCCAGTAATGCATCAAAACGAAAATCCGGTTCCTTTCCGTTGAAATCAATGGTGCCGGTAAGGTTATCTATTTTGAGATTGGGGTCGTTGATAGAAGCAAGGCCATTAAAAAGTTTCTTTTTAAAACTTCCGTTAAGTATGATGTTTTGATAATTGTACCCGTCATATTCCACGTTTCTTACATTGCCATTAAACTTTGCATCTAATGTTTTGGGTGAAATGCCGCTGCCGTTTACTTTTCCGTTAAATGTGATAGAGCCAATTTTGCCATCATCTAAAAATTGCCCCAACCTGAAATTTTGTGTGGATAGCTGGCCTGAATAAACAGAAGGTTTGCCTGTGGGCAGTTTAAGGTTCAAGTCGCCGGTAATAGTACCAAGGTTGGTATTGATGGTGCCAAACGTAACAAAATCATAAATAGAGCCGATGAAATTTCCTTTGAACGAAATATTCCCGAGGCGGCTGAGTTTTGGCTGGTCAACTTGTTTTAATGAAGGCACCAGCAAGGTAAGTTCATTGTAATTGGTTTGAAAGTCCCTTGCAGTAAAATCAATAAAAGCGCTGTCAATGTCCGGTAGCCCCTTAATACTGATATCGCCATTTACAAAAGTGCTTCCGCTTTTGATGAGCATTTTATTTGCTACAAGATTATCAATAGTGCCTCTTGCATTACCACTAAAGGTGAAAACACGTTTCCATGATTTTAATTCAGGTGCAAAAAATGAAAGATCATCCGTATTGAGTTCACTGTTTACAAAATTGCCCTGCAGTTTTATTTTATGAAGAAAATGCCCCATGTCGTCATTAAAATCTTCGTAGCGCATTGAGTAATAATTGCCAAGCCTGCTTTTATTTGTAACCAGGTCAAGTTCTTTAAACTCCATTATCTCTGGAGTGAATTTCATTTTTGCCTGTAGCTTCTTTACCTCAAAGCCGCTTTGTTCTTTAGTGGCCAATGTAATATTGGTGGTTAAAGTATCATTGGCAAGGTGCACATTTTCCATATCTGCATTAATGCTGCCAAAGCGTAAATGGCTGCCATCAAACATATCAGTGTAAGCTGCCCGTTCTGTTTCTGTATCATTGACAAATGCGCCATTGCTTATATGCAATTTTTTTACCGACAATACCAGGCTGCCTTTATGTTTTTGGGCTTCTTTTTTTATGTATGGCGGTGGCACCCATCCACGCCTGTCTCTTTCGCCGGTGTAATCAGAAATACTAAAAAATGGTTTGTCAATATCTAATTTGCTGATGCTGATGATGCCCTTTTTTAAATCGAATGTATCAGCATATAGGCTGAGGCTTTTTAAAGAGCCAACCTGGTCTTTTCCTTTCCATCCATCAATTTGCCTGAAGGAAATATTTTTCAGTTGCAGTTCTTCTATTTTGAAATCAATGCCAGCTGTTGTGTCTTCTGTTTTTTTGGGGCCGCTGAAAAAATCAATTAAAAACTGGTTGTTCCATACAGTATCTTTTGACCGGTTCAGGTTTACCTGTGCATCTTCCAGGCCTACATAGTGGAGGGTTATCTTATCTTTCAAAAAAAACCAATCCGTTATTTTGATGGTGGCAGTTCCGGCATACAGCAACGTGTCTTTGTGCAGGTCTTCTACATACAGGCCTTTCAGATCCAGCTTGTCAAAAAAATGAAAGTCAACATGCTTAACACTGATCCTGGTGTTCAGTTTACCGGAAAGGTTGTCGGTAACTTTTTTTACCAGCCAGGTTTGCACCGATGAAAAGTGCAGCGTAAGCCAGATGGAACCGAACAAAAGGATAAAAAAGAGAAAGAAACTCAGCTTGTGTTTTAGTTTTTTAAAAACAAACCACCAGGCCGTGGCATACCCAAGCAAGATCACATAAAAGATCCATATTGGAAGAGCTGGCTTAACGATTATGAACAGCAATGCAAGCACCACCCAAAATACAAGGGTAAGAAAGATCCATTTTAATATGTTAAGGCTTTTTTGCAGTTGGAATTACTATGGGTGTAAAAATAACGATTCGCCCTGTCAAGGCAAATTCAGTACCAAAAAATTGTGCTTTCTTTTAATGTTTTTTTCGGGCAACCTGTAGCGTGGGTGCTGTTATTTGGCAGCTCTCATTTCCTGGTTAAAATCGGTTGACTTTTTTCTTGGAATAGAGAGGCTTTTCCATTCCTGGTTCTTTATCATTTTGGCTATATAAATGATCTGACCGACATGATAAGGATAATGTGCCAGTTGCCTGTTGATAGCATCCACCACACTCAATCCTTCATTCCTGATATAAATTGTTTTCAGCAGGTCATCTTCATTCAAATTTTTTATTGCAGCAAGACAGCAGTCCCATCCTTTTTCCCATATTTCAATCAATTGTTCTTTTGATAGTTCTTTTGTTTCAAATTCTGTGTCCCTGTTGCGCCAGTCTTTTTCTCCATCGCTGGTTAAAAAATCTGTCCACCTGCTTAGCATATTACCGCTTACATGCTGAATGATGATGGCAATGCTGTTGCTTTCTTCATTGGGCGTAAAATGAAGATCTTTTGTGTCTAAAACAGCAAAGGTTTTATTACCCGATTCTTTGTAATAGGAAAGCCTTTTGATAACCGAATCAAGAAATACAGAAGCTACATTGTGCATGGTATAAATTTTAATACGGTAAAATTATGAAGCCTGCTCAACACTCTCTTCCTTTCTCCCAAGCCAGTTGTTAAACACCGTATAAAAAACAGCCAGGATAATAGCGCCTTTAAACATGCCGGTAAAACCCCATGCCACCATGCCTCCAATTACTTCTAAAAACAAAACAAGAAAAGGAAGTTGACCAGTTTTAGAAATAAGCAATGGTTTTAAAACAGAATCTATCGCCACCAGTACAACACCAACTACGGTCATAAAAATCCCAAGCCCCGTTTGCCCTTGTAAAAACAGCCAGATAACTAATGGTAGCCACACAGGCAGTGGACCGATCTGTATAATAACAAGAAAGAAAACCAATGCGGCTATGCCTAAGGGAAAGGGAATGCCAGCAATGAGCAAACCGATCCAGGCAACCAATGCCGCAATAAATGCAGTGCCCATCATACCAACTGCCACACCTTTAATGGCCCTGGCAGTAGTGTGCAGCAGTGATTCACTTTCCTGTTTTCCCAAAATATGTTTGAGTGCATTAAAAACAGGCGCTACAATTTTTTTGCCGCCGGCCAAAAAAATGGCTGACACAATAATGCCCATGATAATTTCGCCGGCGGCGCCAAACACACCAGCACCTTTGGTAACAATGCCATGAAGCACTGCAGTTATCTGTGGCTCATGTTGCACAATGGTTTCTTTTGGCTGCTGCTGCAAACGGGTATAAAAATTTGTTATTTCATCACCTACCAATGGCAGATCGCTGATTGAAGGATGTAATGGTGGCAGGCCGTTTACTTTTACGTTGCTTACAAAATGCTCAATATCTTTTACATGATGGCTTAATGATGAAATAAGATATAAAAAAGGTTGGGCTATAATAAGGATGAGCAGCAGTGCATATACAACGGCGGCTAATTTTCTTTTTCCGTTTAAAAACAAAACAAATTTTTCAAACAGGCCTGCAAAGGAAATAGCAAAGATGAGTGCGAAAGTGAAAATACCGGTGAATACCCTCAATACATCAAACAACATATACATAAGGCCAAGAAAAAAAATTACCACAAGCACTGTTTCGATGGTGCCTCTTGGGTTTTTGAGCTG
>JAZKGV010000086.1:14385-24006 GCA_040385725.1 Bacteroidota bacterium | reverse complement strand
CGCAATATTTTAATAAAGCGATCCAGAAAATACTGGAGAATGATAAAGACCCTTTTGGTTTTAAAGGATTGAAGTTTATAAAAAGTGTGGATGAATCAAAGATGCTCAACTTTCGTAATGGGCCAATGGTGATCATTTCTGCCAGTGGTATGGCAGATGCAGGCAGGGTGAAACATCATATCAGCAACAATATTGAAAGCAGCCGCAATACGATTTTATTTACCGGTTATTGTGAACCACGTTCACTCGGTGGTAAACTAATGGATGGAAGAAAAGAAGTAAATATTTATGGCGTATTGCATGAAGTAAATGCAGAGATAGGCAGTATCCGCAGCATGAGCGCCCATGGTGATTTTGAAGACCTGTCTCAATTTTTAGCCTGCCAGGATCCTAAAAAAGTAGAACGGTTGTTTTTGGTGCATGGTGAATATGAAGTGCAGCAGGCATTCAGGCTTCGTTTACTGAAGAAAGGATTTTTAGATATAGAGATACCGGAGAGACATGCAGAGATTGGACTGGGATAAATATTTGGTTTAGGCGTTTAGAAAGTTTAGTGGTTTAGTTATTGAGATCTTCTGACTAAACTTTCTAAACGCCTAAACCTCTAAACCTTCCTCACACTTCACTCATCCACTTTTTAAAAGCACTGGCATTTTCCTGGCTTACAATAATATCTTCGCCAACGGGCATCGTTAACTCAACAACCAGTTTTACTTTTTCAAAAGTTTTATAGCTTTTAATACACTCAATATTTACAATATATTTCCTGTTGGCACGAAAGAAAACATTGGTATCCAGTTCATCTTCCAGCTCTTTCAGGTTTTGGTCAAGCATAAATTTTTTCTCCTGCTTGGTAACCAAAAAAGTAACCTTATGTTCTGTAAAGAAGTAAGCGATATCTTCTATCAGCACACTTTGATATTCAATGCCTTTTTTTACAATGAGCCTGTTCCTTTTTTTAGGTGAAGAAAGTTTGGCAGATACTTCATCGTACCGGCCAATAAAATGCTGCTTTAATTTTTTGTATTTATTAAGCGTGTGTAGTATTGCAACCTCATTAATAGGTTTCAGCAAAAACTCAATACTGTTTTGCTCAAATGCTTTTACTAAGTAAGTATCATACGCAGTAATAAAAACAATGGGCGCTGTTACACTCACTTTTTCAAATATGCTGAAGGAGTTACCATCTTTCAGGTGAATATCCATAAATACAAGATCGGGTTGCTGGTTATTGCCAAACCAATGGATGCTTTCTTCCACACTTCCCAGCACTGCGGATATATTCATGGGCTCCTTTGTCAATTTCAGCAGCCGCATTAAATTATCGGCAGCTATTTTTTCGTCTTCAATAATTAAAGTGTTTATCATGGCGTTACGATTTTAGTAATGGCAATACAACAGTAAAATTTTCTTTATCATCCTGTATGCTGATGTTGTTACCTGTTATCAGCATATATCTTTCGGCAAGGTTTTTTAATCCTATTTGTGATGATTGTATCTCAAATTGTTTTACCTGCCTGTTATTGGTTACAGTTACTTTATCAGGTATCACACCTACTTTTATTTCCAATGGCACTTTATCTGTAAAATGATTGTGTTTAATGGCATTTTCAATCAGTATCTGTACTGATAGTGGTGGCAGCATATAATTTTCAGTAATGATATTGTCAAACGATATCGTCATTTTTAATCCATCCTGGTAGCGGATCTTTAAAAGATAGAAGTAGTTGCTGGCAAATTCTATTTCTTCCTTCAGCAATACAAGGTCTTTTTCTTTTTTAATTAAGATATAGCGGTATACTTTGGCAAGTGTATCGTTAAATAACCTTGCTGTTTCAGGATTTTGACTGATGAGATACGACAATGTATTCAACGAATTAAAAATGAAATGTGGGTCTACCTGGTTTTTAAGCCCGTCAAGCTGCGCCTGCACTTTTGATCTCTCTGTACGTTCTATTTTTATAATGTCACTTTCTTTTTCTTTATTGAGATAAACAATTTCGTAGATGCAGCCGGTAAGCACACTCAAAAAAATACTGATGATAATGAGTGCCGCTATGTTTGCATTGGTGTAAAACGATTTATGCAACAGGAAATTCCAAAGCCTGAATAGTACAAGTGATATTATAAAAGTGAGGAGGATGTTGACAGCAAACCTTGTAACGATCCGCAGGCCTGTGGATCTGATGGTAAAAAGTTTTTCCCTTATTAAGTATTGCACCCTCCGGTTGGCAATCCATAAACTGGTGGTGATAAAACAGAACGAGAGAAAATTAGCCAGGGACCAATGTAGCTGTTGGGTGCCGGCAATAAGGTTATAAGAATACAATACAAGCAAAGCAAGTAGGGGAACACCTGCAAGTTTATAATACAGGTCTTTAAGCTTTTTGCTTATTTCAGGCATAAGAGTGTTTGGTTTGGCTGATACTTTTTCTAAAGTTCGTATGCATTTAGTAAAAACTATTGCCACTTAAATAAAAAATGACAACAGTTTGTTCAATGAATACTTCGTAATAATAAATAAAATGTACTTACTTATACAGGCAATATTTACGGGCAAGAAGCTGCAAATGACCCCGATTGGTTTTTTAAATGGTTCAGCAACATTTTTTCATGTTTCGTCCACAGACGGGGGTGTAAATTTTAGACTTTTTATAACGAATGATAAATGGAGAAGTGGTATTTTTTTAGATCAGTACCCGGTTCAATGCAATTTCGAGCCGGATTATAAAGGTTTCTTCTTCGATGATAATATTGAGTTTGTGGCTTTCTGGATACAATAGTTCAAGGCGTTTTCTTATTTGTTGCAGGTTGCTGGTTTCATAATTCATCAGGTTGCTTGTTTCAACCGGCTTGCTGTTTTTTATTTCCAGTGTAAGGTTGTTGTCGGTAATGGCAAGTGTAATATTCACCCAGTGATTGTCAGTAATATTATCATTTACCTGCCTGAAATTATTTTCGATCAATGGAAATAAAATAAAGGGAACAATGCGTTTATTGCCTGCATCTGTATTCAAATCGTAGTTGATGGTAAAGCGGCCGGAGTTGGTGAGTTTTTCCAGTTGCAAAAAATCTTTTATCGCATCAATTTCTTTGCTGATAAGAACGGTGCCATGATTACATTCATCTATTAAATAGCTAAGTATTCTTTGCATGCGTTCCAGCATTTCCGGCACTTTGTGAGACGAAGCAACAGAAAAGGAATACACTTTTTTCAACAGCAGCGGTACAAAGCTGGGCTGAATGTAAGTGTCAATAAATTTCATCTCCTTTGATATCTTTTCTGACTTGAGCAGATCGATCTCCTGTTGTTTTAAATGCCACAGTTTTAAAAAACGTATCGTAGTGGCACTCCAGGTAATCATTAATACACCGCTCATACCCAGTAACAATTGGGGAAAAGTTATTTTTTCCCAAGGCATCAAACCAAAATATTCTCTTAGTGGATTGATGAATATATAATAATAAAGATTGGAGACTGAAGCATCCAGTAAAATAAAAATAATAAGGAACAGGAAGAAGAGGATATATTTTCCTTTGATAAGGTACCTGGGCACAAGAAAGTACATTACTGAATAACAAAATACAATATCAATAGAAATTGTTATCAGCGTTTCACATATTGTGTACAATAAAAATGAACTGAAACCAATGTAAGAAGTGCCTGGCCTTAATACATACAGTGTAATAAAATAACTTATCCATGCCAGCCAGAAAACAATATGCCGGAACAGCCTGAACTTAATATTATTGGAATAAACAAACGAATACATCCTTCTTTATACTTTTATTTCCTGTTAAGTATGGCCGTACTTATAGTATCAAAGATATAGATTTCAACAGGTTTTATCTGGTGCAGTTTATTTTGCATTTCTAAGTAGCTGGTACACATCTGCAGCCAGGATCGTTTTATTTAACTTTTGTATCCCATCAACAGGATTAAGTTTTTAATTCAAATGTCTCAGTAGCCATTTTTCATGTTACAGTAACATACCGCTTTAACACAATCAATATTCTTTCAATTTTATTGTCTGCATGAGGTTGGCGGTAGTGTTTTTGCCAACCCCAAACTGTATTTAAGGATAACCAAAACAAAAATTTATGAGAAAGATTCTATTCTTTTTATTAATGCTTCCAGCCCTGGGTGTATTTGCACAGGAGCGGAGTATTGCAGGAAAAGTGGTAAATGAAAAAGGGGCGCCTGTGCCGGCGGCCACAGTTAAAAATAAAAAATCACAAATGTCGGTTTCTGCAGATGCACAAGGCTTGTTTACTATCAAAGCAAATACTGGTGATGTGCTGCTGATAAGTTCCACCGGCTTTGGTGAAAAACAAGTTACAGTAAAAGTTGACAACAACATCACCATTGCATTAGCAGAACAAACGCAGGAGCTTACCACTGTGGTGGTTACCACAGCATTGGGCATTCAGCGCCAGGCGAAAGAACTTGGCTATGCAAGTACTACTATTAATAACAAAACATTGACTGCAGCAAAAAGTGTGAATGTGCAGCAGGCATTGAATGGAAAAATATCGGGAGTAAATATTTCAACGATCAACAGCGGTGTATTTGAAAATGCAAAGATCAATATACGTGGCATCCGTTCGCTTACCGGCAACAACCAACCGATGCTTGTTATTGACGGGGCGCCCACACCATTAAGTTATCTTTCTTCCGTTCCGCCCGATGACGTGCAGGAAATAACGGTTTTAAAAAGCGCTGCTTCTGCTGCCCTGTATGGCCCTGATGCAGTGAACGGGGTAATTATTATCAACACAAAAAGAGGTGGCAAGAAGCCAACTGTTGTTGTAAGCACTACCATACAGGCAACAAGGATTTCTTTTTTCCCTAAAATGCAAAAAAGATTTGGACCAGGAGCCGGTGAAACTGTGGATGCTTATGGCAATTATACTTATGTGCCGTACGAAAATCAGCAATATGGGCCTGAATTTGATGGCAGCATGCAGCCATTGGGCGTAGAGCTTGAAGATGGTTCTATACAGATGGTGCCGTATAGTGCTGACCGTTATAAAGACAAAGAAAAATTTTGGAACACCGGTTTAACATTGCAAAACTCTGTGTCTATATCAGGTGAAGATTTTTATGTGAGCGTACAGGATGCAAAAATTAAAGGTGTGGTGCCGGATGATCAAAACAGGCGTACCAGTTTCCGCTTTAACGGTGGAAAAACGTATGGAAAGTTTTCAACGAGCTACGGCCTTAGTTATGTACTTAGCAATTTTGATGTAGTGGATGAAAACCGTTTTCAATATAGTTTTCCGGGATCATATAACGGGGGGCTTTTCTTTTTAGTAATGCAAACTGCCAGCAATGTACCCCTGCTTGATTACAAAGACTGGCGCAACAGCAAATGGGGAGAATTTTCTAATTACTATAATGAGTTTGCTGTGAACCCGTACTGGCTTATCGGCAACATCAGGCAAAAAGGAAGGCAGGATGACATAACCGGGAATCTCGATCTTAACTACCAGGTTATGCCCTGGTTAAAAGCTACAGCAAGGATCAGCACAACACTGGCTTTTGCAAATTTTAAAAGCTCCAGTGCTCCTGTGGTGGTTAATGATTGGGCAGTAGCTCACCGTAGCGCTACGAACTTTTCAAACAGGCCGGGCCAGGTGTTGGATGGAGAAAATTTTACATCAAGGATCAACTTCGAGTATTTTGTAAGTGGCGACAGGAAGGTAACAAAAGATTTCAATGTAAGATATGTTGCCGGCGGAAGTCTTCGCCAAAACAGGGCTAAAGATGTAACAAATGGCGGCAATAACCTGGTAGTGCCTTTCTTGTATAATGCTTCAGGCAGAAGCGGTGATGCATATATACCTAGTTTCAGGGGGTTTAATGGGATAGAAAATACCAATAATAATTTTGATGTGCAATCCAGGCTTCTATCTGCTTACGGAACATTTGGAATCAGCTATCGTGGATGGGCAAATGTAGAGGTTACCGGCCGTAATGACTGGGACAGTCGTCTTATGCCTGATAACCAATCATTCTTTTATCCATCAGTAAATGCCACTTTGGTTTTATCTGATGCGGTTCCTTCTTTGAAGAGTAATGGCACCATTTCTTATGTAAAACTCAGGGGCGCTGTTTCAAAATCAGGTAATGTAAATCTGCGGGCTTATGATTTGAGAGCCACATATTCACAGCCGGTAAATTTTCCTTACGGCAATGTGGCAGGTTATGGATCTGACATAGTGAAACCATCAGCAGACTTGAAACCTGAGTTTGTTAATACAAAAGAAGTAGGCATTGAACTTGGTTTCCTCAACAACAAGATCAATTTTGAAGCTACTTATTTCAACCAAAATAATACTGATCAGGTTATCCTGATAACCCAGTCATTAGCTACGGGTTATCCTAACCTATTAGCTAATGCTGCTGATTTCAAAAACTGGGGTGTGGAGATGGATCTCGGTTTAAACAGGCTTATAAATATTGGTAAGGGCAGGATAGACCTAAAAATAAACGCTACCTATAATAATAACGAAGTAACCCGTACACTTAACAATACAGAGGTGCTGATTGGCGGTACAAATGGTTTTATCCAGACGTCTGTAGGCTCACCAACTGTCAGTAACATTGCTGTAACCGGCTTGCCGGCTTTTGCATTCCAGCTTACCGATTATGCAAGGGATTCCGCAACTGGTAAAGTAATTGTTGACAGGAATACCGGTATGCCTTCGCAGGCAGGCGCTACCGTTACACGTGGCAGGTCATTGCCTTTGTGGGTGGTAGGTATCACGCCTTCCTACACTATCGGAAATTTTTCTTTCAGCATGACATGGGATTATAAAGGTGGACATGATTTTTATGCCGGTCTTGGTTCTGATGCCGACAATGCAGGTATATCTGCAAGAAGTGCTGAATATGGCAGAAAGCGCTTTGTATTCCCTAATTCAGTTTACCTGGAAAATGGAAAATATGTTGATAATACTAATGTACAGGTGCAGGATGGAAATTATAATTTCTGGTCGCAGGCCATCAACACCGGTATTGCCACCAATTATTTCTCCAGCGCAGCTGCATGGAGGTTGAGGGAGGTTAATATTTCTTATAGCTTGCCTCAAAAATGGATCGGTAATGGTAAAGTGATCAAAAGAGTAACGGTAAGCGCTGTGGGCAAAAACCTGTTGCTGCTGGTGCCAAAATCAAACCAATGGAGCGACCCGGAATTTAATTACAGCAATGCAAATAATACAATTGGTGTAAGCAGTTCATTCCAGTCACCTGCTTCCCGTTTCTTTGGCGGTTCACTAACTGTACAATTTTAACCAATGCTAAACCGAATTGATATGAAACACATAAATAGAAAAATAATCTTTGGGCTACTGGCTACCGTTATGATACTCAGCGGTTGCAAAAAATTCCTGGATGTTAATGAAGATCCCAACCGTGTAACAGATGATAACATTACACCAGAGCTGATATTCACACAAGCCGCAGTTACTTCCGGCATAAGAGTGGTAGGTGGCCAGGCAGGGGGCGAAGGAGGTAAGACTGATGTGCAGTTTGCTATGAATTGGGTAGGATATATAAGCGGTACCGGTGACTTTGCATTAGATGGTGAAGAATCAAGCTATAATATAGGTTTTGCTTTTGCTGATAACTCCTGGCAAAGAGATTATGCATTGCTGTTTAGTCTTTACCAGGTTAAAGAAAAGGCATTGGCACAAAATAAGAAGGTGTTTGCAGGTGCAGCTATGATATTGTCAGCTAAGTTTTTCCAGGAACTAACAGATGCGTTTGGTGACATACCTTACTCACAGGCATTTCAAACAGACCTGTATCCCAGACCTGCATACGACAGGCCGCAGGATATCTATGCAGCTTTGCAGGCCAGTCTTGATTCAGCAATTGAATTCATGGATAACGATGTAACTATTGCTTTTTCCAATGCAGATATAGTAAATCATGGCGATACTGAAAAATGGAAAAAATTTGCCAACACATTAAAGTTGCGTTTACTCATAAGACAAAGTGAAGTACCCGGATTTGACCCTGCGGCTGAAATAGCGAAGATACTGGCGAATGAGGGCGTGCTTGGCGCCGGTGAAAGTGTGTCAGTAAACCCTGGTTATTCAAACTCACAAAATAAACAGTCGCCATTCTATGGCAACTATGGTTATGGCACAACCGGAAACATTATAGCGGCTGGTTACGCTGCCAATGAATATATCCTGAATATATTGTTAGCTACACAGGATCCCAGGATTGAACGCTTCTTTGAAGCTGTGGGAGGTAATTACGTGGGAGGTGTATACGGTCTATCGGCTGGTAATCCTTTCGGCGCCCAGGCGTCCTATTTTGGTCCCGGTGTCAACAGAAGTGCAGAGCAGGACCAATGGTTAATGCCTTCATTTGAAAGCTTATTTTTCAGGGCCGAAGCCATTGCCCGTGGTTGGATACCGGGCGATGCACAAACCGCTTTGAACGAAGCCATAACAGAATCTTTTGTTTGGTTGGGTGTAGAAGATGCTAACACGGCTGCCGCAGAGTATATTGCTGCTAATCCCGATATAACAGATATTTCTACTGCAGGGCCTACTGCAACAGACAGGGCCAAATTCATTGCGGTACAGAAATATATTGCCATGTGCCTTATCGATCCACGTGAGGCATGGGCCGATATCCGCAGGCTCGATATGCTGGAAGACCATGGTTATATTTCTGTAAACCCTGCGAGGCTGCAGGATATGTTACCAGTACGGTTGCTGTATCCACAAAGAGAATATACCACCAATGGCCAAAATGTATTAAAGCTGGGTACCATCAACCAGTTCACATCAAAACTTTTCTGGCAGCCATAATTGCACGCTAATTTTTTAAACTACATTTTATGAGAATACATATCAATAAAGTACTTACCGCATCATTTGTTTTCCTGGCATTTTGCCTTAGTGGTTGTTTAAAAGAAAAATATGATGATGGAAAGGTGCAGCCAGCGCATACAGATGGCGACGCACCGCAGGTGGTTGAATTAACCTTCACTGCCACCAGTAATGAAAACTTTTACCTGTTGGCGGTAGATAATTCCGATGTTGATACTACTGTAGATTTTATACCGGTTACATTAGCTACATCAGCCCCGGCGGGTAGTGATATACATGTAACTGTGGCGTTGGATGATGCATTGATCGATGAATACAATACTGTACACGAAACAATTTACGAACCAGCTCCTGCAGGCCTATACACTATACTGAATGCTGAGGTAACAATACCTGCAGGAAGCAATACCGGGTTTTTAAAAGTGAAATTCAAACCTTCTGATTTTATCGGGCACGATTATGCTTTTGGGTTAAAGATCACCAGCATAAAAGAAAGCGGGATTGCCATCAGCGGAAACTTAAGCGCTGGCGTAGCGGCCATTACAATAAAAAATAAATATGATGGCCTTTATAATGCGGTAGGCAATTTCACCCATCCTAATCCGGATTTTACAGGTAGTTACGATACTGAATGGTCCCTTGCTACATCCGGGCCTGCATCAGTTACTTTTGCATTGAATGTAACAGTTCTTTTTGCAGTGGAGATCATCTTTACTGTTGACGAGGCTACCAATCTTGTTTCTTTAGAAAGGGTAGGCGCAGCAC
>JAZKGV010000086.1:13336-14375 GCA_040385725.1 Bacteroidota bacterium | reverse complement strand
GGATCCTTATGATCCGGCATTGAATTTTTACGACCCTGCCACCCGGACCTTTCATTACAGTTTTAGCTACAGCGGAGGCACCCGTACTTGTGTAGGCACGGCCACTTATACAGGGCCAAGATAATTATGTAACGAAGCAGCTTTCTGCAAAGACAGAAAGCTGCTTTATTTGATAAAGCCGGTGTGCTTGGTTTGCTGTTCCATGCCGGTGAACTTTTTTAGAACAGTAATGCAATTTTTCTCAAAAACCGCAGGCTTTTTTCTATTAGCCTGCCTTTTTATTTTTAGCCATTCCCGTTTGTTTGCTACATTTATTTTATGAAAAAAGAACCGGGTTTGGCTACAGGTATTTCGGAAACGGAAGCTGTGGATGTTTTCATGAAGAATTTAAAACATCCAATGCATGATACCATTCAATACCTGCGGCAATTTATTTTAAGCATTGACAAATCAATTGGTGAAGGTATTTACTGGAATGCTCCAACATTTTATTACACTGGTAAAATGAAACCATTTATACCGAAGGAATACAAAAGATATATTGTTGGGTTTAATTTTTACAAACAGGATACAGTGCGATTGATTTTTTTACGGGGCGCTGATGCAACTGATACTATCGGTTTATTAGAAGGAGATTATAAAGACGGCAGGCGTATTGTTTCTTTGAAAGGAATAGAAGATGTAAAAAGTAAAGAGGCAGCACTGAAGAAAATTATAAAACAGTTAATAAAATTGATGGATAAATAATACAATGTCTTTACTTATTCGCCAACTGCCCACAAGCTGCATCAATATCTTTTCCCCGGCTTCTTCTTACTCTTACATTCACCCGGTGGCTTACTAAATAATCAGTAAACTTTTTTGTAGCATCTTCATCTGGTTTGGTAAACTCAGCTCCGGCAATGGGATTATATTCAATCACATTCACCAGATGTGTGGGTATTTGCCTGTAGATCTTTACAAGGTGTTCTGCATCTTCTATAGAATCATTCAGGTCTTTAAAAAGGATGTATTCTAACGTAATGTCGTTTTTTGTTTT
>JAZKGV010000086.1:0-13326 GCA_040385725.1 Bacteroidota bacterium | reverse complement strand
AATAATTCAATGCCACGATCAGTTCTTCTATGCTGTTGCTTTCATTTATCGGCATGATAGAATCTCTTTTCTTATCATCAGCAGCATGTAAACTAAGGGCAAGGTTAAAACGCACTTTATCATCACCCAGCTGCTTTATCATTTTTGCCACACCTGCTGTTGACACCGTAATTCTTTTTGGGCTCATGGCAAGGCCTTCGTTGCTGGTGAGTTTATCAATTGCTTTTAGAACATTTTTATAATTCAGCAATGGCTCACCCATACCCATAAATACTACGTTGCTTAATTTTTTATTGTATGTTTTTTCACTTTGCTCATTTATCAATGCCACCTGGTTATATATCTCATCAAAATCTAAATTTCTTTTTCTTTCCATTTTGCCGGTGGCACAAAACTTACAGGTGAGGCTGCATCCAATTTGAGAAGATACACAGGCTGTATTTCTTTTTTCAGTAGGTATCAGTACGCCTTCAATTTTATGGCCATCATAAGTGCTGAACCTTGATTTAATGGTGCCATCGCTGCTGTATTGTGTAGCATCTACTTTTAAGGAAGGAAAGCTGAATTGTTCCGCCATTTTATGCCGTAGTTCTTTCGACACATCCGTCATATCATCAAAACCCTGGGCATTTTTTTTCCAGATCCATTCATGCACCTGTTTGGTACGGAATTTTTTTTCACCAATGGAAGCAAAGTAAGCTGCCAGGTCTTCCTGGCTGAGGTGACGTATATTTTGCTTTGTTTCAGACATGGCGCAAAGATACAAACAACGTTCCAAGTGGATAATAGTGTTGCCACAGGATACTATTCATTGTATCCCATCGTTAGAAATAATGCGTTTTAAGGTAACATTTTATTTTATTTGTATTTTCAACCAATAAAAGACCTGCATGAAACCAAACCAGCAACTCACTTTCGATATCAATGCGCCGGTAAAGAAGATATATAATTTACTGAAACTGGTGATTATAATCAATATCCTTTTTCTTATAGGAACCTGGCTTTCATCGGATAAGGTTATCATGCCGAACAGCGAAACTGCACAATGGTGGTTATCAGAATTCAACTTTGCCAAAGAAAATGTAGGAGGTGCCTGGTATTCATCCATGCTATTCCTCACTACAGGTATTGTGGCGGCTTTGTGTTTTTGGGCAGATATGCAGCGGGCAAGTGAAGGGAAAATGCGGTTGCTTAATTATGGCTGGCTGCTGATGTCAGGTATCTTTATTATGCTCTCCTTTGATGAAATGGGCTCTTTTCATGAAATGATAAGCCAGACAACCCTATTTACAAAAGCGGGAGGCGGTCATGGTAAAAAAGTGCTTTTTATAATAATAGGAGCTGTTGCCATTTTTATGGGGGCTTTCTTTTTTACAAAATTTAAAAAAGATAAGCTGGCATTGCTGCTCACCATTTTTGGTTTATTATTATTTCTCAGTAATCCCTTCCAGGAAAAATTTGAAATACAAAGCTGGCGTACTTCGCCGGATCCTTCGGCCTGGCACAGGCCCATTGGATTTTTACTTTTGGAAGAAGGATCTGAAATATTTGCTTCCTTCTGTTTCCTGTTTTCATTCATTACATACGCTATCAATGCGGCGCCGGGAGTAAATGGATATGGTGAAAAGATCTTGAAGTTGACAGCTGCGGCTAATAAATACTTTATTTTTTGGCTGGGAGCACTTGCAGCATTACTTGGGATATTGATGCTGGTGATCCATATGAATGCCTGGAACATACCGGGTGATGATGATGGCCTTCCACAGGATTGGCCGCCTGCTGCTATTGCTTTGGCAGCTTTTGCCGCAGCAATGTATCTTTTTTATAAAGAAAGTATGAAGGCTAACAGACCCGTGTATATGGTGGTGGCTGTTACAGCACTATTCACCTCTGCGTACTTTGGCAGTTATATGTATGGTTATTGGGAAGGGCCTTTTGCAAAAATGCCGGTTGTCTTTTTGGGAATAACAATTGTTGCAGGCCTGTTGGCTATAGTGAAATTAAAAGATGTATTTACCAAGCTGATCCTTGCAGCATGGGTTGGGTTTATGATACTTTCTTTTTTGAGAAAAGAATTTTCTTCTGCCGTATATGGTTATGCTGCATGTACCTGTTTACTGCTGGCATTATCCTGGCATTATAAAACCCAGGCAACACCAGTTACTGAGTAACACATTAATTGCTTCTTTTTCCTTTTCTTTGTTGCCGATTGCCCTCTATCCTTTTGCAAAGTCAACAATTGACGGCCCTTGCTTGTATTAACTACAAACCACATTTATGCAAACAGCTTATGTAATTGATGCTATAAGAACGCCAATAGGGAAATATGGTGGTTCGCTCAGTACTATCAGGCCGGACGATCTTCTGGCGTTGGTGATAAAAACGCTTGTAAACCGGAATGCCTCCATTGATGTGAATGCCATAGAAGATGTGATAGCAGGGGCTGCCAACCAAAGTGGGGAAGACAACCGCAATGTGGCAAGAATGGCTGCATTACTTGCCGGGCTGCCCATCACCGTTAGCGGCAACACCGTTAACAGGTTGTGTGCATCAGGCTTGCAAAGTATCATGGATGCAGCACGGGCCATACAGTGTGGCGATGGAGAATTATTTATTGCCTGTGGAGTAGAGAGCATGACAAGGGCGCCGTTTGTAATGCCAAAAGCTACTGCGGCATTTTCAAGAGAAGCGCAGATTTTTGATACTACAATGGGCTGGCGTTTTATTAATAAAAATTTATCGGCTCTTTATCATCCATTCAGCATGGGGGAAACTGCCGAGAACGTAGCAAAGCAATGGAACATCAGCCGACATGCACAGGATGAATTTGCATTTGAGAGCCAGGATAAATATGCAAAAGCACATGCCGAAAACAAATTTGCTGATGAACTGGTGCCGGTGCAGGTACAAATAGGTAAAGATGTTTTTGATTTTGACAAGGATGAACACCCACGTACTTCTTCAATGGAAAAACTGGCGCAACTGAAACCTGCTTTTATAAAAGATGGCACTGTAACAGCAGGCAACAGCAGCGGTATTAATGATGGCGCTGCCGCCATGTTACTGGCAAGTGAAGCAGCAGTAAAAAAATATGGATTGAATCCTGTTGCAAAAATAAAAAGTATGGCGGTTGCCGGTGTTGATCCGTCTATTATGGGTATTGGCCCTGTGCCCGCTACTGCCAAAGCATTACAAAGGGCAGGGCTTACTGTTAGTGACCTGGACCTGATAGAACTGAATGAGGCATTTGCATCGCAATCCATTGCCTGCATACATGATATTGGGCTTGATCTTGAAAAAGTAAATGTGAATGGTGGTGCTATTGCATTGGGCCATCCGCTTGGTTGCAGCGGCGTACGCATTTCAACAACATTATTGCATGAGTTGAAAAAGCGTAAAGGTAAGTATGCACTGGCAACAATGTGTGTGGGAGTGGGGCAGGGAGCAGCAGTAGTGTATGAAGGGTTATAATTTATGCAACAGTTTACTCACCATCCTGTAATTCACAATAATTGACAGCGCTAATAATCCCATTGCAATTGCAGCAACACTCCAATGTATAAATGTTGATAATTCCTCCCTGCCATTCATGGCAAAATGCTGAAAGTAATATTGAAAGCCGATAGTAATTGCTAATGCTGATAAAACAATGATGATATAAACAGGCACCCATCTTTTGGCAACTGTTTTACTTAGCCACTTTGGCGAATAGCCTAATGTAAGCAATAACTGCAGGTTGTCTTTACTTTTAGCGATCATCAGTTGGAGGTAAAACGAAAACAAAACCATCGCCAGTAGTATCACCAATACACCAAAGGCAGACAATCCACTTACAATTGCCTGCAGCACCTGTTTTATTCTTCCAAATTTTGTTTTGTCTTTGTTGATGTTGTAATTTTTCTTTTGGAGAAAATCAAGAAACACAGGATTATTGGCATCTTTTATTTTAATAAAGATCCTTGATGGATTCATTATTCTGCTGCTGCTGAAATTTTTGTTGGCCCATTGAAGAAAATTTACCGGCACCAATACAGAGTTTATCCTGTCACTTAACCCAACTACATGCGCCCTGAAAGTTGTTACATCTCCTGCCGGGGAGTAACATTCCATCTGCACCATCACAGCACCAATAGTTTTTTCGGAGAATTGCGGAAGGTCTTTACTCGGAGCAAAAACGGTATTGTATAATTCAAGATAATCTGCTGATATGATAACAGGCACCACCTCATCACCTTCTTTCCAGGTAAACTCTTTAGGAATACTGTCGATAAAACTGTTATCGATCGATTCAAGAAACATATCTGTTGTAAAAGGAATGCTGCTAGGCCCTGTTGCTTTTACTAAAAATTTATTTGCCTGTAATGGAGTGGCGTCTTCAATAAAGGGTTGGGTTTTTAACTCTTTCAACTCTGCATCGCTGAAGCTATGGTCCTGCCCCATGTTTTCATTGGTGATGAGTTTGGTAACGGAGATATAATCAAAACCATCCTTTCTTGGGTTTCGGTCTTTCAGCAACTGGTTAATGTTTATATACACCTGGAGGCAACAAAGCAATAGTAAAACCCCCACGCCCAATCCCACATAACTAAGCCACCGGCTCATACGGTTTTGCGAAACCGAAAGAAAGGGGAGTATATGTTTGCATGATAAAGGCATTTGTAAATTGTTTTATTGTTGCATGGTTACATTGTTATCGGCTCTTATAAAATCAAACAGTTTGTTTATTATTAATGCTCCCAACAATTTAACAATGTAGCCATGTAGCAATTTAATTGTCTACATCAACAGCTTTCTCTCTGTTTTAAAATATTCTATCTCTTTCAGGTCTGCTAAAATGATAGACGCATTTCTTACCGCTGCTTCCTCTTCTATCAGTTGCATTGCCTTTAATCTATTGGCTTCATCCAAATGGCTGAATGGCTCATCTAATAATAAAAAATCAAAGGGCTGCAGCAGGGAGCGTATGATCGCAATGCGTTGTTGCTCTCCATAACTACAGGTGCTGCAGCGTTTACCCAGTTTACTTTCAATACCCAGCCGCCCCGCCATTTCAATAATTTTATTTTCGGTGTGAAATGGATTCAACAATCTTTTTATTTCCAGGTTTTGTAAAACAGTTTGATCAGTAAACAATCTCAGGTCCTGGAACACAATACTGATATGCTGCTGCCGCCACAATGCTTTTTTTTCTGCATCAAATTTTATGGCATCTTCATTATTGTACAGGATATTGCCTTTATAGTCATTTCTTAAACCATACAAAAAATGGATCAATGAAGTTTTACCAGTGCCGCTTGGGGCAATGATGTGGGTGTGAAGGCCTTTTGCAAACACAATATCCTGCAACCATATTTGTGAACCGGCAATTGTTGGCTGGCTAAAAAATGAAGGCACAATTTTTTGCAGGGAAATTTGCATACGGCATATTATAGAACTGCCAATTCAATGATCGAATTGGCAGTGTGGTAAAACGATTTTATTTTTTCTTAGCTTCTTCAGGTATCGTAGCTGGCACATCACCAAGGTTGCTATTTTGCAGGGCATCCTCCAGTGCCATCATATCTTCTTTTTGTTTTTTGTCTTTTTCTTTTATTACCTGGCTTATCACATTCAGGTATGCGTTCAATTGCTTTAAACTGTTGGTGTTTTTATCAACAAGATTTATTTCTGCAGTACTTAACATTGCGCCATCCTTAAATTCGCCCCCTTTAAAAATAATGTTGTCCCATATTTTTAATGAGGCATCGTATACCACTTTAGCCAATGAATCTTTTGAAGCCTGCGGTCCAACCGCTTTTAATATAGATTGTATATTAAAGTAACCTCCCATCGGCTCGCCCGATATTTTGCTGATGAAATCAAAATCAATACCGGATCCGTTTATATATTGGTCTGCATTTGCCTGTGTATTGCTGAGGGCAAAATAACCGGCATTGCTGCTGAACGCAAAAGGCAAAGAGCCATCTTCTTTTGCCATACTGCCTGATAAATTTTTACCTGCGTTGACCAATTTATTAAAAGATTCTTTATCTCCGATTGAACCGGCAAAAACAAAATTAAAATCTGGCTTGGGTATTTCAATACCTTCCATGGTATCAGTTGCCATTGCAAAATCTGATACGCCAATTACAATATCACCTTTGTTTGCTTTTACAAAATCATCCAGTGTAAACTTCATTTTTGCTGTAGCTATATTCACAGCACCGTCCAGGTTTAATATTTTTAAAAATTCTTTCAGGCCTTCGGGTTTAAAATTAAGTGCCACCGCACCCAGTATATCTTTGCCAGGTATTTTTTTCAGCATGTCACTGCTTACTTTACCTCCACTGAATTTTTCATGTAATTTTTTTAACTCCTCACCTGCATAGCTTTTCATGCTTACATTGATCTTGCCATTATCAAAATTTACAGTGCCGGTGGTAAAACTCCCTTTATATAATTTCTCAAGATTCACCATTGCCATCATGCCGGAAGCAGAACTGTTTTTGTTCATCTCTTCTGTATTTATCCAGAAATGAAGATCACCGTTTTCTTTTACCAGTTTGCCAAATTTTTCATCTTTAGCCAGTGATTTACTTTCGTCAAGGTCAAACACAGCTTTACAGGTGGCAGCTACATCTCTTTTTTTACTGCCGCTGATGTCAATAGAATCCTGCATCATTCTTTTTGACAATGCATCCAGCTCAGGTACATCAGCAACAAGGATGAATTTTTCTTTGTTCCAGCCAAAACATTGGCGGCTGTTGCTAATATAGTTTATGCCATCTTTTTCAGATGCAGTTCCATTTTTTATAATTTCCGTAGCCAGTGTTTTTAGCACTGCATCATCTTTTACCGAACCCTGTACGGCAATGTATCCGCCTTCGGCATCTCTTTGCATAAAGAAGATCACATCTGCTTTTGAATCCATACCCGAGTTATCGGGATTGTCCAGTATCTTTTTTACAGAAGCAGATACACTACTGTCAGCATAAACATTTTCAAACAATGGATTTGCTTTTATTTCACTCCAGGGTAGTTTTTCTGATAATGTTTTTCCATTGATATGTACTGCAAGGGATGCAGACGCAGGTATATACCTTCCCTGGGTATTTGAATCTTTACAGGAGGTAAAGAAAAATGTTACTGTTGCAATAGCAATCAAATGTAAGTGCCACTTCATGATATATTGTTTTTAGAATTTGAAATTATGTATAAACTATTATTTGTTTTGGAAAAACTCCGCCAGTTTATCAAAAATCACTACTTCCTGCAAACCGGTTTTTAAGTCTTTCACCAGGCAATATTTCTGTTCTATTTCTTTGCTGCCGATGATGATTGCATACCCAATGTTCTTTTTTTCTGCGTAATTAAATTGCTTGTTTATTTTAACTGTTTCATGATACAGTTCGCAGGAAACACCGGTATGCCTTAACTGCTGCATAATGCCAAATGCAAAATGGCTTTCACTTTCACCCATGTTAAAAAATAATACTTTAGTGCCGCCAGCTACATCTTCAGGAAACAAATTCATTTCCGTCATCACATCATATATCCTGTCAACACCAAAACTGATACCTACACCCGGAATGCCCGGCACACCAAACAAGCCAGTAAGGTCATCATATCTTCCACCGCCGCCAATGCTGCCTATTTTTATTGCTGCCGGTGCTTTTGCTTCAAAGATGATGCCTGTATAATAATTCAATCCCCTTGCAAGGGTTACATCTATTATAATATTAATGTCTGAAGAAACACCACTTGTGATAAATTCCAGTTCTTCAATTCCTTTTTTTCCTTCTGAAGAATCAGAGAAAAAATCTTTTAAAAATTTCAGTTTATCAGTATTGGTTGTTTCACCTGCTGCGTTGTTCATGGTGAGATAAGATTCTATCAACGCAACCTGGTCATCTGTCAAATCCTTTGATCTTAATTCTTCTTTTACCCTGTCAATGCCGATCTTATCAAGTTTATCAATCGCTGTTGTAATAGCAACTACTTTACCTGCTTCGCCACAAACCTCTGCCAATGCAGTTAATATTTTCCGGCTGTTCACTCTTAACTCATACCCTTTAATACCCAGTTTTGCAAATACATCATTATAGATACTGGCAAGTTCCACTTCATTAATTAGTGAATAGCTACCCACCACATCGGCATCGCATTGTGTAAACTCACGGTAGCGGCCTTTTTGCGGACTGTCTCCACGCCATACCGGTTGTATTTGAAAACGCCTGTACGGAAACGTTAGCCTGCCATGGTTCATTGCCACATATCTTGCAAAAGGAATAGTAAGGTCATATTTCAAAGCTCTTTCAGTAAGGTCGCTGCTGCTTTTTCCTTCCAGTACTTTTTCAAAACCTGCTTTTGATTTTTCTATATTCTTTGGATTGCTGATGCCGTTATTCAGGATCTTATACATCAGTTTATCACCTTCTTCGCCGTATTTGCCAATCAATGTGTCAAGGTTTTCCATCGCTGGTGTTTCCAGCGGCTCAAACCCATACACTTCAAAAACATTTTTGATGGTGGACAAAATAAAATTTCGTTTTCGTACTACCTCAGCGGAAAAATCCCTTGTTCCCTGCGGTAAGGATGGTTTTGCCATATTTACTTAAAGCTTTTTAGTTTTGATATTGGAGTTTCAGGGTACAATTTTTAATCAGTGTGGTTTTTGATAAGGGCATCACAGGCTTTGTTCATCATGTCAAAAACTTTATGATAACCAGCTTCAGCGCCAAACCAGGGGTCAGGCACATCCCTGTTTTGTCCCGGGTACATTTCATTCAGCAGCAAATCAACCTTTGCAATATTAAATTTATTTCCTGCAATCATTTTCATTTCTTCTACTACATCAGCAGCCATAGCATAAATTTTATCAAAGCGGTCAAAATCTTCTTTTATAAATTGCCTGCTGCATTGGTTGCTTATATCAATGTTATTTGCCAATGATACTTTTTGAGAAAGCCGGTGTGGCTTTTCCGCAATGTGCAAACCATTGGTTCCTGCACTATCTACTTTCCAGTTTAATCCTTTCTCCTCAATTTTCTTTTGCAAAATGCCTTCTGCCAAAGGGCTCCTGCAGATGTTTCCCAGGCACACCATCAAAATTTTCATGGCGCAAATATAATTTAACCACTGCACAACCTGGTACCGTCAATAAATTATTACGGCATTTACCGGGCTCACTAGTAATTATACGGATGCCCCATTCACATAAACAACCTCTTTATCACCATTTTAATAAGGGCCATTTTTTATGATGCCTTACTTAGTATGTTTGTAAAAATTAAAACTGCTTATCCATTAATGAGTCAATTTCCCGGTAACAATAATAATTCCTCACCAGCGTCCAGTCATACACTTCATGTATTACTGGCTGAAGACAATTTGCTGCTGCAACAGGCGCTGAGAATTGTGCTGTTGCAGAAAGGGTTTAAAGTATCGGTGGCAAAAAATGGGAAGATTGCGGTGGATATTTTAAAGCAGCACCAGATCGATATTGTATTAATGGCTATCAATATGCCCATCATGGATGGCGTGGAGGCAACGCTGGTCATCCGTACATTCAATAAATACACACCCATTATCGCCTTCACCAGTTATGATGAAACTTCTATGCTGCAGCATATTAAAAAAGCAGGCATGAATGGCTTTTTAAGCAAGTATGCTTCTCCCGAGCATATTTATGAAACGATCATGCAACATGTGACAGGTACAAAAGAAAAAGCATAATGCCGGGTTCAGATATTAAAAAAGTTCCAAAGTGATTTGGAACTTTTTAATGCCATTTGTATAACATCCATATATCATGCTTTGTGATAGTTAACCATCCAGGTAATGCCGAATTTGTCAACAAATGTACCCCAATAATCACCCCAGAACATATCCATCATTGGCATAATTTGCGTACCGCCTTCAGATAAAGCAGCATATAGCCTATCTGCTTCCTGCTTGCTGTCTGGGTGAAGCGACAATTGAATATTATTTCCTGCTGTTACTGATGGCCCCATACCTTCCATTGCATCAGAGCCCATCAGCATATCATTCCCTATTTGCAATGCTACATGCATCACTCCATTTGATTGTTCTGCACTCATTTGTTCTTTCCCTGGAAAGTCTGGCACATCTTTAAAACGCATAATGCCGCCCTGGAATTCACCGCCAAAAACAGATTTATAAAAATTGAAAGCGCTTTCAGTGGTGCCGATGGGGAAGTTGACGTAGGAATTTAGCTTTGTCATTTTTGAAATTTTTTAATTGTGAATAATGATAATTTGTTTGGTTTGATGATACAAAGATGGCAACTGTTCGCAAAATAAAAGGTGGGTGAAAGCGGCCATTTTAAGGGGTAATTACGAAAAAATAGTTGAGTATTTTGAATGGCAAACAAAGAAAGGCCGCAAGCTGTTGATGTTTGTATGACTGGATTCAAACCAGCGGCGATTACGTTCCGGATTTTCAATAAATATCAATAAAAAAGCCTCTCATTTCTGAAAGGCTTTTTTGTACCACGTACGGGATTCGAACCCGTGATTCCTCCGTGAAAGGGAGGCGTCTTAACCCCTTGACCAACGCGGCGTTTCCGTTAAAGGACGGCAAAGATAATGGTGGGAGGTTTTGCAGCCAAATTTTTTAAGGAGATTGCTGGTTTTTAATTTTTTCACTGTGCATAAGCAGTGATTATGGCTGAAACCCAGCTGATAAGAAAAATAAGGCTAAACAGACAAGAAGTAAAGCTTGGCCTCATCCCATTAAAATCCTTCCCTTTTTAGTTAAATCCTATTTTCCCTTTCACCGATTCAATTAATTTCTTTGCGTTATAACTAACCCTGCTTTAAATATATAGGTATGTTTTTAATTCTTTTTTGTAAGTGATGAATGCAGCAATTTTATTTTCCATCTTTTTTTATCTTTTACCAGGATCACTGTTTCCATCCATTGTAAAGAACGCTGCTTGCCATTGCTGTTTATTTCTGAAGTGAGAGAGTAGGTTGCCCAGGCAGTTTTTTTATCAACCGCAATATTGGTAAAATCAAAAGTATTAACCCGTTTAAAATCTGTGGCTGTATTTAATGTGATAGCTTTATTGATCAGTGTATCAATATTCCACAGCATGCCATATTCGTAGAGTTGTATATCACCGGTACAGTATAATTTTAAACTTATTGAATCCCTGCTGGATAATGCGTCAAACATTTTTATAATTGTTTGCTGCACTGCCTGCTGTCTTTGGGTTAAAGCTGTTTGAGCCTGTAGCAAACCGGCAAATAAAAATATTAATAAGAAAGCACTCACTTTTTTCATGCTTTTATTTTTAGTCCCTGTAATTTAATGCAGGTTTCCTGTCGCCCAGTAAAGCTTTGTATTGATAGCTGCCTTTTGACCGTATCAATTCTTCTTTTGCTTTTTTAATGAGTTCAGGGTTGGTGAACAGGTCAATGGCTGTAAACGCCATTGTTTTTGAAGCCACCATCATTCCTTTTATACCAATATCAGTCCCACCGCAGGCAACAGCCTGCCAGCTATGTGCCCCTGTGCCGGGTACCCAGGTGGCTGCGCTCAGGCCAACTACCGGCACGGCATAGCTTACATCACCCACATCTGTTGATCCCTGGTTTTTTTCTGTGTGCAATGGATATACCGTAGCAGCAGAATTTATTGGAGTTATGTTTTCCTGGAAAGTGGATTGTATTTTTTTAGCGAACACAATTTCTTCTGGTGTGTATACTACGCCGCCCACTTTTTCCAGATTTGCCTGCATAGCTGCCGCCAATGTTTTATTGATAAGCAGATCGTGTGTGCCGCCAATAATTTCATAATCCGTCTTTGTTTCGGTACCAAGTGCTGCACCTTCTGCTGCTTTGGCAACCCTTTCAAAAATAGAGACTGCCATTTCTCTTTTCGGATGCCTTACATAATAATATACTTCTGCAAATTCAGGCACTACATTTGGCGCTTTACCACCATTGGTAATTACATAATGAATACGGGCTTCCTGTGGAATATGTTCTCTCATCATGTTCACCATATTGTTCATTGCTTCCACTGCATCCAATGCAGAACGCCCTTGTTCCGGCGAACCAGAAGCATGTGAAGCAATACCATAAAACCTGAACTTGGCAGATTTATTTGCCAGTGCACTTGAATAGGTTACCGAGTTATTATTATCGGGATGCCAGTGCAGCACAACATCCACATTATTAAACAATCCCTCTCTCACCATATACACTTTTCCGCTGCCGCCTTCTTCTGCCGGGCAGCCAAATAATTTGATAGTGCCTTTTATTTTTCCTGCTTCTAATAATTTTTTAATGGCAACACCGGCAGCTACTGAACCAGTGCCAAATAAATGATGCCCACAGGCATGCCCGTTGTTTTTATTTGCAATAGTTGCTTTTGTTGCAGAACTGTCTTGTGATAAACCCGGCAAGGCATCATACTCAGCCAGGATACCAATAACAGGGCTACCGCTGCCGTACGTTGCTACAAATGCAGTTGGCATTCCGGCAACGCCTGGCTCTATTGCAAATCCATTATCCTTTAATGTGTTTTGTAAGAGTGCAGAACTTTTAATTTCTTTATAACCAACCTCTGCATAATCCCAGATTGAGAGTGCTATTTTTTTATAGGCATCATAGCCTGATTGAATATTTATTGCTAACTCATCTTTTAAGGCGTCAATTTTTTTGTCAGCAATATTTTTTTGTGCAACACAACTATAACCTGCAATCAGTAGTAAAGTGAGTAAGAGATTTTTTTTCATACATGTATTTATTATTGAAGAAGAATATCAATCTTTTATTTATAAATAACTCAGCCACCATTTTTCTTTGTGAGTTTGTTTATACCTGTCAAACTTTTTACATAAAGGATAGAGCAACAAAATAACAGCCATCCAAACTAGATAGACCGTGATCAAATTAAATCCATAACCTTTTAATGCTTCCACTCTTGATACAAACTTTGGTAAGATCATTGATTGCCAGCCGTAACCTGTAAACTCAGCGGCAAACAAGGCAATAAGATGGATCAGATAAATGTGAAGGATGTAATAGAAAAAAGGAACCCTTCCAAACACACAAAAGAAATCCACCAGCCTGCCTTTTAGTTTTTCTGAATTTGCTAAAAAGAGGAATGTGGCACTCAATGTTATCAATAGGAATAATAAGGAAGGTGGATACTTGTCAACATCTAAAATTGACATCAACGTTTTGGATGTGTCTTCATAATTTACCCAGCTTTCTAAATCTCCATATTTATTTATTGCAGAAAGAATAATGAAAAGTGCAAGTGATCCTATACCCAGGCCATTCAAAATCTTTCTTCTTTTGTTTGCATCAAAAG
>JAZKGV010000085.1:0-8676 GCA_040385725.1 Bacteroidota bacterium | reverse complement strand
AAAATGGCCGCTATTATCAAAGCTGGCTTTATCAATAAATAATTGATCGTTGGAATTTTCTGTGGCAACATTGTAAAATGCTATCCACTGTTGTCCTTCAGCACAAAGTAATTGTGACGGGGTAATGCTGTTGACATTTTTTGAAATGGCAATACTGTTTACCTGCACCTGCTTATTGCCGCAACTGCTAAGGATAACAGCACTGCACAAAAGCAGGCTGAACTTTTTCATGGTTATACTTTTTTAATTTGATGCAAAATAAAAATGCTCCCTTAAGACGGGCAATACATCACGGCATTAACTGGTGATTGTGTCTCATGAACCTGGTTTTACATATCGATATGAATGATCACAGGCAATTGCGTATTTGATCCGGTTGGCACATTGCTTATTGTGTGAGTGCTGTTCTCAGCACATACCGGCGCTGATACGTTCACTTGTGTGCTGCTTTGCTTTGCACTTATTAACTGGAATGCACCATACATTACCATTGCTGTTACTGCGATAATAAAATGCTTCTTCATGGTTGCTTTTTTAATTGCGCCGCTAAAGTAGTATGAGCAACCGGAAGCAGAAATGCTTTGATGTATGAATAGTTTAATCTGCTGTATGAAGTGTATGAAAGTTCAGGCAATAAAAAATCCCGTCCATTAACGGACGGGACCTTTATCAAAAATATTTTTACTAATTATGATCTATCATGGTCATTGTTACACCCTTGCTATCCTGGGAATAAGAACCAATTGCCCCAACAGTTGTCGGTGGCTGGTATTCTGAATGGAAAAAACGCCTGTACACCAATCCAATTCCTTTGGCATAGTATTCAACGCCATAATTTATTTCACTGTATGAGTTGGGGTCATCGGGGTTGCCGATCACTTCATCCCGTTGGGCCACTTTTAGGGTATTGTCTAAATTAATTGAACCCAAAGTAAGCGGTGCTGATACGCTGTCAAACATATAATCCCATCCATCCAGGTAAGCAAAATCAGTGAATTGTGAAGTGGTGTTAATGTATGAATTGCCTTTCCATGTAAAGCCATCCCTAACCGGCCCTCTCATTTTTAAAAACCGGAGGTTGTTATCAATAAATTCAAAACTATTGTCAGTATATATTGCAGTAAAGCTGTTGTCATTTACCCATGCATCTGTAGGGTTACTGCGTATCTGCCTCACAATGCGGTATGCAGGCCTGTTGAGATTATCTGTAACCTCTGCATCAACAATGTATTTAGCCTGGTAACTGATAGTTATTTGCTGCAGCGTAAACGGGATATACCTTACAGAATCTAATTGATAAGTAATATACTTTCCCACTTCAAGCGGAACATAATCACTGATAGGAGCCACGCCCAGATCTTCGGGGTCTTTTTTGCAACCGCTGAAAACAGTAACTGCAATAAACGCCGCTAATAAAATTCTTTTTGTCATAGAATAAGATGATTCAGTAATGAGACCCTGTGTTTTGGTAAAAAGCTGCTTATTTTCTCCGGGTTGATGCTATGGCCGCTGGATAATTCCACCGCCAATTACATCATCGCCTTCATAAAACACAGCACTCTGCCCAGGGGCAATGCCTTTTACATCTTCATAAAAACGCACTTTTACCCCGTTTTCGTATGTGTAGAGGTTGCTTAAAGCGCCTTTATCTTTATAGCGGATCTTGGTAATCGCTTCCATGCCGTCCGTTACGCCATCATATTTTATCCAGTTCAGTTTTGTTACCATCATTTCATGCTGCAGCAGATCTTCTTCATCGCCCAATACCACGGTATTATTTAAAGGATCAATATGCGTAACAAATGCAGGTTTGCCCAAGGCAATATCAAGCCCTTTTCTTTGCCCAACGGTATAAAACGGATAGCCTTTGTGTGTACCTAATATCTTTCCTTCCTTATCAACAAATTTTCCGCCGGCTACTTTTTCTTCCAGTCCATCTACATTGCGTTTTAAAAAATCACGGTAGTCATTATCAGGAACAAAGCATATTTCGTAGCTCTCGTTTTTCTTTGCCAGTTCAGGATAGCCAAAGTCATGTGCCATCTGGCGGATGTCTTTTTTGTGATACGTTCCTAAAGGCAATAAAGTGCGGCTTAACAGATCCTGTTGCAATCCCCACAGCACATAGCTCTGATCTTTTGTATCATCAATTCCCTTGCGGATAAAATACCTGCCGTTTGTATGTTGATGAATTTGGGCATAATGCCCGGTGGCGATAAAATCACAGCCTAATGCATCCGCCCTTTTTAATAAAGCCCGCCATTTTATATGAGTATTGCACATTACACAGGGATTGGGCGTACGGCCAGCCATATATTCATCCACAAAATTGTCAATCACAAAATCACCAAACTCTTCCCTGATGTCTAAAATAAAATGAGGGAAACCATGCTGTACTGCCGCCATCCGGGCATCATTAAAACTATCGAGGTTACAGCAGCCGGTTTCTTTTTTGCCGGTAGTGCCAACACTGGTGGCATAATCCCATGTTTTCATAGTAATTCCCACCACTTCATATCCTTCTTTATGAAGCATCAATGCCGCCACGGTACTATCAATACCGCCGCTCATTGCCATTAACACTTTTCCTTTTTTACTCATATCTTTTTCTCCGGCTGCAAAGATACGGCAAGTGGCTGCTGACAAGAAGGCCGGGCTTTTTGAGATAGGGAAATAATCCCATGCAGCGGTGCAAAGAACGCAGGGAAAGAAAGTTTAATTTTACAGCATGTTAGAATTTTTAAAGCAACCCTGGCCCTGGTATATATCCGGCCCTTTGATCGGGTTAATGGTTCCATTATTATTGTTGCTTGGCAACAAATCATTCGGTATCAGTTCGTCATTGCGGCATATATGTGCTGCCTGCTTACCTGCCAACATTCCTTTCTTTCAATACAATTGGAAAAAAGAACGATGGAATTTGTTTTTGGTAGCAGGTGTATTAATTGGAGGGTTTATTGTTTCACAATTTTTAGCTGATCCAAATCCTGTACAGGTAAATCCAAAATTAGTAACAGAACTGGCTGCTTATGGAATAACAGAATATAATAACCTTACACCCACACAAATTTTCAACTGGCAAACTTTGTTGTCGCTCAAAGGATTTATTATGATAGTGTTGGGAGGATTTTTGGTTGGTTTTGGAACAAGGTATGCAGGTGGCTGCACCAGCGGCCACGCTATTATGGGCTTATCCACTTTGCAATGGCCTTCATTGGTTGCAACCTGTTGTTTTATGATCGGTGGTTTTATTATGGCCAACCTGATCCTTCCTTTTATTCTTTCTTTATAAAATAAAATGATGCAGCAAACAGAACAAATAGAATTGAATACAGATTTTGAAGTACGGTCATTAGATACGCTTGGTATTAATGAAAGCCATCTTGAACATAAATGGTATCACAATATCAAATACCTTTTTGCAGGTGTATTGTTTGGGATATTATTGGTGAAAGCAGAAGTGATAAGCTGGTTCAGGATACAGGAAATGTTTCGCCTGCAAAGTTTTCATATGTATGGTGTAATAGGCAGTGCGGTTGTTATTGGAATGATCTCCGTATTTCTTATAAAGAAAATGAAGATAAAAACGATTTATGGCGAGACAATAGAATTTCATCCCAAAAAATTTAATAAAGGCCAGGTGTATGGCGGTTTACTGTTTGGCCTGGGATGGGCTGTTACAGGTGCATGTCCAGGTCCTTTGTATGCATTGATAGGCAATGGTGCAACAGTGATTATTGTTACCTTATTATCTGCTGTAGTCGGAACATGGGTATATGGAAAACTCAGGGAACGCCTCCCTCATTGATGTTTTGTTGCTATTATTCCTCAATATGGGTATCTAATTACTTTTATTTTTTTAAACAACGGCTATTTCTCCTCTTAAAGTCATCATTATACATTAAGGCACTCCTTTTGAATATTCTTCATAAAACAAAAATTAATTTATGAAGAAGTCAATTTTAATAATTGCATCAGCAGTATGCATTTATTCATTCAGCAGTTGTAAATCTAAAGATGAAAGCGAAAGTTCAGCCGTTACCGGCACAGATTCATCTATGATGACAACGCCTACCACAACAGAATCTGGTCTTCCGTCAACAGTAAAGCCCGATTCAATAATTAATCCCGGGGTAACAGATACTACGGCGGCAAAGCCTGATCCCACAAAAAAAGGCAAGAAAGGTAAAGTGACTTTGAATATGGACGAAGCAAGAGGAATGGGCAATGCTGAAGAAATGGATAAAGAAGGGTATTATACAAATGTTTACCCTGTTTTTCCAGGCGGAAATAAAGCATTAGCCAACTTCTTTGAGAAAAATATTGAATACCCACAGGAGGCTTCTGATAATGGTATGGAAGGAACTGTGATAATGAGTTTTACTGTAGATGAAAAAGGTAAGATCGGTTCCCCAAAAGTTACGAGCCCTAAACTCGGCTATGGTATTGAAGAAGAGGCAATAAGAGTATTTAAGAAAATGCCATCATGGGCACCCGGTTCATTGAAAGGGAAAAATGTAAAAACAAGATATACATTGCCGGTAAGGTTTCAATTGGAGAGTTAATCAATATGTTTATTTACAAGTAAATTATACAACATGAAGACTATGAATTTTTTAAAGGCATTTGTGCTGGTACTATTTATAGTATTTGCAGTGCCGTCATTTTCGAAAGCGGCTGATGTTTCCCGTTATGCTTCAGTGTCAAGAGATACAACAGGAAGCGTGGAAGTCTATTCAAGACTTGTTACAAGATTAAGTGAAATAGAAAGTATGGATAAAACCAATTTAACATCAGCTGAAAAAAGGAATTTAAGAAATGAGTTAAGGGACATGAAAAAAGCTGCAGACGGCTTAAACCAGGGAGTTTATCTTTCTGTTGGGGCAATTATTATAATTATCCTGATACTTATTCTTATTCTAAAATAATCCCTGCACTATGTGTAATAAAAGAAGCCCCTGGAACTACCGGGGCTTCTTTTATGTATTTAAAGAAAAAATTATAATCCCATTTTCTTTTTTAAATTTTCATCGATAGCATCTAAAAATTCTTCAGTGTATAAATAATGATCACCATGAGTTACTTTGTTGCCATGGATACAAACCGCAAGGTCTTTTGTCATCTTGCCGCTTTCAACTGTTTCAACACAAACTGTTTCCAGTGCATCACAAAAATCAATGAGTGGCTGGTTGCCATCTAGTTTACCACGGAAGGCCAGGCCTCTTGTCCATGCAAAAATAGAAGCGATAGGATTGGTGGAAGTTGGTTTACCTTTTTGATGGTCACGATAGTGACGGGTAACAGTACCGTGTGCTGCTTCTGCTTCCATAGTTTTTCCATCCGGAGTAACCAAAACAGAAGTCATTAAACCTAATGAACCAAAACCTTGTGCAACAGTATCACTCTGTACATCACCATCATAGTTTTTACAAGCCCAAACAAAATTGCCGTTCCACTTTAGTGCACTGGCTACCATGTCATCGATCAGGCGGTGTTCATACACAATACCTGCTGCTTCAAAACTTGTTTTAAATTCTCCCTGGAAAACCTCTTCAAAAATATCTTTAAAGCGGCCATCATATTTTTTAAGGATGGTGTTTTTTGTAGAAAGGTACAAAGGCCATTTTTTGCTCAGCGCCATATTGAAACAGCTTCTTGCAAAACCATAAATACTTTCATCCGTATTATACATACACATGGCAACGCCATCGCCTTTAAAGTTGAACACTTCAAAAGTTTGTGCTTCGCCACCACCTTCCGGGGTAAAGCTCATGGTTAATTTTCCCTTGCCTTTAATTACAGTATCTGTTGCCCGGTACTGGTCGCCAAAAGCATGACGGCCTACAATGATCGGTGCAGTCCAGTTAGTAACCAACCTTGGTACATTCTGCATAACAATTGGCTCACGGAAAACAGTACCATCCAAAATATTACGGATGGTGCCGTTTGGCGATTTCCACATTTGTTTTAGTTTGAATTCTTCCACTCTTGCTTCATCAGGAGTGATGGTGGCGCATTTGATACCAACACCACAAGCCTTGATGGCATTGGCTGCATCAATCGTTACCTGGTCATTTGTTTCGTCACGGTATTCCATGCCCAGGTCATAATATTGAATAGGCACTTCGAGATAAGGAAGGATTAATTTGTCTTTGATAAATTTCCAGATGATCCTTGTCATCTCATCGCCATCCAGTTCAACCACTGGATTTGCAACTTTAATTTTAGCCATTAGGTAGAAATTTTAGTATATAAAAATTATGGAAGGCGAAGGTATTGGTTTTATACAAAAAAATTATCCATACATTGATAAATGCATGGATAATAAATGCCAGATAAATACTTATTTTAATAGTTTTTTACCCTAAAGTTGTAAACAATATGATAGGGATTTGCGGTATCGAAATTTGGCCATCCAAGCTCTTTATATAGTAATCCGTTTATGCTACCTGTGATATAACCCCCGGATGGTCCAAATTCTGTGATGTTTACAGGTACCGGAGAATTGTTAAGGGGCCTTGTAGTAATAACAGTCACATGGTCACCAACATAAAGATTGAAATAAACAACAGTGTTTGAAACATTACCGAGCGCAGGGGGATTTTCGGTAGAATACATGCCCCATTGTATATGATCCCCGTTTTGTACATATTGGCCATTTATCATTTTTAATAAAGTAGCAGTATAACCGGTTAACCATCGTGGATTATCCATGCCACTGGTAGTTATACTACCGCTGGACATGAAGGTTCCATTAGGATAAGCGCCTAAACTATAGTTTTGTCCGTTAATTGTAAGGTTTGAATATTCCTCTGTACTTACGCCACATGCTTGTAAATTTCCTATATTATTTAGCCCGGTACTTATTGTACGTATTACAGATTGGCTTTGCTGTGCTGAGAGGAGATCTTCTGCAATAAAATCAGTTTGATTAGTGCTGTTGCACATTAATGTTGAATAAGTGAAAGTTCCTTCATTGTTAGTGTATGTTATTTCAAAATGGGAACCATTTCTTATCATAATTCTTCCGTTAACAAGAGGATTGTTGTTACAATTGGTAGCGGTACCAGTTATTGTAGCTGCAAAGCCACCTCCAATAGCGATCCGGCCTAAGTCAACAGCATTTTGTTCCACCTTAAAAATTTTTGAAAATGGGAGTGCTACAGAACAATTGTTTGAAAATATTTGTAGCAGGTATTCTGCATTAGGGGTAACATTTACATTTACAATGCCGGTTTCATCAGTGTATCCGCCAATATGCGACCATGAATTAGTGGTTAAAGGAGTTATCTCAACATGGACATTGCTAAGTGGATTAGATAAGCTGTCAGTTAATGAGAAACTTAAAGGGATAATGGAATTAGGTAAATCACAATTCCAGGTTGTAAAATGTTTTACTTCCCCGATATATGTGTTCCCCGATTTTGTTGCAACACCTTCTTCAATCCAAAGCCCTTTCGCCTCATCAAAATACCATAGCGGTATTGTGGTTGGAGCATTTGCAGCAACAGCAGTTGGCAATGGAAAATTCAGTACGGCTTTTTTGCCCTCGCTGATTTGTAACAACTGGCCTGCATTGCCGGTTAGTTCTACTACTGCCATCCCAAAAGTTGTTAAGGTTTTAAGAGAACCATTTTCTTTAATTCCTCTTAAATCTCCGGGCATTATTTTATCAAGATCACTTGCAGTAGGATCAATCCAATATGAAGAAACATTGACTGTTCCTGAGTAAGCAGTTTTAGTGACAGCATCTATTACTCCACTGGCAGGGATAATTACTGAAAGCCCATTAGATAATCCAACACTACCTCCTGAAGAAGCATCAACGCTGCCGGTATTTGTTTTAGAAATTAGTTTTATCCTGCAAAAATTTGATTTACCTGTTTTAGCAACAAAGGTTTTTATTCCATTAAAATACCCCGGTATTTTTACAATAACAGCAGCAGCATTTTCAACTACCAGGGCATTCTTAATTTCAAAGTATCCATATTGATTGGTTGTTGAAATAGATTCGCCATACTTTATATTGGCTCCTGCGACAGCAGCATTATATTCATTGGTAACAAACCCACTTACTGAGGATATTACTTTTTTACTAAAATCGACGGGCTGTTCTATAACATTGCTGACATTGTCTGTTTTCTTACAGGAAAAAAACAAGCAAACAGTTGCAAAAGAAATGGCTATAGCCAAGATCTTTCCGGAAATATTAACAGGAATCATACAGTATCATTTTAGTGAGGTTAAAATAAGATACAGTAATTTATTATTCTGTTGGCTGGCCGATAAATAAAAAAAATCAAGGGCCTTTTACAGGCTACTGCTTTTCTTCAACTGCCCATCACCGGTAATAATACCCATACTACTAATGATCTCTTCTCCAAACTCACTTGTTTTTAAAAGTGTGGCGCCAGTCATTAAATTATAGAAATCTATCGTTACTCTTTTACGCATAATAGCTGCTTGTAAAGCGTCGGTGATCAGGTCAGCAGCTTCTTTCCATCCAATATATTCCAGCAACATACAACCGCTGAGAATGATAGAAGAAGGGTTCATGCTGTTAGTGCCTGCAAATTTGGGCGCTGTACCATGTGTGGCTTCAAATACGGCATAACCGGTTTTGTAATTGATGTTGGCGCCGGGTGCAATACCAATACCACCAACTTCTGCGGCCAG
>JAZKGV010000084.1:0-18828 GCA_040385725.1 Bacteroidota bacterium | reverse complement strand
TTCTTTAGCAATTTTTTCCTCCAATTTGTTAATTTAGATAATAGTTTTTTCTTTCTGGGAAATGACAGAATAATTTATCGGACTATGGGTTACCAGTTAAAACCTATTTCTACTTTTCCTATTTCCCAAAAGATAGAAAGTTATTCAACCGTTTCAGATGCTTACGCCTTCACTTATGTTATAAGCGGACATAAATTTTATGCTATAACTTTCCCAAGCGCTAATGCTACATGGGAATACGATCTCACAACTGAATTATGGCATGAAAGACAAAGTGAAAATGTCGCACAAAATCAAGGACAATGGAGAGCAACAACTCAGGTTTTTTTCGATAATCTTAATTTATTTGGAGACTTTGAGACTGGAATTATCTATCAAGCAGATCCTACTGTTTATACAGAAAATGGGGCAACTATTATAAGGAAAGTCATAACCGCTACTCAGTTTGCTAACTATTCAAGAGCTACTATAGATAGATTAATTTTAATGATGGATACTGGATTTGGTTTAATTTCAGGTCAAGGATCAGAGCCTCGGATTATGCTTCGTACCTCATTAGACGGCGCTAGAACTTGGGGATATGAAGAAACACAACCTCTTGGAACTCAAGGGCAATATGAAACTGAAGTATTTTGGACAAGTCTCGGATACGGAAGGACGGCAATATTTGAGTTCTCAATGAGCGATCCAATCAAGTTTGCTATTGTCGGCGCTTTCTTAAATTCAACTTTGGGGGATTCATGAGAGTAGGTATTCCGAGCGCCTCAGAGATAGTTACAGGTGAGAGCTTTTACGCTACTCCCTCTTGGTACACTTTCTTTCAAAATATATATAAAGCTATTAGCGGTTCTTTGAATATAAGTCTTGCAGGAATGCTTAGTATAAACACTACATCTGTCTCAAATACCTTAACAGGAGAAACAGATTTAATGACCTATCTTTTACCAGCAAATAGTCTTGTCAATTTAGGTAGTATAATTAAAATACGTGCTTGGGGTATATATGCCGCTAATGCTAATAATAAAACAGTAAAACTTATTTTTGGTTTAACTGCATTTGGGCCGGCATAATTACAGCAATGTTATTTTATGCCGGCTTTTTTGCATACAACAGCCATGCTGTGCAATGTGTTTATAAAGATGCTACAGGAATGGAGTGCGCCACTTGTGGTATTACAAGAGGTTTCCACCATGTTTTGATTGGCAATTTTAAAACGGCTTATCAATTAAACCCATTGTCGCTGCAATTGTTTTTGTTTTTTGCCATTCAATTGATAATGAGATTGTGCTGTATGTTTATTCCTTCTCTGAAAAATAATACAGCAAATGTTATACGATGGGATGTGATCCTATCAACGCTGTTATTTGTAGTTTGTTTCTTTCCTTTAATAATTCAGCTTTTCAAAAGTTGATATCACTCCTCTTTTTCAAAAGGCTTTACACCGCTTTCTTTTTTATATTTAAAGAAAATGACGATCATGTCTAATTCCTTTTCTGTAACCGTTTCTGTGCTTAGTTCGGTCTTATGCTGGTTATTGGTAAATCTTACTTTATAAGTATCAGCTTGCTCAAATGAAATGTCTGGTATCAGCTCTTTTCCATTCACTGTTTTGTTGTGGCACTTTGCACAATGTGTGAGGTAGGCCGTTTTGCCTTCTGCAAATTGCTCCAGCAACTGTTTCCGTCTCTCTTTTGAAAAACCTTCAGGCATGGCAATACCCAATTTCTTCTCGTAAGAGCAGGCAATAAACATGCACAGCGATAAAAATGATACAATGAAAAAGAAGCGTTTCATACTTTAATACTCTCCACCAACTTTGCGGCGGTTAAGTGTTTTGTCTTTTGACAAAGGTAGGTTTTGCGGCGGCGTATCAAAGGGTATATTTTCAGTAAGCGAATTAATGAAAGCAACCAATTGTATCTTTTCTTCTTTTGATAAATGTAATGAATCGGAAGCCAATGTCTGGTTATCTATTTTTATTCCCTTACCGGCACCGCCACCAGCATCGTAAAAATCAATTACCTCTTCTAGTGTTTTGTACACACCGTTGTGCATGTATGGTTTTGTAAATGCTGCATTGCGTACGGTTGGTGTACGGAAAGCATTTTTTGTTTCTGTTGCTGCATGAATATTAAAGCGGCCATTATCTGCACTTAAATTTTTTGATACAACAGCAGCCGGCACACCGATTACTTCAAACTCATTGCCAATATATGGTGGTTTAATACCATTGAACTGCGGCGCAAAATGACAGGTGCCACATTGTGCCTTGCTCATAAAAATATTAAAACCTTTTACTACATCATCATTCAATTGTTTTTTGCTGTTGATGGCTTCATCAAAAGGGGAGTAGTAGTTACTGTACTTGCTATAAAAGTATGTGATAGCACTTGCAATATTTTTTATAGAAATGGTTTCCTTTTCATTGGTATAGGAAGCAAACTTTTTTAAAGCTTTTTTATAGGCTGTTGTGCTCATCACTTTTTCTATCACTTCTTTTTCACTGCTGCCCATTTCCTGTGGATTAGTAATTACATCTTTTACCTGGTCAAGTAAGGTCAGGTCTTTTCCATCAACCATCAGTAAATGGTTGTATACTGAATTGATAAGCGAAGGCTGGTTACGTTTGAGAACACCTTTCCTGTTAAACTGTAATGCTGTTGCGGCAGAAGTATCGGCAAGATAGTTATCCAGTTTATGACAGGAAGCACAGCTACGCATGTTGTTACCGGATAAGATCGGGTCATAAAAAAGGAGTTTGCCAATACTGTCTATTTCAGCTAATATTTTTTCATCCGTTATTTTATTATAAATGCCCTTTGTGTTTTGCGCTTTGTATAGATTTTTATCAAAGATGGATTGTGCATCATCATTCAATGAATAGTCCGTCATGCTTTTGCTTTGCACTTTATATAAAGCAATGTATTGCTGGTTAAGTTTGAACAATGGGTTGATATAATCACGGATAAAAGCAAAATGATTGAATTCTTCAAAGTTTGTTGGCTGGCTTTTTACAAAGCTGATAGCGCTATTGTATAAGGCTAAATAATCATCCTGCAAAGCATGTGAAGGAAAATCATGATTGTAAGATTGATAAATGCCGGCAGTATTTTGCAACATGCTGTTGAGTTCAGGAATTATTTCTTTTGTATCGGGGCATTCAAAACCTGTTGTATAAATAGTGGCAAGGTCAAGAAGAAATAAGCGATTGCACAAAAAGAAATGATGATAACTATCGAGTTGAGAAGTAATGCTGTCAGCAAGATATGTTTCTACTGATTTACTGGAAGCATCAATAAGTGTCAATAGTGAATCTTTAGAAGGATTATCTGATTCCAGGTATTGATAAGCAAGAGTTAAGCCTGCGCCTTCTCTTTTGTATGGAGTTTCATATTTTTCAAATACTTCTGTTTCCCATTCTACTGGTAATGGGCCATTTATTTTTTTGTAAGCAACAGGTTCTAAATAGCGAAGCCAGAAATCGCATCCCTTTAATTTGATACGGGTGGCATTAATTGCAGAGTTAATATTATCTCTTTGTGCAGGATTGCTGATATCTGCATTTTGGCTAAGCGTATAAAGGCTGTTTAATTCTTTATTGAGCTGATTGATATTGTTGTGATAAAGTTGCTGATAATACCCTTTGTTATGGGTAAAGGAAGACGAGAGCAGTACGATAAGTAAGCCCAAAAAAATAAATGGTATGATGATCTTTTTCCTCATTGCGGTTTGTATAGCAGGCTATGGCTGCATTTCCACGTTTATAAAACATGATTTTAACCTTATTTATTGTACTGGCTCAGCTGGTTAGTCCATTAAAAAAGGCTGCCTTGAATGGCAGCCTTGATGTTGCTTGTTGTTATTATTGGTTAAAGGGTAATAATTTTTCTTGTATAAATCTCATTTCCTGCTATTAATTGTACCATAAGTACCTGTGTTTTAACTGTTGACATAATATTCCGGAACTCATGTGTATTGCTTCCATCTGCGGACCGGATGGTTGCTTTTGCCAGCACCCTGCCAGTAAGGTCTGCAATCCTGATGGTAACATGCTGACTGTTCTTAGTAAAATAATTTATTTTAACAGAGCCTGTGTTATTCTGCAAAATGTTCACAATAGAATTATCACCTGTTTCATTATTGCCGCCTGTTTTTATTATGGGTGAATAAATGAATTTGCCGGCAGCGCCAATCAGTTTTATACGATAATATATTGTTGGTGATGAAAGGTTGCTGGTATTATCTGAGAATGTATATACAGCATTGCCGCTTAAACCAGTTGAAGAAACAGCAACTACTTTTGTAAATATTTGCCCTTTTTCACTTCTTTCCAATTCGTATTTTTCATCACCTGTTTCGTTTGCAACAGCCCATTTTATTTTTACTGTTTTATTTGCCAAAGGCACAGCGCTTATACCTGCAAATTTTACTGAAAGTATAATTGTTCTCCAGAGCACATACACTCTGGCGGTATCCTTACAGCCATTACGTTTTTCAGTCACAATTAACTGGTGCCAGCCGGAATCAGAAGTCAGCGGATTCTGTATGGTGGAAGTAAAGCCTGTAGCACTGCTCCAGTCCCATAATAATCCTAATGAACCACCATAAGGCGTAGCATAATTACTTAACGCAGTATCACCACCCAATAACTGGGCTGTATTGCTAAAGTCTTCGTTTAATACACCAAACGATTGGGCCCTTGCCACCGGTTTATGATTGTCCAAACCAATAATCACTGAATCTTTATTTTGAGGGCATCCCGGGCTTGCATAAGCAGTAAGATAATATTTCCCCGGTTTAGTAATTGTTATCACACTTGTATCTGGGCGGCCAACAATGTTTCCTTCAGCAGTGGTCCATGTATAATATCTTCCATTATCAATGGTGGCAGGAGATAAGGTTACACTCGTTCTTGCACAGGTAAGCGTTTGCGGTGTAAGAATGTTTGCTGATACCGGCGGAATTCCTAAGAAAGTATATGGCCCGGAGAAATCAACTAATGCTGAAGTAAAACTGGCAGATGATCTTGTTTTGATCATGATCTGTGTAAATGGCGGACTACAGGTGTTGCCTGCAGTATTATTAAATGCTGCATCAATACCAATAGAAGTAAGGTCAACAGCCGTTTCTGAAAACTGCCCTGTTGCGTTTGATAAAAAATAATAGTTATTGTTGGCTGCTCCCAGGTCTTTAGAAGCAGTGCCCCATGCCGGCCCGGTAATGGTTGCAGAATTTACAGAGCCCCACAAAGGCAGGGTATTGCTTGGTTTAGCTACAATTTTTGCGTAGCCCCAACTGGCACCTGAACCTGCACCATAAAATTCTCCCGGTACAAAATTGAATTTTTGCTGGCCGAATGTGTTTTGATAAGTAGTTATACTAACCCAGATGTAAATTGAAATATCAGTTACGGTAGTGTTAGAGTAGGTGATACTGATATCCACGTCACCGATCTTTTTTAAACTGCCGTCAGCATTAAACTGGAAATCTTCGTGGCCACCTTTTGCTGCAGCAGCAAGTGTTGTAAATATGCCGGTGGTGGTATCATAGCTCAGCCGGTTTACAAACAATTCAAAATCTACATACCGGGCACCAGTAGTGCCTAATATAGATGATCCCATATTCAATATAAGATGACTGGGATTATTAATATTTATTGATGTGCCGTCTCTTCTCATAGAAGCATAAGCATCTATTATATCTGATTTATCCTGCACCAAACCACCGCCTGGTACTGTTGCCCATATCGAAGGATTATCACCATTTTTACTGCCATTCGTAAAACAGGTTTTATCGTTGTTGTTATAATCTCTTCCATACACTGCATCAAGGTGTAAAAAAGTATCTACAATGCTAAACCTTGGAATGCTGCTCCCCCTGGTGAAACTGATATTCTTACCGCTTTCCAGTTGCGCTTTTAATGCTGCAGCATCGGCAATATCAATAACACCAATACCAGTACCCCTGCTGGTTCTGAACCAGTCGTGTGTACCGGCAGCGGTAAAAGTACCGTTGAGGCGGTAATCAGAATAAAGGTCGCCATCAATACCAAATTTGGCAACAGCCGAACTGTTTTGAATTTGTGCGGTCGTTGTAAGCGGCAGTAAAGCAACTATCGCAACTACGATGGCGGTTGATCTGTAAAAAATTTTCATAACGAAGGGGTTGGGTACAATACAGTTAAATCCCAAACCATGCCGTTACTTGCTGCTGTTGAGTTTCAGGGTATTAACTGCAGGCATTTTTAAAGGGTTTCCCTTTTTGGGAAGGGTGGTAGTAAAAAATGGAACCTGGGAAAGATGGTAAAACAAAAAAGGCTGCAGAATTAACTGCAACCTTTGTTATTGAAAACGAAGATGATTTATTTTAATCCCAGCACCTCAACTCCCTGCTCAAAAATGATATCAACAGGAATGCCTTTTTGCTGCAGTTTGTCCAGATCATGTTGCAGTTCGGGCATTACTTTAGCTTTTTCCTTTTGTAATGTTTCCACCTTTGCTTTATCACCATCTCCCTGCAAAGTGAGGATAAGGTTGCTCAGATCATTCATGGCAATTTTAAACTTGTCAAAGTTTACTTTGTAATGACCTGTACTTGTTTTTTCAAACGCACCTTTTTCCTGGAAAAAATTAAAAGCCAGCATATTTGCTTTACCATGTGCTTCGCCTGCACCAAAACGTACAGAGCGGATAATGCCAGCCATAAATGTGGTATAATAGTTTTCTATCGGGCCTGGCAGTTCGCCTTTCTCCACCAGTTTGCTTACCATATATAAGCCAAGAATATCAGCTTTTGCTTCTTCCAGCCAACTGCTTTGTTCCTGTAATGCTTTTCTTACAGTGCCTTTGCCATTAACCGTATTTTTAATGCCAAGGCCATGCGCTACTTCATGAAACATTACATCGGCAAAGAATGCATCAAACTGCACCATTGATAATTGCGAAGGGTCAATAAACTCTTTTGCAATTGGCGTCATTATCTTATCAAACTTAGCCTGCATAGCATTCTTTAATTGCAGGCGGCGTGTGCCTTTTGTTTTTTGCAGTTCTTCATCATTGGGGAGGTTAACAGCAATAGTTTTACCACCGCTGTTGCATTGACCAGAATAGTAAACAACGTTGTAGGCATTCAGGTCTGATGAGGTGCCCGGTTTTTCTGTTTTATATTTTGTATCCACCGGGATTCCCTGTTGTAATTCAGGAAGCATAGCTACATATTTTGCAAGGCGCTGGCTCCATTCTTTGTCTTTTATCAGTACATAAGCCTGGTAAGCATTGCGATAATTGTATAAGCCATCTTCATAATCTTCAATAGCGCCAATTACAATATCAATCGTATTATTTTTCATGTCCAGCCATACTGCATCACTTGGGTTATAGTTGTCTGTTACCAATGCATCAGCTCGGGCAAGCAAATGTTTTTTCAATCCTGCATCATCAGCAAATGCGGCTGCCTGTTTTAATAAACCGGCAGCTTTTTCCAATGGTTCTTTGTATGCAACATGGTAAGGCACAGAAAATAATTTTCCTACACTGTCCCTTTTAATGATGGAATAATGGCCGTGTTTATCTACAGCAGATGAAAGATCCAGTTCTTCTTTTGACATATCATCCGGATAGAAACCAGCGCCTAAAGGTTTTGCCCCAACGCCTGCTACAAACGGTGTATCACTGTTGAGTTTATCCCACGGGCCATAGTTAATGTTGATGAATGCTTTTGTATCTGCATCCTTTACACTGTTGAGCAAACTGTCTTTACTTTTTCCATAACACTGTTGCCAGTACAGATCATTCATTATATCTGCAGCCTGTATCAGCAATGGCAACATTTTCTTTTCATTTTCAGTAAGGGTTGACATGTCTGCCGTGAGCCTCACTTTGGCATAGCCTGCCAGCCGCTGGCTAGCATAAGATTGAGCAGAATCTTTTTTTGTTTCTTCTTCTTTTGTGTTGCTGCTGTTATTGCAGGAAGAGATTATTAATACACTCATGGGGATCAATAATTTTTTCATATAGCGGTGAAATTTTTGAGCTGTGAATATAGGAAGAAAGTATTGTGAGTTTGTAATGCTGGCAATATCATTTATAATGAAACCTGCATTGTAAAATATGCAGCCTGTTTTCTTTCACAGAATAAATCAACCTGTGTTCATCAGTTATCCGCCTGCTCCAGCAACCACTGTAGTTACCTTTTAGCGGCTCAGGCTTGCCTATTCCTTTAAAGGGGGAACGAAGAGTATCTTTTATCAATTCATTTATACGAGTCAGTATTTTCTTGTCTTCCTGCTGCCACCACAGGTAATCTTCCCAGCCATTTGTTTGCCAAACAAGTTCCATAATTACTTTTCACTTAAAGCATGCTTTTTAAATTTTCCTTTCCCCATTTCTGCAATGGCTGCATCAAGGCGTTTACGGTTGGCTGCAGATTTAGTGATGTGTAAAGTTTCCTGTATAGCATTGTATTCTTCCAGTGACATTACCACTACATTTTTACCTTTACTGCGGCTCACCACTACGATCTCTGCATCATCATTTACTTTGTTCAGGCTTTGTGTGAGGTTTTTCCTGAACTCAGTGTAATTTAATACTTCCATAAAAGTGATTTTAATTGAGTACGAATTTAAGTACTTATTTAAGATTCTGTAAAAATATTTTTTCAGGCTGATTCGTTACATATTCAAATCAAAAAAGGTTACAGCTTTCGCCATAACCCCTTTATGTTTTTACCCTCATAATAAAAACCTCTTAAATATCTGTTGCTTCGCCGTAAGCTACTGCTGTAGCCTCTTTCACTGCCTCACTCATAGTTGGGTGAGGATGTACGGCAGTTAATATTTCATGTGCCGTGGTTTCCAGTTTACGGGCTGTTACCACTTCAGCGATCATTTCTGTTACATTCATGCCGATCATATGGCAACCAAGGAACTCCCCATATTTGGCATCAAATATCACTTTCACAAAACCTTCTGTTGCACCTGCAGCACTTGCTTTACCGCTGGCCATAAAAGGAAACTTGCCTACTTTAATTTCATAACCGGCATCTTTAGCCGCTTTTTCTGTGTAACCAACAGAAGCAATTTCCGGTGAGCAGTAAGTGCAACCAGGAATATTGTTGTAATCAACCGAATCGGGATGATGGCCTGCTAAATGTTCGGCAGCATTGATACCTTCTCTTGATGCAACGTGTGCCAATGCCTGGCCCGGTGTGCAATCACCAATGGCATAAATACCCGGCACATTTGTTAGCTGGTGACTATCCACAATAATTTTTCCTTTATCAGTTTTAATACCCAATGCTTCCAGGCCGATGTTTTCAATATTAGCAACCACACCCACAGCGCTCAATAAAATATCCGCTTCCAGTGTTATTTCACCAGTGGGTGTTTTCACTTTTGCTTTTACACCAGCACCAGTTGTATCCACACTCAATACTTCGCTGCTGGTCATTATTTCAATGCCCTGTTTTTTAAATTGCTTCTCCAGTTCTTTGCTGATGTCATCATCTTCTACCGGAACAATCTTCGGCATAAACTCCACGATGGTTATTTTACAACCCATGCTGTTGTAGAAATAAGCAAACTCACTTCCTATAGCACCGCTGCCGCAAACGATCATGCTCTTAGGCATTGCCGGCAGTACCATGGCTTCACGGTAACCAATTATTTTTTTACCATCTATCGGCATACTTGGCAATTGTCTTGCCCTGCCACCTGTAGCAATAACGATGTTCTTTGCTTCTTCTACTTTCTTAGAGCCATCAGCCGCAGTAATTTCCAGTTTGCCCGGTGCAATTAATTTGCCCGTGCCCATTATCACATCGATCTTGTTTTTCTTCATCAGGAAAGTAACGCCTTTGCTCATTTTATCCGCCACACCACGACTGCGTTTTACCACGCCGCCAAAATCAGCTGTTGGGTTCTGTAAGTTGATACCATAATCGGCAGCATGCTTTGCATATTCATATACCTGGGCGCTTTTAAGCAAGGCCTTGGTTGGGATACAGCCCCAGTTAAGGCATATACCGCCCAGACTTTCTTTCTCAACTATTGCCACTTTTTTACCTAACTGACTTGCCCTGATCGCAGCAGGATAACCGCCCGGGCCACTTCCTAAAACAATTACATCGTATGCCATAATGATTTGGAGATTTTAGTTTTACTATTTTCGGTTGCGAAGGTACTTGAAACGGGGTAAAAATGCAAACCACAAAATTGGTTGCCACGAATTCCACGAATTGACACGAAAGAGGAGTTTTATTGGTGTGCATTCGTGTAATTCGTGGCTAATTCTTTAACCTTTTACTCAAATACTGATGCTATAAAACAATTAATTTTATCAAATGGTTGAGTGTGATACCGGCGAAAGTTTTTCATAGCGGCATCGTTGCGTCGCAATCCTTTCATCGGCATACCATTTGGCAGCTTTTCCCATTTTATATGATACAGGGCCGCCTGAGGCGGCCCCACAAATAAATAACATGAAAAGAATTCTTACGATCGCAATAGTCTTGTCACTTGCTTTATCAACCAAAGCACAAACAATTCCCTCCTGGAAAATAACCGATGTGGTAAACTATTACAGCCAGAAAACAGATTCTGTTTATATCATCAATTTCTGGGCTACATGGTGTGTGCCATGCGTAGAAGAGTTGCCATACATACAAAGCATCACAAAAAAATATGCCGGTAAAAAAGTGAAACTGCTTTTAGTAAGCCTCGATCTTGCGTCTTTCTTTCCAGCCAAAATTCAGTCATTTGCCAAAAAACAAAACATTACTGCTGACATTGTTTGGCTTAATGAAACCGATGCAGATTATTTCTGCAATATGATAGATAAAAAATGGAGTGGTTCTATACCTGCTACTGTTATTGTAAATGCAGCAACAGGATATAAGCAATTTTATGAACAGCAGTTTAAGGAAGAAGAATTTGAAAAAGAATTATTGAAGGCAATCACCAAATAAAAACATCCGAAGTTTTAAAAAACTTCGGATGTTCGTATGTCTTTCCCACTCACCTTTAACCACTTCCCACTAGCTTTTTCTTTTTATCCCACACCCAACACTTTTTGTTTCGCTTGTACTAACAGCTTTTCCTTCCACCGTTTCATCAATCGCAATTTGTAAATGCTTACGGGTTACACTGCTGGCATCAGAAGGGTTGTTGTCAATAGCGCCATGGTAAACCAGTTTCAGGTCTTTATTAAACAGATATACTTCGGGAGTACGGTTGGCACCAAAAGCATCAGCCAGTTCGCTGTTGTCATCAACTGCGTAATTCCATTTGTATCCCTGTTCATTGGCATATACTTTCATTTCTTCATAACTGTCGGTACTGGCCCTGTAAGCTTCATTACTGTTTAATACCACCACACCAATGTTTTTACTTTGTGCATAGGTGCAGATCTCTTTTGTACGATCCTGGTTTTTTATCACAAACGGGCAGGTGTTGCAACTGAACATTACCAATAATCCATTTTCCTTTTTAGCATCTTTTAAACTTATTTCTTTACCGGAAATATCCTTTAATTTTTTATCTGCTTTGGGCATTGCACTGCCAATGGGTAGAGAATCAAACAATGTAAAAGACAGCATAACTGCCGCAACGGCAATAACAGAGGGAATGATTAACTTTTTCATAAAATAAAATTTGATTCAAGTTAGAATGAGATATTGGTTTTCGCAAACCACCTATGTAATTTTTGCTTCGGCTGCTTTTACCGCTTCTTCTACTTTGCGGCTTTCAGCAATGGATTTAAGCGATTTGATACTCACATTTAACTCAAAGCCAATAAGAAGTACAAGGGAATTAATATATACCAGGGCCATCAGCATAATAATAGTTCCTATGGAACCATACAAGGCATTATACCTCCCGAAATTGCTCACAAAAAACGAAAAGCCCAACGTAGCAAGAATACTGAGTGATGTGGCAAGTATAGTACCAGGGCTTACCATTTTCCAGCGCTTTTGTACAGCCGGGGCATATTTATAAATAAAGGCAATAGAGTAGAAGATAAGGCTTACAATAAATATCCATCTTATATAAAATACTACTTCCCTCAAAGTGGCGCTTTTAATACCCATCCATTTTAAAACTGCCGATTGTGTGATGAGTAAAATGAGGTAAGCTAACACAAGTAAAAATATTAAAGCTGTTAAGCGGAGTGCAACGATCCTGTTGTGAAAACCTTTTCTCTTTGCAAAGCCTATATAGTTTTTATTGAACGACCGCATTAAACCCATCATGGCATTGGACGCAAAGAACAATGCCAGCACCAAACCAAACGATAATAAACCAATTCTTGAGTTATCAATAAATGAGTCTATAAAACTGATGAGGTTTTTATTGTGTACACTATCTGTTATAATATCTTTTATCAGCGCATGTAACTCTTTTTTGAGGGCCGCTTTTTTTATTAATGGCAGGCTTGGTATCAATGTGAACAGGAATAGGAAAGCAGGCGGTATGGCCATGATAAAATTGTAAGCAACCGCCGAAGCCCTTTCTGTAAGGCCAACCGTTTTTAATTGTTTGTAAAAGAAGTTGAGTACATCAAATAGAGGAACACCTTCAAAACCGGGGAGGTACATTTTCTTGGTTTTCCTGATAAGAAAAGCAATAGGGGGTGTTGTTATTATGATGCGTTCTATTTTAAGCACTTATAAATTGCTGAATTGTTGTATTGTTAAATTGTTGAAAGATGTTTACAGAAATGAGATCAAACTTATCACTTATAACTCATAACTTTTATTGCCTTCCTTCCGCCTTTCTTCTCATCATTGTATCTAATGCCTGTTGGTATGCTTTTGCATAACGCAGGTGCTCCTCGTATGTGGCCGCAAAATTAGAATAGCCATCAAACTCCGGTTTTGCTACAAAGAATAAATAATTGGTTGCCGGGGCATTTAAAACAGCATCCAATGTGTTTATCGTAACACTGCAAATAGGCCCTGGTGGCAATCCTTTATTTTGATAAGTATTGTATGGCGATTGCACAAACAAATGCTTTTCATAAATACGGCGAAGGTCAAAATTCTTTAAAGCAAATTTTATTGTTGGGTCAGCACCCAATTTCATGCCTGTATTTAGCCTGTTTAGATATACACTTGCAATTTTGCCCTTATCTTCCTCTTTATTGGTTTCTTCTTCTACAATACTGGCGAGAGTATATACCTGCTCCTGTGTTAAGCCGAGGCCTGCTGCTTTTTGCTTTCGGACTTCCGTCCAGAATTTTTCTTTTTCAGTATACAGTTTTTTAAAAATTTCATTAAAAGATGCTGTCCATAAAATGCTGTAGGATGCCGGTATCACAGTTGACATTACTGTGTTGGTATCAAGCTTATATTTTACCAGCGAATCATTGGAGTTTAAAAACCTGGCAATGATCACAGAGTCACATTCAAAATTGGATGATATTTTGTTGATGAGTTCTTCCCTTGTGTGCAACTTGCCGATCACTAAGTTTACCGGTGTTTGATTGCCGGAACTTAATAATTGTACAATGCTGTAAACACTGCTGCCGCTTTCAATTACATAACGGCCCGGTTTTATATTGTCATCGTAACCATAAAATTTTGCCACCCTTTTAAAAACACGGGGATGTGTAACAAAACCACCCCTGTCAACCAGGCCCTGCACTTTTGAAAAGTTACTGCCGGTTCTTATATACAATATTTTTTTGTCGCCTTCAAATTGGGTGGTGCTGCCAAAAATGCGCCATGCAAAAAAAGCACTGGTTGCCAACACAACAATAAGGCACAACTGGATTATCCTTTTTCCTGCAGTCATAAACGGGTTGATGAATATTTGATAAATGTAAAATAAAAAACCCCGCCGGTAAAAAGGCAGGGCTTAAATATTTTATTAAAAACGTTTAAGGCGTTTTGTTTGTGTCTGGTGCTACGGTTCCTGGCAATGGCACTGTTGCCGGTGGAGTTGTGTTTGGTTTAGCTGGTGCAGTAGCAGGCGCATTGTCTAAAATTTGTGAACCTTTTGAAGAAGAAGCTTCCGCATTTTTAGGAATAAACAATGGTGAAAGCAAACACAATACTGCCACTACGCCAGCAAATATCCATGTGCCTTTTTCTAAAACATCCGTTGTTTGTTTTACACCCATTAACTGGTTTCCAACACCGCCAAAGGTACCTGAAAGGCCACCGCCTTTAGGGTTTTGAACCAATACGATCAGGCCTAATATTAATGCTGCAAGGATGAGTACTATTACAAATATCAACATATCACTTTTCTTTTATCTGGTTTATTTTGGCGGCAAAGTAAGTGCTTTTACCGGGATTGAGCAAACTTAATTTTTCCAGTATTTCAAGGGCTTTGCCCTGCCGGCCTTGCTGTAGCAGCACATCTGCCATCGCTTCTGTGATCACATCATTCTCTTCGTTTGATTTTTCAGCCAGGTTTTGAATGCTGTTTTCTGTATTGCCGGCCTCTACCTGGGCGGCAATAGATGTTTGCGCCAATTGTGCTGCATGAACTTTCTTCATGGACTTTAACCACTCTGTAAAACTTTTCAATTGCTTACCAAGTGAGCCGGATGTCCTTTCTTCTTCGCTTAATTTAATGCCCACGCTGGCAAAATAATCTGTAGTGTGGAGCGGCTCAAAAAGTAAAGGCTCATTTACCGGCTCTGTCTTAACTTCCATACTTGCAGCCGCTGATGCAGCTACCGGTTCTTGTATTGGTTGTGCTGTTTCTTCAATTGAGGTAGTTGTATCTTCCACAACAGGGAGATCTATTTTTTCTTCAACCGGAATAATTATTTCTTCAGTTGGTTCAGCAATCGGTTCTTCTATTAATTGAGGAGTTTCTTCCATTGCTGTAACAGTATCCTCAACTACAGGCATATTTATTTCTTCTTCAACCGGAATAATTATTTCTTCAGTTGATTCAGCAATCGGTTCTTCTATTTGTTGTGGCGTTTCTTCTCTTGCGGTAACAATATCTTCCACAACAGGGAGATTTATTTCTTCAGCAACCGGAATAATTACTTCTTCAGCCGGTTCAGCTAAAGGTTCTTCAATTGGCTGCGGCTCTTCTTCAATAACCGGTATTGATTGTTCCACACTAACAGTGCTTACTTCTTCAACAGTTTGTTCAACTAAAGTTTGTTCGTTTGGCTGTTCTTCTTCGATAACAGGCACTGCTTCTTCAACTACAGGTATATTTATTTCCTCAACAGGTTTTTCAATTGTAATTTCCTGCCAGTTAAACGGTGCTTTTTCTTCTATTGGTTCAATCACGGGCTGTTCTTCTACACCTGCTGAAATATTTTCTTCGTGTGAGGGGGTTGTTATTGTTTCCTGGTATTGTTCTTCTATGATCTTTTCACCAGGTTCTTCCATTTTTTCTTCTGATAACACTTTATCGTAAGTATTACCAAAAACAGGTTGCTGTTCAGTAATGGATCTTTCAAGGGTAGGAGACTGGTTTTGATATCCTGCTTCCAGCAATTGAAAATTAAGCCAGTGATTATTATTGAACAGCACAGTTGTTTTTTTTGCCTGTGCTTTATAACCGTTTACATCTTTTTGAGAAAGGCTTAGCAGGTAAAATTGAGCAATAGAAAAGTAGGGATGTTCTTTTGTAACATTTTTAAGATAGCCTGCAGTACTGTCGTCTGTAAGTTTTCTTTTAAAAACCGATTCAAAAAGTTGCCCGTATTTTTCCATCGTTCAAAACTATGTTTTATAAAACAAACAATAAATTTTTACACTTACCAGTTTGAGAATACTTTATTAAAAACAGCATCCACAATATTCTTTACAATTTCATCATTCCGCTCTGCTTCTGCCTGCGAAAGGCTTTGGTTTGAACTAAAATCGAAAGTGCTGGTAACATCTGATTCAAAATTCTTCTTTTCATCCAGTGTATTTTTAAAACTAACATGAAATGAAACCGTTAACCTGTTGGTACTTGAAGTGCCATTGGTAATACCGGTGGTGGTAACAGAATAATCCGACACATACCCACTCACATCATAATGGGCATTGTCATCATTGGTTTGTGTAAGCCTTGTGGTGCCAATGATCTTTTGCTTTAGCCTTTCTGTTAGCTGCGGACTCAATTGCGGATTGATATAGCGAGCCTTGTTTTCCAGGTAATTCACCCTGAAAGTTTTTACCTCTACAGGAATGGAAACATCATTGAAAGAATATTTACAGGTGGCGCAACCGGAGAGGAAGACGATAGACAATAGACAACAGACTATAGACAATGGACTGAGGAGCGAATGCACTCCACTTGCCACTTGCCATTTCCCATTCACCAGTTTATTCCTCAATATCATATTCTTTCAGTTTTCTATAGAGTGTCCTTTCACTAATACCCAAATCAGATGCTGCATCTTTTCTTTTGCTGCGGTGTTTTTTCAATGCTTTAATTATGAGTTCTTTTTCCTTGTCCATTATACTCAATGATTCTTCCACTGCTTCGTGATGGTGAACATCATCGCCATTCTGGTTAAGCAAAACAGGCTGATTGTTTTGAATATAATTTCCCGGCGTAACAGCAGGCTTCATATCATTCATCATGTTGCCGTTGTCATTATATACCGGAATATGCTGTGCCATACCTGGGTTTTGCAACACATCAAAAAACATTTTCTTTAATTCTGTTACATCTTTCTTCATATCAAAGAAAAGTTTGTATAGTATATCTCTTTCACTTGCAAATTCCTGGCTGCCGCCTTTTGCAGCCAATACCGGCAACCTGCTGAAATTATTATCCGGCAAAAATTGCTGCAACTCAGGTGCTGTTACATTTTTATCTTTTGACAATACAGAAATCTGTTCTGCAATATTTTTAAGTTCCCTCACATTGCCCGGCCAGCTATAATTCATCAAACTGTTTTTTGCATCTTCATTCAACTGAACAGGTGTTGTTTTATACCTGTCTGCAAAGTCAGCAGCAAATTTTCTAAAGAGAAGAGGAACGTCTTCTTTTCTTTCCCTTAAAGATGGCACCCTGATGGGTACTGTATTTAAACGGTAATACAGATCTTCCCTGAAACGGCCTGTTTGTGCATGTTCCAATAACTCTTTATTGGTTGCGGCAATAACACGTACATCTGTCTTTTGCACCTTGCTGCTGCCCACACGGATGTATTCACCTGTTTCCAATACTCTAAGTAAACGTGCCTGTGTGCCCAAGGGTAATTCACCAATTTCATCCAGGAAGATGGTACCGCCATTCACCGTTTCAAAATATCCTTTGCGGCTGTCAACAGCTCCCGTGAAAGAACCTTTTTCATGGCCAAATAATTCTGAATCTATCGTGCCTTCGGGAATAGCACCGCAGTTTACTGCTATAAATGGATTGTGCTTTCTTGCACTCAATGCATGAATGATCTGTGAAAACACTTCTTTACCTACACCACTTTCTCCGTTGATCAACACACTCAGGTCGGTATTAGCAACCTGCACCGCAATGTTGAGTGCATGGTTAAGCCCGGGTGAATTACCTATTATTCCGAAACGGTTTTTTATTGCTTGTAAATCCATTGTTTAGTCTTTTGGTATAGCCTGTCCAATAAGTGTACCTGAGGTGCATGAATTGACGAGGACAGTTACATAATCTCCTTTTTTATATTGCTCCTTCGGAAAAATGATCACTTTATTCTGGTCATTCCTTCCGTACAATTCATTTTCATTTTTCTTTGATGAACCTTCCACTAATACTTTAAATGTTTTTCCTACATCCCTTTGCATGCTCCTGAATGAGTTGCCACGGTGCAGATCGATCACTTCCTGCAATCTTCTTTTCTTTACTTCTTCCGGTATATCATCTTCAAATCTTCTTGCAGCAAGTGTTCCGGGCCTTTCGCTATAGAAATACATATATGCCAGGTCAAACTGGCAATATTTTACCAGGCTCATGGTATCCTGGTGGTCGTCTTCTGTTTCGGTGCAAAAGCCCGTGATGATATCGGTAGATAAACCACAATCAGGAATGAGCTCTTTAATGCGGTTTACTTTAGCTAAATACCATTCTCTTGTGTAAGTACGGTTCATCAATTGCAACATTCTTGTGCTGCCGCTTTGTACAGGCAAATGAATGTAGTTGCATATATTTTCATACTTAACAATGGTGTAAAGCACTTCGTCAGTAATATCTTTTGGATGAGAAGTGGAGAAGCGAACTCTTAATAAAGGATTAATCAGTGCTACTTTTTCCAGCAGCATAGCAAATGTTACCACTTCATTTTTTTGTTCATCAACAAAATGATAGCTGTCCACATTTTGCCCAAGCAGTGTTACTTCTTTGTAGCCGTTGTCAAACAGATCCTGGCATTCTGCAATAATACTTTGTGCATCACGGCTTCTTTCTCTTCCCCTTGTAAATGGAACAACACAGAACGAGCACATATTGTTGCAGCCTCTCATAATGCTTACAAAAGCATTTACGCCATTGCTGTTTAAACGGATAGGAGAGATGTCGGCATAAGTTTCTTCCCGGCTTAATAAAACGTTTACTGCTTTTTGACCTGTTTCAGCTTCCTGTATCAGTTGAGGTAAAGTGCGGTAAGCATCAGGGCCAATTACTATGTCAACAAGTTTTTCTTCCTGTAAAAATTTTTCTTTCAGCCGCTCTGCCATACAACCCAGCACACCCACCAGCATGGACGGATTATTTTTTTTCAATCTTTTAAATTCAGTGAGGCGTTTTCTTACGGTTTGCTCTGCCTTTTCACGGATGGAACAGGTGTTTACAAAGATGAGATCGGCTTCTTCTACATTTTTTGTTGCGCCAAATCCATTGCTTTGAAGGATGGATGCTACTACTTCACTATCTGCAAAGTTCATGGCACAGCCATA
>JAZKGV010000083.1:0-2632 GCA_040385725.1 Bacteroidota bacterium | reverse complement strand
ATGAGTAAAGACAGGAAGAACTGCATGTGTACAGCGATGTTGTACGATCCATCTGATCACAGGGAGCCTGAAGAAACAAAGGAAGATTTTAAAAAGAACTCCAAAATTTATGAACGCCTGATGGAGATAAGACAGAGCAGGTTGTTGCGTTGGCTTAACCGTAAGCAGGATAATGGTGGCGACAGCAACCCGGTAAAAATGGTTTTAAAATATTTTCTCAAACCTAAGCTTAATTAATAATGGCTAAAAAAGTTGTACTTGGTTTCAGCGGCGGATTAGATACATCTTTCTGTGCAAAGTATTTGTCTGTTGAAAAAGGCTACGAGATACATTCTGTGATCGTAAATACAGGTGGCTTTAATGCAGATGAATTGAAAAAGATTGAAGAACATGCGTACAGGTTGGGTGTAAAAACACATACTGCAGTTGATGCAGTAAAAAGTTATTACGACAGCATTATCAAATATCTCATCTATGGAAATGTGTTGAAGAACAATACTTATCCATTAAGTGTGAGTGCAGAAAGATTGAGCCAGGCATTGAGCATTGCGGAGCATGTGAAAAAAGTAGGTGCTGAAGCAGTGATACATGGAAGTACCGGTGCAGGAAACGACCAGGTAAGGTTTGATATGATCTTTAACATCATGATACCCGGTGTGGAGATCATTACACCGATACGTGATATGAAACTGAGCAGGGAAGAGGAAATTGCTTATTTAAAGAAGCACCATGTGGAAATGAATTTTGAGAAATCAGTTTACTCTATCAATAAAGGTTTGTGGGGAACAAGCGTTGGCGGTAAAGAAACATTGAACAGCAATGGTATGTTGCCGGAAGAAGCATGGCCAACACAGGTAACCAAAACCGAAATGGAAAATGTAGAGCTGGGTTTTCAAAACGGCCAACTACAAACGATCAACGGCCAATCATTTTCTCATCCAACAGATGCGATACAATATTTACAAAGCATTGCCGGGCCTTTTGGTGTGGGAAGAGATATTCATATTGGTGATACTATCATTGGCATTAAAGGAAGGGTTGGTTTTGAGGCAGCAGCGCCATTGATCATTTTAAAAGCACATCATGCGTTGGAAAAACATGTGTTGACCAAATGGCAATTGAATTGGAAAGACCAGTTGGCATTGTTTTATGGAAACTGGTTGCATGAAGGGCAGATATTAGATCCTGTGATGAGAGATATAGAAAGTTTTTTTGAAAACAGCCAGCAGAATGTAACCGGAAAAGTTTTTGTAGAATTAAAGCCTTACCGTTTTCAAATCACAGGGATTGAATCTGCTTACGATCTGATGAGCGCTAAATTTGGTAAGTATGGAGAAATGAATAATGGCTGGACAGGTGAAGATGTGAGAGGATTTACAAAAATATTTGGGAATCAAGTGGCGATATGGAACTCAGTAAAAGAGGAGAGTAAAAAATAAATATTCAATGCTCAATTTTCAATTCTCAATGTTCAATGGAAAGCAGTAAAAAAATAAATGTCGGCATTATTGGAGGAGCTGGGTATACGGGCGGTGAACTGATACGCTTGCTGGTAAATCATCCAGCCGTGGATGTTGCTGCAATACACAGTAAAAGTAATGCAGGCAATGCTGTATCTGCAGTACATGGTGACCTGGTAGGAGAAACAAGTTTATTCTTTTCCGGCGATGATAGTTTTTTAAAAGATGGAAGTGTTGATGTTCTGTTCTTGTGTGTTGGTCATGGTGATGCAAAAAAATTTTTAGCTGAGAATGAAGTGAACAGTAAAACAAAGATCATTGACCTTTCGCAAGACTTCAGGTTGAAAGCAAATGATACATTGAATGAAAGGCAGTTTGTATATGGGTTGCCTGAGTTAAATAAAGTAGCTATTAGATCTGCAAACAATGTTGCTAATCCCGGATGTTTTGCCACTGCCATTCAATTGGGTTTATTACCACTGGCAAGCGAAGGTTTATTAACTGATATATATACAACAGGCATTACAGGTTCTACCGGCGCTGGCCAATCACTTTCTGAAACCTCTCACTTTAGCTGGAGGGTAAATAATATACAGGCATATAAAACTCTGGAGCATCAGCATGTAAAAGAAATAACACAGAGCCTGCAGCAATTACAAACCATCAATAAACCTGACCTGAGTTTTGTTCCCTGGAGAGGCGATTTTTCAAGAGGAATTTTTATCAGTTCGCAGGTTAATTGTGAATTGAGCAAAGAAGAACTGTACAAGCTATACAATGATTTTTATGCGGCACATCCTTTTACAACTGTCAGCAGTGAACCAATTTATTTGAAACAGGTGGTGAATACAAATAAATGCGTCGTACAAATTGAAAAAGCCGGCAGCAAACTGGTTGTTCATTCGATCATTGATAATTTATTAAAAGGTGCCAGCGGGCAGGCTGTGCAGAATATGAATTTGATGTTTGGATTGGAGGAAACTGCAGGATTGAAATTGAAAGCAAATTATTTCTAGTTGCCCCTAAATCCCCTAAAGGGGACTTTGGAGCCTGAAATTTTGAAGAGCTTTTTTGTAATTGCGGATTTGAGTCTTTTGAAATTAATAAAGGTTGTATTTAATTATAAACTAAAAATCTAAGTTCCCCTGTAGGGGACAGGGGCATGAAACTTT
>JAZKGV010000082.1:0-7468 GCA_040385725.1 Bacteroidota bacterium | reverse complement strand
TAAAAACAGGTGACAGCCCCGGCCTGGATAGTATCGCAGCCAATGTAAGAATGATGGAATTGCAGGCATTGCTGCATCAGGTTGGTAACGATGTACAAATGCAACAGCAGGTTTTAATGCAGTTGCTCAATACACAAGAAGCAATACTACCACTGATGTTGCCATTAGAAAAAATATCTATGCCCGGTATTGTGGCGGACAGCATTCACCCAATGTTAGCCTTGCAATCCCAAAATGTCAACATTGCCAATGCAGGAATTGGGGTCATTAAAAATGAAAATAAGCCAGAGTTTTCGGGCCGTTTTTTTAGCCAGCGCTTGTGGGGAGCAAGCAACCCCTTTACAGGTTTTTCTGTAACAGCAGCTTTTCCTTTGTTTGGTGCTGGTGCTTACGGCAATAAAGTAAAAGTGGCGCAGACAGAAATGGCGGTGCAGCAAAAGCAATTTGATTACAGCAAACAGGTATTGGGCACACAGCAAATACAGCGGCACCAAGAAGTGCAAAGAAACAGCCGTATGCTCGCCTTTTACGAATCATCAGGATTAAAACAGGCAGAAGAAATAATCAAAGCTTCATCATTAGCTTACCGTTCCGGTGAAATTAGTTTTGCAGAGCTGTCGCAGTTTCTTACGCAGGCGATCGAGATACAAAAAAATTACTTAGAGAACCTGAATGTGTACAATCAATCTGTTATTCAATACAATTATTATATCAATCAATAAACATCACAATGAAAAAATATTTTCTAATTATAACTACACTGATTGCTTTTACAGTAATATTGAATTCCTGTGGAAACAAGGAAACTGAAGTAGCCGAAAAAGCTGAAAAAGCAGAAGCTGGCCACGGCGAACACGAAGAAGAAAGCCCCAATGTGGCAGAGCTTACACAGGAACAAATAAAAAGTATTGGCATTGAGTTAGGTACCATTGAAGAAAAGCAATTAACTGCATCTGTAAAAGTAAATGGTGTATTGAAAGTACCCAATCAGAATAAAGCCACTGTGAATTCTTTATACAGTGGAGTTGTTAAGTCTTTATTGGTGCAGCCGGGGAATTATGTAAAGAAAGGACAACCCATAGCCACAGTTGCTAACCCCGAATTTATACAGGTGCAAAGTGATTTGCTGAATGTAAATTCTAAAATGATATTGGCGGAGTTGGAAGTAAAACGGCAGAAAGAATTAAACGCAGGCAATGCAGGTGCATTAAAAAATTTGCAATCGGCTGAATCGGAATTAAGAACATTGCGTACGCTTAAAAGTACACTCAGCCAGCAAATACAATTGATGGGCATTAACCCTGCAAAGCTTTCTGGTGGTAAATTAATTTCTGTATTGGCCATTACAAGCCCCATCAATGGTGTGGTAAGTAATGTAATGGTAAAAATGGGTAGCTATGTTGATGTCACTACTGCTGTTGCAGAAATAGTTGACAATAGCCAACTCCACCTTGATTTATTTGTGTATGAAAAGGATTTGCCCAAACTGAAAAATAATCAAACCATACATTTTACGATTACCAATAACCCCGGTAAAGAATACGATGCACAAATATTTTCACTGGGTTCTTCTTTTGAAGGGGATAGCAAAGCAGTTACCGTTCATGCAATGGTAAAAGGCGAAAAAAATGGTTTGATTGATGGTATGAATGTAACAGCAGTAGTGAGTTTAGAAAAGGCTACTGTGCCTGCTGTGCCTAACGAAGCTATCGTAACGGTGGAAGGAAAGGATTATATTTTTGTATTGATGAATGATGAACCTGTTAAGGCAACAACAGATACTGCAACACATGATGCAGCAGAAAAACATGAAGAACACGAAGGCGAAATAAAATTTGAACGCATACCGGTTGCAAAAGGCGGCACCGATATTGGTTATACAGAAATTACCTTGCTGAAAGAGATTCCTAAAGATGCAAAGATTGTTACCAAAGGCGCTTTTTTTGTATCTGCAAAAATGACTAATACAGAAGGGCATGAGCATTGAAAGCGTGTATAAATTTTTAGGCTCACCTAATTTTTATATTAGTATTTACTAATTATTTATTATCATTGCACTTTAAATGTGTGCGATGAAAAAGACTTATGCTGTAGTGGCTTGTATTGTTGCAATGATCATTGTAATGCAGGCCTGTTCAAAAACACAGCCTGCTGCTCCTGATAATAATGAATTATTAGATGGCCCTGTAGAAGGATTATCGTACCAGCAAGGCCGCCAGTTTTTAGCAGGTGATGTTGCCTTTAACGATGAAATATTTACACCTCAAAACGGGTTGGGTTCCCTATTTGTAGCCACCAGTTGCGGCAGTTGCCATGCAGGCGATGGCAAGGGAACACCGTTTACAACGCTTACAAGGTTTGGGCAAACAGACAGCACAGGCAATCAATTTTTACATGTTGGTGGCCCACAATTACAAAACAGGGCATTACCCGGTTTTACGCCGGAACAAATACCAGCAGGTGCTACGTTCTCAAAATTTACACCACCGGCAAATACAGGGCTGGGTTTTTTGGAATTGGTAAGCGATGCAGATATTTTAGCAATGGCAGATCCTGGTGATACTGATGGAGATGGAATTTCCGGGGTACCTAACTACGGTTTTCTGCCAACATTTATCAATCCGTTTGCAAATGCCATCCCACGAAACGGCAAATACATTCACCGCTTTGGAAAAAAAGCAGCAGCATATAGTTTATTGCACCAAACAGTAAATGCCTACAACCAGGACATGGGTATTACTTCCACCTTCTTACCAAAAGATGTGTTTAGCGGAGAGGATATTGACCCTGAAATTCCGGATGTAACGGTAAGGAACGTAGTATTTTATTTACAAACATTAAAAGCACCCATACAGCGCAATGCTGGTGATGCAGAGGTAGTGAATGGCAGAAATTTATTTATACAAATAAAATGTGCAGCCTGCCATACGCCGCAATTAAAAACCGGTTCCTCACCTGTGGCGGCATTGAGTGAAAAAACTTTTTTTCCTTATACAGATCTGTTGTTGCATGATATGGGCAGCGGCTTAGATGATGGCTACACAGAAGGCTCCGCCAAAACTTTTGAATGGCGTACGCCACCACTTTGGGGTTTAGGTCTTTCGCCAAACTCACAGGGTGGTCAATATTTTTTACTGCATGATGGCCGGGCAAAAAGTATTGAGGAAGCCATACAATTACACGGCGGCGAAGCCTTGCAAAGCAGGAATGATTTTAACCAGTTAACCACAACTGATAAAGCTGCTGTAATTAAATTTTTAAAATCGTTGTAAGAGAATGAACAGAAAGAAATTTTTACAAAGCTGCGGCATGGCTTGTGTTGGCAGCGGTGCAATGGCAGTATTGTTGCAAAGTTGCGGCATTGCTAAAACACTTACGGGCAGTATCAGCAACAGCGATCTGTTAGTTTCATTATCAGATTTTGAAACAAAGGCCGGTAATCAAATACACTATAAAAAATACATCATCGTCAATAACGATACATTAAAGTTTCCGGTTTGTGTATATCGTTTTGATGAAAATAACTACTCCGCTTTATGGATGCAATGCACACACCAGGGAGCAGAACTACAGGTGTTTGGCGATAAACTGCAATGCCCTGCACATGGCAGTGAGTTCAGCAACAAAGGCAATGTGGCAAGCGGCCCGGCAGATAAGAACCTTCGTTCTTTTCCAGTAACGATTGAAAACAATCAATTAAAAATTTCATTGAAAGCAGTATGAACAAAATAATATTCATCCTGGCGGTTTGCATTGTGTTTTGTACAAATGTGCAGGCGCAAATTGACCCGGTACTTTTAAAAAGCACTGTTGCTGATACTGCAAAACCATTGCTGAATATGGATGCTGTGTATAGCCGCCCGTTTGTTGCGGTTGGAAAATTACCTGTTTCTGTGGGGGGCTATATGGAAGCAAACTGGCAACACCTTGGCACGGACGGCGTAAGTGATGGGCATCAATTTCAATTCAGGAGAATGACATTGTTTGTAGCATCAACCATTTCAAAAAGAATAAAATTTTTAAGCGAAATAGAATTTGAACCGGCTGAAAAAGAAATAGCTATAGAGTTTGCCGCAGTGGATGTTGAGTTGCATCCATTGCTGAATCTCCGGGGGGGAATGATCATGAACCCGATCGGTGCCTTCAATCAAAATCATGATGGGCCTAAATGGGAATTTACCGACAGGCCCATTGCAGCAACACAAATGTTGCCTGCCACCTGGAGTAATGCAGGCTTTGGTTTGTATGGGAAACAGTATAATAAAAACTGGATGTTTGGTTATGAACTGTATGCCAGCAGCGGCTTTGATAATTCTATTATTGAAAACAGCGAAAACAAAACTTTTTTACCAGCCGCAAAAGAAAATACGGAGCGCTTTGAAGAACTGGCAAGCGGCAGCCCTTTGATAACGGCAAAAGTTGCCCTGCGGCATAGTAAGATAGGAGAGCTGGGCTTATCGTATATGGGTGGCATTTATAATAAATGGAAAGACGATGGCATTGTGATTGATGATAAAAGAAGCCTGGCTGTTTTTGCCATAGACTTTAACAGCACCATTGCCAAAACAAAAACATTTGTAACGGCAGAGTGGGCCTGGATAAATGTAGAAGTACCGGAAACTTACACAGAACAATTTGGCAATAAACAACAAGGGGGCTTTATTGATATTGTACAACCTGTTTTGAAACGAAATATTCTGGGCTGGAAAGATGCCACACTCAACATTGCACTTCGTGGAGAGTATGTAGATTGGAATGTAGGAAAATTCAAATCTACAGGTACTAATATTGGAGAAAATTTATGGAGTATTATGCCGGCAATAAGTTTTCGGCCTACATCGCAAACGGTGTTGCGTTTAAACTACAGGCATCAGCAGCAAAAAGATATTTTAAGCAACCCAGCCAGCAAAACAGGCGGTTTTAGTGTTGGGATAAGTACATATTTTTAATTCAATTCTTTTATTCGTACCTGTTTTGTTATTTGTGTAAGAGATCATTTCTGCGTTATCGTCCTGCCTTTAGGCGGCCATTCTATAGTGGACCCCTTTTCAACAAAGATGCTGCAAAAAAATGTTGATAATAGCCAGTTAATAAATATTAGTGTGCTGCATATCAACTTGTTTTGTACATTTATTCCTTTATGAAACAACGCCTGTACAATGCCCTCAATATAAAGCAAACCGAATCTAACCAGGTTTTCGATTTGTTTAAGGTGCAGTTTTTTATGGGGTTGGCCAACGCCTTTCTCAACATTGTGGCTTTCACACTCTTTATTTACGAGTTTAAAATTACCCGACTGCCATGGGTATATATTGCTATTGCCGTGGTACTGATGGTACTCAATCATTTTTACGAAAAAATAGAACATAAATTTTTACCCGCCTTTGTACTTAAAACTGTAATAGGTGCTGCTATTGGAGTGCTTATTATGATGTGGATCGGGCTTTCGTTTGGCAATACACATGAGTTTATTTTTGTACTGCTGGTAAGTAATACAGTTATTTACATGATCACCGGTTATGCTTACTGGGGGCTGGTATCCTTGTTGTTTAATGTAAGGGAAAGCAGGCGTGTGTTTTCTATTGTGGGCTCGGGTGATATACCATCAAAACTTATTGGTTATTTGTTGTCGCCATTGCTGATACCGCTTATTGGGTTACCCAATTTAGTGTGGCTTTCAATAGCAGCACTTGTGGTAAGCCTCGTGCTCTTTAACAGGATAATAAAAAAACCGGAGTGGGTACATATCCTTAAAAAAACAGCCCACGATAAACATGAAGAAGATGAACATGCAGGCCATAAGCATGAAAACATTGTGAATTTCTTTTTTAATAACCGGCTCATATTTGTTATTTCCCTCCTTTCAATACTTAGTTACAATGTGTTTGTTCTCATTGATTACACATTTATTTCGCAGGTAAAACTAAGGTTTGAAAAAATATCAGACCTGGCCATTTACATTGCTGCTTTTTTTGCAGTAGGCAGGCTGATAGCCATTTTCTTAAAACTTATTTTTACGAGCAGGGTTATAGAAAAGATCGGTATTATTTCTTCCCTGTTTATTACCCCGGTAGCGTTGTTTTTTTTCTGCTTGTTGTTTTTCCTTTACCCGGGCCACGAAATGTACGATGTATATATTTTTGGCATCATGGCAATGCTTACTGAAGTGTTGCGGTCAACAATGCAGGAACCTGTGTTTTTTATTTTATTTCAACCTTTAAAAGAAAAGCTCCGCCTGAAGGGGCACCTCATTGCAAAGGGATATACATTACCGCCATCACTTATTGTAGTTGGCGTATCGCTGCTGTTGTTTTTTAATGCAGGCTTTGCGGTAGATATACCTTTTCTTGTAAAAATATTGATCATTAACTTGGTAATATGGGTGGGGGTGGTATTCCTAATTCAAAAGGCATACCTGCATACACTTCACCAGTCCATAGAAAAGGGCATTTTTACTGCCGATGAAAAATATGTGTACGATCAAAAGGCGATTGATATATTGGTAAGTAAGGTGAGAACGGGAAAAGGTGCAGAAGTGATCTATGCACTTGACCTGCTTCAAAAAACAGGCTATGCAGGGATAAATGCTTTACTAAATGAGCAATTGCAGAACAGCAATAGTGATGTGAGAAAATATACTATCGACCAACTGGAGACTAACGGGAAGATAAATGTGCAAAGCCTGCAGCAACTGTTGCAAACGGAAATGGATACAGAGGTAAAACAAAAAGTGGTATCGGCACTTTGCCGGCACGACGATGTATATCTTGAAAAGATGGCTTCAACCCTGCACAATCAGGACTTTGATACAAGAAAAACGATCATCATAAGCCTGCTGAACCACCAGGAGTTTAAATACCTGCTGAATGCCGGTAATGAGATAAACAATCTTATCAATTCATCAGACCATGAAGAAAGAAGGCTGGCCATTAGTATTATAAGTGAACTAAAACATGTGCAGTTTGCAAAGGATATTGGCAATCTTATTAATGATGAGCATGATGAAGTGAGAAGGGATGCTGTGGAAGCGGCATGTAAATTAAAGATCAGTTTACTGTTGCCGCAGATTTTTGAAAGGGCCAATCATCCTGCTGAAAAACACCTGGTAACAAAAGCATTGCGCCACTATGGCGATAAACTTTTTGTTGATATTAATTTCGTTGATGAAAAGTTGCTGGATGAACATCATACCAGCCTGGTAAAAATAAGTGCCGGCATAAAGGGCGAAAATTGCAGGCGATACCTTGAAAAAGCAGTAGGGCAGCCGGGTGATAACATCAGCAAAATAATACATGCATTGTGGGTGCAGAACTATGAACCGGATAAAGCTATACAGGAAAAACTGCACCATGTATTAGACACTTACCTGAGAGCAGGCAATCATAAAATTGAAGATTACCAACGGATCCATTATAGTAACGAGGAAAACCAAATTGTAAAGCACTCATTGGTAAATGAGGTAAAGACA
>JAZKGV010000081.1:1588-8999 GCA_040385725.1 Bacteroidota bacterium | reverse complement strand
TTTTCACTCGCTGTAATAGAGGCTGATGCATAAGCAGCGCCAATATTTTCTTTTAATAAATAGTTGCCGGTAAAATCTGCGTCCGGTTTCCATGTACCTTGTTCCAGCTCTGCCACTAAAACATTATTAGTGAATTTTGAAAACACTCCCTTAGCACCAGCTTCAATTTCAAGTTTGTTACTTAGTTTTTTTCTGTAATCAAACTGAACGGGTATAATTTTTATATTGGTTTTCTTTGAGCTTTGTAAATTACTTGTTTCAAGAAAATGGCCACTGCCGTTATAATAATTATTTGTGTAATCAGTAGGATTGTAGTTGCTGTAATCTAAGTAATCTGCATTTACACTTATTTCGGCACCAGCAGCGGTTGTATGCTGCAGGTTTATGTTTGCCATACTATGTTTCCAGTGATTTGTTTCTTCATTGCTGATGCCAATGCCTGTATCTTTTACGCTATTGATAAAAGTAGATGAGGAGTTAAAAGCAGTCATATGCCATTTATTATTATAGCCTGCCACCAATACACCTACCGTTGTTCTGCTGCTTAGTTGGTAATCTATTCCAAACCTTACATTAAAGTTTAATTGTGAAGGGTCTCTTTCAGTGTTGATATATGTTTCTGTTATCTTGTTGCCATTTTGAATTTTCCGGTAAAGGTTGGCTGTTTGTAATTGTGCCAGGCGGCTTGCAGCAAGACTGCCATAAAAATTCAGTTTCTTCTTCCTGTAATTAAAATCAAAATTGGCAGAGGGAAAAGTGCCATACCATGCACCCATTGAAACAGCATAAGAACCATTTAAACCTTGATTTGGGTTCTGCACTAATACGATATTAATATAGCCTGCGTTTCCACCTGCATCATACTTTGCCGGTGGTGTTGTTATAAGTTCTATTTTCTCAACATTATTGGCAGACATTCCATCAAGCATTGTTATTAGAGCACTTGCCGGCATATAATTCATTTTTCCATTGATCATTACCTGCACACCATCTTTGCCGCTCATGCTGATGCTGCCATCCTGCCGGTTAACAATTACACCAGGGCTTTTTTGTAATACATCTAATACAGTACTTCCGGCGCTGGTGATGCTGCTTTTTACATTCACCACCATACGGTCGATCTTTTGTTCAAACAATGGTTTTTTTGAAACCACTGTTACTTCCTTCAGGTTTTGCTGTGTTGGCAATAATGTAATTGTGCCTGCATCGTAAACAGTGTTTTCTTTGTTGAGAGTAAAAGGTATGTATTGATTTTCGAACCCCGTGTGGCTAAGTGCCAGCAGGTAGCTACCAGGCGAAATATTTTGCAGGTTAAATAAGCCATCTGTATTGCATATCGTTCCTTTTAAAAGGCTTGAGTCTTTTGGTAATAAGAGTAATGCATTGCAATTGGCAAGTGGTGATGTCTTGTTGTCTTTTACTTTACCAGTTACTGATAATTGTGCCACTGCGTTATTATTGGTAAATAAAATGCACAGCAATGCCAGCAAAATGATCAAGGTATTAGGTTTCATTTAAAATTAAATAAGTCAGTAATATAAGTTACTTATTTATTTTTTTACGAAAAAAATGTAAATGATAGTTTGGGATGAGCATAAGAAAACCCTCCCAGTTTCCCGGAAGGGTTTCTTTTTTGGCTAACAATCGCTACGAAGTTTATATAACAGGTGCTGCAGCAAGAATCTCTGCATTTACACCATCTGCATATTTTTTAAAATTATCAATAAACTGCTGTGCCAGTTTTTTTGCGGCTGCAGCATAGGCAATTTTATCAGCCCATGTGTTGCGTGGGTTTAAAATTTCTGATGGCACATCAGGGCAAAGTGTTGGAATCATCATGCCAAATACCGGATGCTGTTCGTATTCTATATTATTCAATTTGCCTTCCAGGGCAGCAGTGATCATAGCACGGGTGTATGCAAGTTTCATACGTTTGCCTACACCATAGCCGCCGCCGCTCCAGCCGGTATTTATCATCCACACATTTACCTTGTGCTCTTTCATTTTCTTTCCAAGCATCTCTGCGTATTTGCCAGGATGTAATGGTAAAAATGGTGCACCAAAGCAGGCGCTGAAAGTTGATTTTGGTTCATTGATGCCAGCTTCGGTTCCGGCTATCTTGGCCGTGTAGCCGCTTATAAATTGATACATGGTTTGCCCCGGTGATAATTTACTGATAGGAGGGAACACACCATAAGAATCGCAGGTAAGAAAGAAAATATTTTTAGGAATACCAGTAATAGATGGCTCTTTTGCATTGCTGATGAAATGCAGTGGATAACTCATCCTGGTGTTAGGAGTGATTTCCTTACTTGTAAAATCAAGTTTGTTAGTGCCTTTTATAAACGGCACATTTTCTACAATAGTACCTGCTTTTACTGCATGGAAGATCTCAGGTTCTTTTTCTTCTGTGAGGTCAATTGTTTTAGCATAGCAACCGCCTTCAAAATTAAAGATGGTATTGGCAGTCCATCCATGTTCATCATCACCAATCAACTGGCGTTTAGGATCGGCACTTAAAGTGGTTTTACCGGTGCCGCTTAGCCCAAAAAATATGGCAGTATCATTGTCTTTACCAACATTCGCACTGCAGTGCATGCTCAGCACACCTTTATCATGTGGCAATATATAATTGAGAACAGAGAAGATACCTTTCTTCATTTCGCCGGTGTAACCAGTACCACCGATCAATATTACTTTCTTTGTGAAGTTTACAATGGCAAAGTTGTGCTGACGGGTGCCATCTGTTTTTGGGTCAGCCTTAAAATTTGGTGCCTGTATAATTTGCCAGTCAGGAGCGAAGTTGTCAAGCTCTTCTTCTTTTGGCCTTAAAAACATATTGTGGCAAAACAAATTGCTCCAGGGATTTTCATTTATCACCCGAATGTTGAGACGGTAAGTTGGGTCAGCACAAGCGTAGCAATCACGTACCCATATTTCTTTACCCTCCAGGTAAGTCATCATTTTTTTATGAAGGATGTCGAAATATTTTGGTTCGATGGGAATATTAAAGTTGTTCCAGTTTACACTGTCTTTGGTTATATTGTCCAATACGGTAAACTTATCATCCGGGCTGCGGCCGGTAAACTCACCGGTGTTGATCACCAAAGCGCCGGTATCGTTAATGGCACCTTCACCACGGGCAACAGTTTGTTTCACTAATTCCTGCGGTGATAACTGGTAATGTATGTTATTGGTGTTTTTTAATCCTGCATTGATCAGGGCATTCTTAGGGAAAGGAACCATTGTTGGAACTGACATAGCAAATAGCGTTTAATGAGCAATCGGTTAGCGGAACGAAGGTAGGGGTTTCAGTTTTTTATAAATTTTCTAAAAACCCTGCCCATTTGCAGTATTTTTCGCCATTTCATTCAAAGATTGGCATTTATGCAAACGTTCCCGTAAATATTAAACGCATTTGAAATTTGGTTTAGTATGATTGAATAGTTTAAATATTTTGTAGTTTGTATGTGTAGGTTCTACACAAATTGCAGGGTGTATTGTTGTAACTAAGGCATAAAAACTGCTACTGTGCATTATCCGATAGAAAATAAGTTTTAATTTTCTATATTTATCCCGTAAAACTTCCATATGAGGAACCTAGCCTTAACCACCTGCTTTTTATTGTTATACATTCAATTAGTAACTGCACAATCGCAAAGCGTAGTTTGGAAAAAATGCTTTGGCGGCTCAGCAAAAGATGTAGCCAATGATATATTAATTAATAACGATGGCACAATGATAGTTGTGGGTGTTTCTAATTCCACCGATGGTAATGTTGCAGGCCATCATGGCACTACAGCTACAAGTGACGGATGGGTCATTAAACTGGATGCCAACGGAAATTTATTATGGCAAAAATCACTTGGCGGCTCTGCTGATGATCTTTTTTACACAGTGATTGCTACAGGTGATGGCGGCTATTTATGTATAGGCAGTACTAATTCAAATGATGGAGATGTTGCAGGTAATCATGGTGGAACAGATGTATGGGCTGTTAAGTTAGATGTAAACGGAATAATAGTATGGAGTAAATGTTATGGCGGTACACAAACAGATACAGGAAAGGATGCAACAATATTATATGATGGACAGTTTGCTTTAATTGGCAGCACTAACTCTGCTGATGGCAATGTACTTACTGGCCCACCCAATAACACCGCCTCTGATGCATGGGTAATTAAGCTTAATAAAACCGATGGTAATTTGTTATGGGAAAGAGTGATCAATTATGGTGACAGTACAATTGGTGATGGCGGATTAAATATTGTTGAATCAAATAACAATACCATTATGGCATATGTAAGTGGTGCTGCCGTGTATACCTATTGGTCTAATGATATGTGGAACTCGAGAACTCAAAATGCTGGTTTTGTTTACCAATTAAATGAAGGCAATGGCGTTGCTGCTTTGTTTACATCAGTAGGACCCAGTTGGCAAAGGGAGATGGTAATGAACAAAACAAACACAGGATATAATTTTGCCTATAAATCTGTAGGTTACTGGACATCACCCATTTCATGTTATGCTTATGGTCGTGGAGTTGTGAAAAAGGATTTTGCCGGTAATACTATTAGTAGTATTAATCTTGGCTCATATCCCTGCGATGATTCACATGCTGCCATTGTTGATTATGTGAGCCAGCCTAATGGGTTTATAGTAAGCAGTACAGGCAAACCTATCACAGTAGGCCAAAAAGAAGTAGAAGTGACTGATCCCTGGCCGACACATGTGTATAATCACGGATATATTTCTAATATTGGCCCGATCGGTATAAGTAATGGTGTAGATACGTTTACTTCAATAAAAGAATTATCAATTGGAGATGAATTTATTACAGTTGGCAAAACCAACACCGGAAAGCTGAATGATACAAGCGCTGCCGCAACTGATTTTCACGGGAATTTTGATTTTTGGGTATTAAAATTCCAATCGTTAAATACTATTAAAGCCAATTTTTTTATTGATTATAATAACAATAATATTAAAGATGCAGGCGAACCGCCATTCAACAGTGCTGTTTCAAAAACAATCAATCAATACAGCGCAACAAATTCCTGGGCTTATCCTGTGAATGGAGTGGCCGAAACTACTGTTGATACAGGCACTTTTAAAACCACGGCATCTTTATACAGGCCGTATTATACAGTTTCAACAGGTACAACAATAACTTCATTTACTACATATAAAAACACAGCCACCATTAATTATCCTGTACATCCAATTCCTGGTTCAAGAGATTACACTATCTATATAGTAACGCCAACTGCAGTAAGGCCGGGATTTGACGTTTATTATGGATTGACATATTCAAATGCTGCTATTGATACTTTAATAAATAAGCAGGTAAGGTTTGTAAAAGACAGCCGTCTTCAATTTATTTCTTCATCACCAGTATCTCCTGTAAGTATTGTTGGAGACACTATTACCTGGAACATTGCAAGGTTAGTGCCCGATTCGACAGGATATATTAGTATCCATTTACAGGCAGCTGGTTTGCCGGGGCTTCAGTTGGGTGATACTGTAATAGCTTCTGCTTATATAGACAGTACAGGAGATCTGATTTCACGAAACAATTTATCTACGTCAGTACAAATAGTAACAGGCAGCTACGACCCTAATGACAAGCAGGAAAATTATGGAGGCGCTATGCCATTATCAGATGCAGCTTCAGGAAATTATCTTACCTATACTATCCGTTTTCAAAACACAGGAAGTGATACGGCTTTCAATATTATAGTGAGGGATACATTAAGTGCATTACTTGATTCTACAAGTTTTGAAATGATACATGCAAGCCATGCCTATACAGCTTCAATAAAAGATGGAAAGTATGTTGCATGGAAATTCAACAATATTAAATTGGTTGATAGTGTACACAATGAGCCTTTAAGCCATGGATATATAACTTATCGCATTAAACCTAAAATGCCTGTTCAATTAGGAGATGTGATCAGTAACAAAGCAGCTATTTATTTTGATTTCAATCCACCTGTAATAACAAACACAAGTACTACTGAAATAAAAGGAACACCGGCATCCACTCAATGGACAGGAGCGGTAAGTACCGCATGGGAAGATACTATGAACTGGAGTAATGGGTTGGTACCCGACCTGAATACAGTAGTTTTAATACCTGCCGGTGTGCCACGCTATCCTGAGATAAACAGCAATGCATTTTGTTATAAAATTTCAGTAATGCCTTCGGCAACTATACTGGTAAAAACAGGATTTAAACTACAGGTAACTTCTAAGAATTAATTTTAATGTAAAATAATTTTTTAAAGATGACAGCTTTGAATAGGTGTCATCTTTTTTTAAGCATTACCATTAACACCAAACAGTGCTGTAAAGAGTAAACTCTAAACTGTAAACCGTATATTGCAGTTTCTAAAAATTGAGCATGAAATACCTGCCACTCAATCCTGAAATATTTACTCAAAACAGGAAAAGATTTGTTGAAAGGATGGAGAAAAATTCCATTGCTATTTTCAACAGTAATGACGAATTGCCTACCAACGGCGATGCATTGCATAAGTTCAAACAAAACTCCGATTTATTCTGGCTCACCGGTATAGAGCAGGAAGAGAGTATGCTGATACTTTTTCCTGATAACAGCGATGCAAAGTATAAAGAGGTGTTGGTGCTTACAAGACCAAACGAATTGAAAGAAAAATGGGATGGCCACAGGTTGAGAAAAGAGGAGGCAACTGCTATCTCCGGAATTACTACAATTATATGGCTTGATTCTATAGAAGCAGTACTGCAAGGATGGATCCATCTTGCCGATACTATTTATTTAAATACCAATGAAAATGACCGTAAGGCAAATTGGGTTCCTGTAAGAGATTACCGGTATGCGGAATTGATGAAGCAACGTTACCCATTACACAATTATAAACGCAGCGCTAAAATATTAAAAGATCTAAGGGCTGTTAAAACTGCATTGGAAGTAGAAGTATTGCAGAAGGCAATGGATATTACTGATACTACTTTCAGGCGTTTGCTGAAGTTTATAAAACCAGGTGTGATGGAGTATGAAATTGAGGCGGAGATAATGCACTCTTTTTTATCTCAAAGAGCCACCGGGCAAGCTTACGGTTCCATCATTGCCAGCGGAGACAGGGCAAGAACATTGCACTATGTAGAAAATAACCAGGAATGTAAAGAAGGGGAATTGATACTGATGGATTTTGGAGCAGAGTATGGTGGCTATTGCGCCGATCTTACAAGAACAGTTCCGGTAAGTGGGAAATTTGGCCGCAGGCAAAAAACAATTTATAACGCCTGTTTACATTTACACCAGTATGCAGCCAGTATTTTAAAACCGGGCATCAGTATTATTGATTATACAGAAAAAGTGGGAGATGAGGCCACTGTTGTTTTTCAAAGGATCGGTTTGTTGCGTAAA
>JAZKGV010000081.1:0-1533 GCA_040385725.1 Bacteroidota bacterium | reverse complement strand
CTGCAAACAGGGCATACAGAAAATATTTGTATCACGGCATCTCCCATCATCTTGGTATAGATGTGCATGATTTAGGTACAAGAACAGAGCCTGTTAAAGCCGGAATGGTTTTTACTATTGAACCCGGTATTTATATCGAAGAAGAAAAAATCGGCATCCGTATTGAAAATAATTTCTGGATCACAAGAAATGGTAATAAAGATCTGATGAAGAATATTCCGATAACCGCAGAAGACATAGAATCTTTAATGAAAAGTTAACCTTACTAATGACAAGACAGATTCCCAACTTATTCACTCTTACCAATTTAATTTTTGGATGTATTGCAATTGTGTTGGCGCTTCAAACACAAAACATAAGTATTTATAACGGCGAAGATTTTTCCAGCAGGTTTGCAATTCCGGAAAATTTATCATTGGCCGCTTTATGTCTATACGCCGCTGCTTTAGTTGATTTTTTGGATGGCTTTGTGGCAAGAATGTGTAAAGTGAGTTCTGAAATGGGCAAGCAATTAGATTCACTGGCAGATGTAGTGAGTTTTGGGGCAGCCCCTGGTGTTATATTGTACCAGTTACTCCGTATGAGTTTTATGAGAGAAGAAAATGGGCTGGATGTTTCAATAGCCTGGCTCCTTCCTGCATTTATTTTAACTGCTGCTGCTGCTTATCGCTTAGCTAAGTTTAACCTTGATACCACACAGAGCTATGGTTTTAAAGGTGTACCAACTCCTGCAGCAGGCTTATTGGTTGCTTCCCTGCCATTGATACTTCATTATGGAAGTGGAATGATAAATATCAGCGGCCTGTTTGTAAATAAGTGGGTATTGTATGGCCTGATTATTTTATTAAGCTGGCTGATGGTAAGCAACCTGCCAATACTGGCAATGAAATTTAAAGATTTTTCATTAAAGAATAATATGCCGAAGGTAATATTGCTGACCATTGGAATTACTGCGGTCATCTTTTTTAAATGGCTTGCAGTGCCCATTATTTTCATTGCCTACATTATTTTATCTTTGGCGTTCAAAAACAAAACCACCACATGACATATACTGCACAGGTAAAAGTAATGCCACACAAAGAATTACTGGATCCGCAAGGCAAAGCTGTTTTAGGCGGACTTTCCAATCTTGGTATCAATAACATACAGGATGTAAGGATCGGAAAAAATATCACTTTGCAGGTAGAGGCCGCTACCGAACAGGAAGCCAAACAAATTGCAGAAGAAGCAGCAAAGAAATTACTGGCCAATCCTGTGATGGAAATGTTTGAAATAACAATTAACTAATTTGATGATTTGAAGATTTGGAAATGGGCATTATCAAATCATCAAATTGCCAAATCATCAAATTCTCATGCTCTACATCGTTCCTTCTCCCATAGGCAACCTTGCCGATATTACTTACAGGGCCATTGATATATTAAAGTCTGTTGACCTGATATTGGCGGAGGACACACGTACTTCATCCGTGTTGCTGCAGCATTATCAAATTCAAAAACCCATCACGCCCTATCACCAGCACAACGAACATAA
>JAZKGV010000080.1:0-6543 GCA_040385725.1 Bacteroidota bacterium | reverse complement strand
TGATACGTATACTTCGGGAGGAAGTTTTTTTAATGCTTCATCAATTACTGAATCAGTAAAACAACTTACAATATGTTGTGCTGCTTTTTGCCAGTCATCCTGCGTAAGTTCATTGGTAAATACACCATCAATAAGCGCTGCATTAAAAGAAAAGCTGTTGATATTTCTAATATGGCCCTTAAAGCCTTCAAACTTTGGCATTATCCACGGAAGTGAAAGTATATTGGGAAATAATCCCTCATTCACATAAAACACCTGGTCCCTGTCCCTTGGCACCGGTATAAATCTTTTACTCTTTCCTTTTTGTTCATCCACCCATCTCCATTGATCGGCATGCCGGTCCCAATCTCCCAAAAAAACATCCTGCATCCTTGCTTTTATAAATGCTTTTTGATCAATCGAATTATCATTGTCATCTTTTAATGCCTGCTGCATTTTTAATGTGGAGTACGATTTTCCCAAAGGTTCTCTTTCTTCCAGTAAAACGATCGTGTTTGCAAAATCCCTGCTGTAGATACCCAGTTTTTTATCTGGTGCCACATATACAATTTTAGGATCGGAGTGTGCAATGCCTGCAGCTTTTGCAAACACCGGCACCGTTAAAGGAGCATACGGAAAAATTGCAGATACATTATCTTTAAAAAGATCAGAAGCCAATGTTTGAGCAAGCGCCTGTGGTAACAATGCATCAGGAAATTTATCAATACTTCTTATAACCCATTCTTTTTTATCAGCATCTTTAAATCTTAATGAATGTGTTTGCATACCACCGCCCAATTCTGTGGGCTCAAGTGTGGTGGATGATAAATGCAAAACAGGTAACGTGGTTTCTGTTGCCCATACTTTCCTGTAGTTTTCACCAAAGAGTTTACGGTGCATGCCTGTTACTTTATCAAACTCCGGTTTTAGTTTTATCCTGATGCTGTCGCCAATAGCAGGTGTTTCTATTGCAAGATCTTGTGGAGAAGCTGTTGCATACAATTTTGTATAAACAAAAGATTCAGTAATGTTCTTTTCATCATAAGTAAAAAAACTCAGCCTGGTATTGTTGTTACTCATTACATCTGCCAATGCATAACCACTGCTGTCAGACGCATACAAACTACCATTGCCTTTTCTTACAGGCGTATGTTTACAACCTGCGCCACTCACCACCTGTAATACATCTCCCTGTATCAACTGCAGAGTATGTTCATGGCCTGCAACATGAATAACATTCGGATGTGTTTTCAAAATATCATTCACACTTTTTTTCATATCCCTGTATAATACATTACCGAGATCTTGTGCAGGAGGGAAAGTTTTACGGAGCAAAGGATATAATGATCCAATAACAGGAAGTGGTATAAAAAGATTTTTATTTAACTCCGTAAGAGGAAAAAAATGTTCTTTTAAACTATAGTAACCGCCGTGTGTTCCATAGGTTTCAAAAGGGTGGTGGGTAGCAAAAATGATGACCTTGTCTTTATTGCGCTCTACAATATCAGTGAGCCTGCCAAGCACATCTCTTTTTGTTTTACAAATACAATCAGATTTCTCTGTATGCTTGTTGAAAGGATACAACCACCATTCCGAATCCATTGCAACGATAACTACATTATCGCCAACAGGAAGTTCATAGGGGCCAGGGCAAGCATCAGCCGGTATAATTTTCAACAGGGAATCCTGCAGGCTTTCAATAAAACTGTTGGCAGCAATGATCTTTTCATAGCCATCCGGGCCGCTTTTATCCCAATCATGATTGCCAGGAACAAAATAAACCGGAACGCCATTTTTTCTTAATCCTTCAAATTGTGAACGTAATATTTCAAGCGAAGAATCTTTTTTATCAACAGATAATTCCACTCCTTTTGGATAAATATTGTCTCCCAAAAACAAAACAATTGTTTTGCCGGGAATGTTTTTGCCGGCTGCGCTGTTTAGTATGGACTGTTGTACAGTATTTATTTCACCTGCATCACCTATGAGAATGATCCTTAACTGTACAGAATCCTGTGCAGTTAAAAATTGCAAACAGGAAAAAATGAAAAATGAAATAATTGATATCTTTTTCATGATCTGATAAATTCTTTCAAACGCTATTTGCTTTGATAAGCAAATTTTAATACAGTGGCTCCGCCGATCCCTCCACCTTCATTAGCTATGTACAAATTACCTTTGCTATCAAAAGCAATGCCTTCCGGTTGCGTAAATACAGAAGCAGGCAAGAGTGGATAAGTGTTTTTAACTTTCCAGTTTGCATCGGTTATCAGCAGCAAATTATTTACTGCAGAAACGATATACCACTCGCCGGTCAAACTATTCTTCGCCATGGCAGCCGCTTTTAGCCTGATCTTTTTAATACCACTGAGTTTTTCTATTTCTTCTTCACTGATGGAAAATTCAGCATCAGTTGCTAACTGCCCCGCCGTATCTATCTTTAAAGTATAGCCGTTTACTATCTTATCTTTTTTATTACCACTGCAATCCTTGCACAGCACATATACTGTATTATTTTTTTCATCGGCATACATAGATTCATACTCGCCGGCCGGCACCAGGTCTTTAAATTCACTTACATTTAAACCGGTTTTTTTATCACTATAGGTTAATGGAAAGGTGAAGAAAGTTCCATCACTTCTAAGTACTACCGCATTATCTTTCCATATGGACAGATCTTCATAATCTCCATTCTTTCCGAATTTTGTAGAGAGTATTCTGTCATCGCCGCTATCCTGGTGAAATAATTCACCTTTTTCATCCTGCACCGCATATAATGTATCTGCATTGCCATTTTTAAATGCAATACCTGATATTTCATTTAATACCGCCGGCATTTTAAAAACCTCCGGTTTAGATAGGTCATAACCCGGAGGGCTTTGTATTGTGACAGGCTGCTTGCAGGAAGCAACTAAAAACAACATCGCTGCTACAAAAAAATATTTTATCTCTTTCATAACTATTATTGAGTATTCAACAGATCGTATATCGCTTGCTGTGACCGTATGGCAGTTCCATTCGCCGCAACCGGTTTGTTATCCAGTTCAGTATTTATTTCCACTGCCTGCATATTATCCTTCAACTGCAGCTCAAGTATTTTTTTTATTTCATTTTTTATATCACTATCATATACCGGGCAACAAACCTCGATCCTCCTGTACACATTCCTGTTCATCCAGTCTGCCGAACCCATGAACATTTTTTCATCACCACCATTTGTAAATAGAAATATCCGGCCATGTTCCAGGTACCTGTCAACAATTCTTACAATAGAAATATTCTCACTCTGGCCTTTTACTCCCGGTGCAAGACAACAAATACTCCTTACGATCATCTGCACTTTTACTCCTGCGCCAGAAGCTTCATACAATTTATTAATGAGTACTTTCTCTTCCAGGTTATTCATCTTTATAATAATGCCCGATGGTTTCCCTTCTTTGCAATTATTTATTTCTGCATCGATCATTTCAATAAATTTCTGCTGCAGGTTAAATTGTGCAACAAGCAAATGATCAAATACGATCTCCGTTGCAGATCTGGGTTTACGTCGTTTGGTTAAAAAAATAAATAAGAGCTCCAGTTCTCTCATTATGCCTGCATGTGTTGTAAACAATATATGATCAGTATAGAACCGGGCAGTCACCTCGTTTAAATTGCCCGTTGCCACCAATCCAACATATTGCATTTTTCTTTCCATCCGCCGTTTTACCAGGGCTACTTTTGCATGAACCTTTAAACCTGGAATACTATTAATAATATTAACTCCTGCAGCTTTCATTCTCTTTGACCAGCGTATATTATTCTCTTCATCAAACCTTGCCTTCAATTCCATAAATACCGTTACTTTCTTCCCATTTGTTGCCGCTGTTATCAGTGCGTTCACGATCCTGGAGTCACCTGCCACACGGTATAATGTGGTATATATTTCTTTCACCGTTTCATCTACCGCCGCTTCATTAAAAAATTTCAATACAGAATTATACGAATGAAAAGGCGCATGTATAATCCTGTCTCTTTCCACCAGGTTTGCAAATACAGAATCCTGTACGCCCATTTTTACTGAAAGTGATGGAAGTTTTGAATAATTCAATGCATCTATTTTTACCGGGAGGTCGCTCAGGTCTTTAAGGTTGTGATAAATTCCCCCTTCCACTGCATTTTCTGAAGACAGGTTTAATAGTGATAATAAGGAATCGAGACAGGCTGCCGGCATACCGGCTTCATATAAAAACCTTGTGGCACTTCCGTCATCTCTTTTTAATAATTGCTTTTCTATTTTTTTTGCCAGGTCACCTTCATATTCATCCGCCAGGTCCAGTTCTGCATCACGTGTTATCTTTATATTCCATGAACCTTTAACCGTATGCAGTGGAAACAACAGGTGCAGGAATTTTTTAATGATGTCGTCAAGGAAAATGATATACTGCTTTCCATGCAGCATGGCTGAAAAAAATCTTGCTGCTTTATTCGATGGAACATTTATGATCATAATATCTTCCCGTCCATTTTCGCTTTCACAAAAAACAACCTGGTATAAAGTATTGCTCTTTGCAAAAAAAGAAACGTCAATTTTTGAAAAATTAATTATTTCCAGAAAAGCCATTACTTCAGCCTGGAAATACTCCTGCAAAACATTTTCCAGCACAACCGGGATCGGTTTATTGTACACCAACTCAATATGATGTTGCTGTAAAGCAGGGATCAGGTCTTCCCTTAGTGTTTTACCAAAATCATCCTGTTGCAGGTTGATAATTTCTTTTGCCTGCTTCAATAAAAGCCAGTGTGCATCTGTATTCGAAAGCTTTACTTCATGAAATAACATCAATGCAGGCATTCTTACCCGGTAAAATTCATCCAGGTTGGAGGAGAAGATGGAAAGAAATTTAAACCGTTCCATTAAAGGCACATTACTCCGCATGGCTTCTCCCAGCACTCTTCCATTGAAAGAAAGCCAACTGGTATCCCTGTTTAAAAAAAGGTTGTCCATTCCTGTTATTTATCAAAAAAAGTAAATGTAATGCCAAAGGCCAACACTGATATTATCAATGTAAACATGAATATGGTATAGGAGATACGAAGCAGTTTATACTTGGTGCCAAGTACCTTTCCCTGTGAATGAATGTCACGGGTGAGGCTGGCATACAGGAACTCACTATCAGCCATCAGTTTTTTCATGCCCTCATAGTACGACTCATAATTCATGTTGTAAAAATTACCAAAGAACAGCAGGTTCACCGTCTTGTTATCTACCTGCTCCGGTGTAAAATAACCACCCGGTATTTTTGGCCTTGTTGCCAGCACAGCAAAAATGATGGCTGTTACACAGCCGATCAGCAGGAGCATCGTTGGTGCCAGCATTTCCTGTGTTGCTTCCAGCTTGCGGCCCACAAAACCGATCACCACAGAAATGATGATCGCATTTACAGATATCATGATATTGGCCTTGCTGTCTGCCATATCACTTAACCGCTGGTGATTGGCTGAAGCCACCCTGAACATAGTTTCGATACCCCTGGTTGGTTTTTCTTCTTTCTTCCTGTCTGTTATTTTATCATTTAAAACTGGTGCAGTCACTGCTTCCACGGGTTGTTCATTTGCTTTCCCCGGCTTTGGTTCTTTATACTTTTTTAAAAGCCGGTCCAGGTTTTCCTGTTTTTTATCATTCAATAAAAGCTGGCAATAATCGGTGTGGTATTGGTGTGTTTGCAGCAAATGGATGGTTCTGGCCCGCCACTCATTCTTATCAATTTCGCTGTGCATAGCTATTTCATACTCCTTACGCATGAGCTTATTGCGCTCAGGAAATTCATCCGTTCCAAAATGGAAAAGATCAGCATCGCTTACTATTTTTTCAAGCAATGTTTGCGGATTTTGGGGCATTTGCGTGGCCAGGATGCAGCCTTTAACCTCAGCGATCGTTTGTTCTTCCACTCCCTGCTGGATCAAAAAAGCGGCAGCTATCCCGGCACCCTTTGCTTCATGGCCCTCGCTTTCACCCGAGTAATATCCAAGGTCATGGAACCAGGCGGCAGCAACTACCACAAAAAAATCATGATCATTTAACTGGTAATGATTGCCTATTTGCTTGGCGGCTTCCACTACCTGTTCTGTATGCAGCATGTTGTGATAAACCAACTGAACTTTCAGAGCGTGGGTTTCAACATAACTGGCGATGTAGGGCGGAATGGTTTTTAAAACAAGATTGTAATCCATATTGCTGATATTGACCGGTGAAATAACAATAACCTGTGAGAATAGTTTTGACACTACAATTTCAGTAAATAATTTCTATAAAAGAAGGTTTTTTTGGGCGGGCTGTTGGGGCTATGGGCAGCATCGTTGTGTCACTCACTTGTACGGAATACCTTTAGTCATCTTTGTTTGAAACGTAGATGGCTCGTGAAGACACGAGCCAAGGCGAAGCTTCCACCACCTGTTCTGTATGCAGCATGTTGTGATAAACCAACTGAACTTTTGGAGCATGGGTTTCAACATAACTGGCGATGTAAGGCGGAATGGTTTTTAAAACAAGATTGTAATCCATATTGCTGATATTGACCGGTG
>JAZKGV010000079.1:0-15627 GCA_040385725.1 Bacteroidota bacterium | reverse complement strand
ATTAACTGTATATGTTATACGGAGTACACCAAATGGATTATTATTATAGTTTGTACTTGCAAAGTAAGCAGACGATAAGCAATTTTGAGGAGGAGCAGTTGAAATGCCGCCCCTTGTTATTTCATAAGTACCGGAAATATTTACCTGGTTAATCGTGTAACTGAAAGTATCAGTTGTAATAGTGTTTTTTAAAATAATATTAGTTCCCGGCTGATATGGGAACCATTTATCGAAACCCGGGTCTTTAAATGCGCCACAGGTTATTCTTTTTGTGCTGCATTCTTTACAGCCTGCAGCGCCCAGTAATATTATAATCCAAAAAAGGGAAAAGAGTATTTTCATAAATGGTTTATGCTACAAGATACATTTTTTGAAACATGTGTTGCTTACCCGAGAACATTTTGCACAAACTATTGTTGGGCTATTTTGGCACGACCAATGTATGCCAACCCAATAAAAAACCTACCTTTACACCGTAATTATTGAAGCATGGAAATTAAAGCCGGTACACTATTATCCAATATCAACAGTCCTGCCGATTTAAAGAAGCTCAGCAAAGAGCAAATGCACCAGGTATGTGATGAACTCCGCCAATACATCATTGATGTGGTGAGTGTTCATGGTGGCCACTTTGGCGCCAGTCTTGGTGTGGTGGAATTATCTGTTGCTTTACACTACGTTTATAATACGCCTTACGACCAGTTGGTATGGGATGTTGGCCACCAGGCTTACGGGCATAAGATACTCACCGGCCGCAGGGACATTTTTCCTACCAACAGAAAGTACAACGGGTTGAGTGGGTTTCCTAAACGCAGCGAAAGCGAATATGATACTTTTGGCGTGGGACATTCTTCCACTTCTATCAGTGCGGCATTGGGCATGGCAATGGCTGCCAAATACAAAGGCGAAAAAGATCGTAAAACAGTGGCGGTAATTGGTGATGGCGCTATGACAGCAGGACTTGCTTTTGAAGCAATGAACCATGCAGGTGTTGCGGATAGTGATATGCTGATTATTTTAAATGATAACTGCATGAGCATTGACCCGAATGTGGGTGCGTTAAAAGAATACTTAACAGACATCAGTTTATCTCCTACTTATAATAAACTGAAAGATGATGTATGGAATATGCTGGGCAAATTGCCTGCCGGTAAAAACTTTAGCCGTAAGATGGCGCACAAGCTTACCGAAAGCGTAAAGGGTGCCATTGCCAGCAAATCAAATTTATTCGAAGCCTTTAACCTGCGTTATTTCGGGCCAATTGATGGGCATAATATCAGCAAGCTGATCGATACACTGCAGGACCTGAAAAAAATACCCGGCCCTAAAATTCTGCATATACTAACGGTAAAGGGCAAGGGCTATGAACTGGCAGAAAAAGACCAGACCAAGTGGCATGCGCCTGGCCTGTTTGATAAAGTAACCGGTGAGATACAAAAGAAAACTTTTGATATACCACAGCCACCAAAATACCAGGATGTATTTGGATATACCATGATTGAACTGGCAGAGATGAACGAAAGGATAATGGGTATCACACCTGCTATGCCAAGTGGGTCTTCTTTAAAATATATGATGGAGAAAATGCCGCACAGGGCTTTTGATGTGGGCATTTGTGAGCAGCATGCTGTTACACTCAGCGCTGGTTTGGCTACACAGGGCATGAGGGTGTTTTGCAATATCTATTCTTCTTTTATGCAAAGGGCTTACGATATGGTGGTGCATGATGTAGCGATACAAAAACTGCCGGTTATATTTTGTCTTGACCGTGCCGGTTTGGTGGGAGAAGATGGTCCAACGCATCATGGCTGTTACGACATTGCCTACATGCGTTGCATACCTAACATGATCGTAAGTGCCCCGATGAATGAAAGAGAACTCCGCAACCTGATGTACACGGCACAATTAGAAAGTAATACGCTTCCATTTGTTATCCGTTATCCAAGAGGAGAGGGTGTGATGCCGGATTGGAAAACGCCTTTTGAAGAAATACAGGTTGGCAAAGGAAGAAAATTAAAAGATGGGCAAGACGTTGCAATACTTTCTTTCGGTCATCCTGGAAATTTTGCTGCTGCTGCTATACGTGATGTAAAAGCAGAAGGCATTAACCCGGCGCATTATGATATGCGTTTTGCAAAACCTTTGGATGAAACGTTGTTACATGAAGTGTTCGGTAAATTTAATAAAGTAATTACCATTGAAGACGGCACGATACAAGGCGGCTTTGGCAGCGCTGTGTTAGAATTTATGAGTGAACATGGCTACAAAGCTGATGTGAAAATAATGGGCATTCCAGACAGGCTTGTTGAACATGGCACACCAAAACAATTGTATGCAGAGATTGGATTGGATGCTAATGGAATTGCAAATGCTTTGAGGGAAATGGTGAAGGATAAGGTGAAAGTAAGTGCTACTTTTCAGTAAAGAAATCGAATTCATATTTTAAATCCCCGGTTTTGCCGGGGATTTTTTTATAGTTTATCTTTAATAAGTAATTAATTATCATTAATATTTATGAAAAATACCATAGTGGTGTATATAATGCTATAGATTCTATTTGTATGAGAAAATATATTCTTTTATCCTTTTCTTTTTTTGTTTCATCTATTGTGTTTTCACAAAATAGCAGAATTGAAACAGTACTCAGATTTCCAGAAGTTAAAGAGCCTTACTATCAAATGGCACTATCTGGTAGTAAAATAATGTACCTGCCGATGGAATATGGCAAATCAAATTTTACCCTTAATCAGTTGGCGGCTATTTCAGAACTCAAAAATTCTATTATAGCAGGTATTGATCTTGTTTATTCTGATTACCCTGCTAAATCAGATTTTACGCTGTTAAACAGGAAGAGGTTGCAAAGCCTGCACAAAATTTTACCAGGTATTTTTAATGATGAAAAAATTGCGTTCAATAAGATAAGGCAAACGATGGCTGCAAATAAACTTGAGGCTTCTTATCTCACCCATGGCTTTTATATTTATTACAGGCCAAAGCCAGGAGTGGAAACAACTAAAACAGAGTTGAAAAAATTGAGGACAATATTAGAGAGTGCCGATACTGGAACGACGAGGACTGTTGCTGCTCTAGATACCGGGATTAAATATTGTTCAGAATTTTCATTTTATAAAGACACTATTGGCTACATGCACCCACTAAAAGAAGGATTTTCAAGAACTATCACAAAAATACCCGGTAATGAAGGGTTCAAAACCAAACTTATTGATACCCTGTATAGTAGTTATCTCAAGGGATATGATTCTGTTTATTATGTACTGGATGTAAATAAGGACAGTTGCGATTTTTGGGATGGAGTGTATAACTATAGTTCCATTGACACAACAGTTTCTGAGGTTTTTAAGCGGCATAAATGGAAAAGTGCAATGGTGATTGCAGATGTTACAGGAAGCATGTATCCTTATTCCGGGCAATTATTGTTGTGGTTAAAATTAGTGATGAATGACAATCAAAGAAGGTCGTTTGTTTTTTTTAATGATGGCGATGCAAAAATGGATGAAGAGAAAGTGATTGGCAATACCGGCGGCATTTATCAAATTACCACTTCTAAATGTGATGATGTAGAGAAAAAAATAATGGAGGCAATGACAAACGGCGGCGGTGGTGATGCACCTGAAAATAATATAGAAGCATTAATTGCTGCTCAAAAACTTTGCAGCTCCTGTGACTCTGTAATTATGATAGCAGATAATTGGGCACCTGTAAAAGATATCAGCCTGCTTTCTTCAATAACAAAGCCTGTTAAAATCGTATTGTGTGGGGTATATGGATCAATTAATACAGACTATCTGAATTTAGCCCGTAAAACGAAAGGATCATTGCATTTAATAGAGAGAGACATTTATGAGCTTACCAAAATGAAAGAAGGTGATACAATTGAAATCAGTGAGAAAAAATATAAAATTATTGATGGCGAATTTAAAGAAATAAAAAAGACAGTCATTTGATATGTTCTCAAATGTACTACCGGAGCTTTTTATTATAAAACTTTTTACGAAACCTGCACATCATCGTTCACCACAGCATTTGTTTCCACGGTGTTATTTTCTTTCACCTCATGATGTTTGAAGAAACGTTTTTGGAAAAGCAGGATGGCAATGATACCACCAGATATGGAGGCATCAGCAATATTGAAGATGGGCCTGAAAAATTCAAACTCTTCTCCACCCCATACAGGGAACCATTTGGGGAAATGTGCATCTCTTATCACGGGGAAATAAAGCATGTCAACCACACGGCCATGTAAAAAGCCTGCATAGCCATGTTCAGGAAACATTTTTGCCACATTTAAAGTATCACGATAACTTTCTTCAAATATCATCCCGTAAAACATGCTGTCAATTAAGTTGCCCAAAGCACCGGCAAATATCAGGGCAGCACATACAATAAAACCACGATGGTATTTTTTTGCAATAATGCCCTTGATATAAAAAACGCCAAATATCACAGCGCCGAGCCTGAAAAGGGTGAGTATTATTTTGCCCCAGTCGCCGCCAAATTTCCAGCCATAGGCCATGCCTTCATTCTCTACAAAGTGCAGGCGGAACCATGAACCCAAAACATTGTGGCTTTCGTTCAGGTAATAATTTGTTTTGATATAGATCTTCAGCGCCTGGTCTGCCAGCACAATCAAAAGTATAAGTAATACTACGTGTCTTGCTTTCATAATGGGCGCAAAGATAGGTGTTATCGGTTTTCAGACTTATAATGGCTATCAAGCCAGTTGAATGGCCTTCCTGAAATACAACAAATTTTTTTAATCAATTTTTATCAAACTACCCTTTATACTATCTGGCACATCTTTAACATCAATAATTTTCAGTTCTGGGGAGGTATTCACCACACTGCTGTCAGAAGGTATTGCCACCATTGTTTCATAAATACTGGAGGTTGGTCTATCTAAAGACCACATCGCACCAGTGGCGGGATCAACTATGAGCATACCTAGAACACCTCCAATCAAAAGGTTGCCAAAATACAAACCACTTAACTCAAACTTTATTGGGATTATTTTCTCTGTATAGCCGGGCATTGATAGCTTTACCTTATATGCTGCTTTAGAAAAATATCCGGCACTGGGTTTTAGTTTTACATAGGCTGGAGTTTTGCCCTTAAAAATTTCAACCCCTTTTTTATTTATTACCGATACATCAGCACTATCTGGTTTTGTATTGATATCAAAAATGTAAGATTTTTTATTAAGTATTGTGGCACAGCCCTGGAGCAAAAAGAGAATGGCAATAATGATGATGGTTGTAAAAAGGTTAACTGCTTTCATCTTGATGGTTTTTATTTTAAAAGGTCAATTTCAATTCTAAATGCTAATATAGCAAAGAAAATGTTTGCTATTCTTCAAAGTAAACCCTCTTCACCCTTTGTGAAATACCGGTAAGTATTTCATACGCAATGGTGCCGCTCCATTTTGCTAATTGTGATACAGGCAATTGTTCACCAAATACAATTACATCATCTCCTTCGTTCACATCAATACCTGTTACATCCAACATGGTCATGTCCATACACACATTGCCTGTAACAGGTGCCAGTTTTCCATTCACCCACATAAAACCTTTTCCATTACTCAGGTTCCTGGGGTAGCCATCGGCGTAACCAATGCGTACAGTGGCAATCACAGAATCCTGCTGTGCAACACTGCTGCGGTTATAGCCAACACTTTCCCCAGCTTTTATTTTTTTAATTTGGGCAACCGTGGTTTTTAATGTGCTTACATTTTTTAATTGTTGCTGCATTGTTGCATTGCCATCCACTCCATACAGCCCAATGCCAAGCCTTACCATATCAAACTGCAACGCTGCATGGCGGTGTATGGCAGATGTGTTGGCAATATGTTTTACAAACGGGTAAGGAATATTTTTCTCCAATACATTACAGACGTTAATAAAAGTATCGGCCTGCTGTTTGGTAAAATCATCATGTGCCGGGTTATCACTGGAAGCTAAATGAGAAAACACGGTTTGTATTTTAAATTGTGCCGAAGCAGTAAGCTTTGCACACAACATTTCCAGGTCGGTTGTTTCAAAACCAAGGCGGTGCATTCCGGTATCAAGCTTGATGTGTACAGGATAATTACTGATGCCGCTTTGCAACAGGTAATTTTCAAATTCGTTCAGTATGTTGAATGAGTACAGTTCTGGTTCAAGATTGTATTGCACCAGCATATCAAATGTGGCATCTTCTGCATTCATTACCATAATGGGCAGTGTGATACCAGCCTTTCTCAATTCAACTCCTTCATCAGCATACGCTACTGCTAAGTACTCTATCTTGTGAAACTGCAGCAGGTTGGCAATTTCAAAACTGCCGCTGCCATAACTGAAAGCCTTTACCATTGCCATCAGTTTTACCCCGGGGTTCAATAACTGTTGGTAGGTTTTTAAATTATGAGTAACGGCATCTAAGTTTATTTCTAAAACTGTCTGGTGTGTTTTGTGTTCCAGCAAATGACCTATTTCTTCAAACTCAAATATCCTGGCACCTTTCAGCAAAATGGTTTCGTTGTGAAAATGCAGTGATGGAAAATGTTTTACAAATTCATCTGTGCTTTTAAAGAATGTTTTTTCAGTAACCGTATTAAAACTATTCTGGTATTTTGAGATCTCTGTTCCAATACCAATAAGGCGGCTGATATTTTTTTGTTTTAAAATAGCAGCAATATCTGCATACAAAGCATCGCTGCTTTTGCCGGTTTGCAAAATATCGCTGATAATAACAGTACGTTTTGTATGCTGCTGTTGCTGTTGTAAAAAATCAAGAGCGATGGATAGGGATGTGATGTCTGCACTGTAACTATCATTGATAACAGAGCAATTGTTGATGCCTTGTTTCAGTTCCAGCCGCATTTCCACCGGCTTTAGTTGCAGCATGTGTTCAGAAATGGCTTCATCACTTATTTGTAAATGAAGCAGCACACACCAACAGGTAATGGCATTTTTAATGGCAGCATCGTTTGTAAACGGTATGGAGATACTTATTTTTCTTCCATCATAATCAGCTTTTACAACAGTGTTGTACAATTGTACCTGGATAGAATTGATATGCAGTGTTGCTGCTTCACTACTGCCCCATGTAAATAATGTGTTGTTGTTTTCATTATGCAACAGCTGCATCGCTTCATCCACCAGCAATTCATCTTTGCAATAAATAACAAGGGCTGTGTTTTTAAACAACAAGGCTTTTTCGGCAACTTTTTGTTTTATAGTTTCAAAGCCTTCGCTGTGTGCTTCGCCAATGTTGGTAAAGATGCCAATAGAAGGTGCAATTATTTTTTCTAGCTGCTGCATTTCATTGGTAAGAGAAATGCCGGCTTCAAAAATACCCAATGTATGCTGGTTATTCATTTGCCACACACTTAGCGGTACACCAATTTGTGAGTTGTAGCTTTTTGGGCTTCGTACAATATTGTAGTGATGATGGAGCAGTTGGTACAGCCATTCTTTTACAATGGTTTTTCCATTGCTGCCGGTAATGCCGATAACAGGATATGTAAATTGTTTCCTGTGTTGTGTGGCCAGTTGCTGCAATGCCGTGAGTACATTTTTTACCTGCAGAAAATTAGCATCACTAAATTTTTTAAGTGTTGAAGCAGTTATTTTTTCATCCACCACAAAACTTCTTACACCTTTATCATACAGCTCTGTAATGAAAGAGCTACCGGAACGCCTGGGCCCACCGAGTGCAAAGAACAAAGATGTTTTTGGAAAGAGCAGTTTGCGGCTGTCTAATAAAAGATGTTCGATATCAGTATCATTACACTGCTGCAAAATTGCAGCGTTAATGATAGGCGCTATTTGGGAAATGGAGTACAAAAATTCTATATGATTTTATTGTCAAGGCATCCTGACTATTCTTATTCAAAATTATCTTCTCCCTGTTCAGCCGCTGCTTTTTTCTTTGTTACAAACATCGAATAAAAAATAGAACCGCTGATGCAAACCAATATCACTCCTAAAGAAATAAATACCTGTGTACTTTTATCAAGCCATTTATTCAGCCATTCTTCCACCAGCATTTTTGCGCCAATAAATATCAGTACAATGGCAATGCCCTGCTGCAGGTAATCAAATTTGGCAACAGCGCCTTTTAATAAAAAGAACAAACTGCGTAAGCCCAGCACTGCAAAAATATTGGAAGTGTAGATCACCAGTGTATCTCTTGAAATCCCCATTACCGCAGGAATAGAGTCGAGTGCAAACACCAGGTCAATGCCAGCCAGCAACAATATTACAATAGTGATGGAGGTATAAAATTTCTTGCCTTCATGCTCCACCCTGTATTTTCCATCGCCATCATGCGCCACTACCGGAAGGTATTTGGTAAGAAACTTATAGAATTTAGATTCATGCGGACGGAACTCTTCGTTTTCACCTGCGGTAAACATTTTGTAACCGGTGTATAAAAGAAAAACGCCGAAGATGTACAGTATCCAGTGAAACTTTGCTACCAATGCCACGCCTGCGGTTATAAACAACACCCTGAAAACAATGGCCATTAATATTCCTACTAATAATACCCGGCCAAAATGTTTTTCCTGTATGCCAAAAGCCGAAAAGATAAGAATGAAAACAAAAATATTATCAATGCTGAGGCTCCATTCCATCAGGTAAGCACTCAGGTATTCTAATGCAAGGGCGCTTCCCTTTTCAACCCACATAAAAACAAAAAAGCCCAATGCCAGCGATACCCACAATAAGGTTTGGTACAGGGCTGCCTTTATAGTGATGACCTTGTTTTTTTTATTGAGCAAGCCCAAATCAAAAACCAGCGCAATTACTATTACGATACCAAAAACGAGATAGGTGATTTGAGTAGTGTCCATAATGTATTGCTTGTATAAAACCGGGCCGGCTTTTAGGCGGTGCTGTATTTTCTTTTTCTCCTCCATTGATAAAAGAGGGCGAACAGGCATACCAACAGAATTGGTGCCACGATGTTGATGATCTGCCAGAATGATTTTTCTTCCGCTACTTTTTGTGTATCCAGCAAACGAAGTGTATAATCTTTGCCCTTTGCTTCCATCAAACCCGACCTGTCAATCAAATAGTCCATGCAATTTTGTAAAAAATCCCTGTTGGCAAAGGGAAATTCTTTCTGTGTGCCATAAGCATACTGGTTCATACCCATTGGTATGGGCTGGTTATCAGCGATGCCGTTTAAAACAATATCACCATCAGCAACAATAATTATTTTTGTTGCTTTCTGTCCATCCTGGATGAACTGGCCTCCATAAGTTGCTATTGAATCCCTCATGGCCTGTGAAAGCCTGTTTTGATAAAGCGATTGAAATTTGCCTTCGAGTAATACGGCTACGGGCACATCCTGTTTTTTAAAATTTTCACTTTCAGGAGCATTCACATTTTCCCTGCCACTGATCAATGCAGGTGTGGAAATTGTTCTTGAATTTTCAGATGAACTCAATAAAATTGTTTTGGTGATCCCTTCCGCTTCCACAGTATCTATTGAGTTAACAAATTTTCCTGCAACCTGGCCTAAATTTTTATTGATTAGGTGATTGGATCTTGATTGAAATACAGGGAAGTAATTCCACTGCAACCATTCATATTGCCCATTACCATTTACATCAAAAGGCAACAGGTCGCATTGTAGGTCCATCAACAGATCACTATTTATTCTTGCACCATATTTAAACAGCAGGTCATTCAGTTCAAGCCCCCTGTCATAAGCAATCACTTCATTTTTTTGCTGCAGGCTGTCCATCTCCGCTTCCAGCTTATCTATAAACATCAGCACTTTGCCACCTTTCATTATATACTGGTCGATCTTTAATTTTTCAATTTCAGTAAAAGGCTTTGTAGGTTTTACAATGATAAAAAGGCTGAAGGTATCTGGTATTGCAGGTTGCGTATTAATGTTAAATGTAAAAAGCTGGTAGTCTTTCCTGAATGTATTTTGCAGGTCGAAAGTATTGAAGCCGGTAGGCTCGCCATTACCAACCGAATAAGCTATCAGGGGTTTGGCTTCGTATGACAATTTATCAATGGCATCAGCAAATTTGTATTCCAGCTGTGCTTCAGCACTGTTAAGGTCTTTTGCTGAAAGACGTATTTTATTGCCTGCATAAAGATTAACAGCAAAAACTTTTCCTTTGTAATGAACCAATGCTGCCGGGTAGATCAATTGCTGTTGTTCACCCGCTTTTAATTGCACTGTAAGGTTAATAGGATTAACCCCAAGTGACGCAACAGTATCTGCATACTTTGTATTTACATCATCCAGTTCATCATCGGGCAATACAAAACGGTAGTTGATCTTATTGCCAGCTATCTCTTTAAACTCCTGTAATGTTTCTTCAGCAGCGTTAGCCAATCTTTTAAATGCACTTGGAAATTCCCCTTTCAATAGGATGTCTATCGTAACCTCGCCATCAAGATTCTTTAAAAGTTTTTTTGTAGGTGCTGAAAGTGTGAAGCGTTTTTCACTCGTTAGGTCAACACGCTGGTGCCACAAAGATGCAAGCAGGTTAATGCCAATCAACAGTAATACCACTACTGTTACCACAATGCCTTTACCGTAAGCCTTCTTTTGGGAACTCATTAATTATGCTGTAATTTTTTTTCAGTGATGAACAGGAAAAGAAAAATAATGCTGATGAAGTAAATAATATCCCTTGTATCCAGTACACCACGGCTGATGCTGCTGTAATGGAAATCGATACCCAGCATTTCAATATAATAATCTGCCTTGCCCTGTAAAACAGGTAATTTACTGATGGCATTAAATCCAAAGTACAAAACCACACAAACAAAAGCGCTTAATAAAAAAGCAACCACCGCATTGCTGGTAAAACTGCTGCAGCATAAACTGATGGCTGCAAATATAGCCGCCAGCAAAAACAATCCAATGTAGCTACCCATTATGCCACCGCTATCGATACTACCTGCGGTGCTCAAACTTTTAATGGTATAGATGTAAACAAAAGTGGGAATAACAACAAACAACAGCACTACTAATATTGATAAGTATTTGCCCATCACAATTTGCCAGCAGCTTAGAGGCTTTGTCCTTAATATTTCAAATGTGCCGCTTTTTATTTCTTCAGATAAGGAACGCATGGTGATGGCAGGCACCAGGAAGATAAGTATCCAGGGCGCCAGTTCAAAAAACTTATCGAGTGTGGCATAGCCAAAATCAAAAAGGTTACTGTCTTTTAAAACAAATAAAAAGAGCCCGTTTACCAGCAGGAACAAAATAATAGCAATATAGCCCGTGAGGTTACTGAAAAACTGGTGCAGTTCTTTTTTGCAAATACTCAGCATGTTGTAAAAAATTGCTGCAATTTACTATTTAGGGTGTTACAAAAATTTTATTCCTGCTTTTGAAAAATTAATGGTTAAATTTAAGGTGCAACAATTGGCCGTGTTATGAAGAAATTTTTACTCTTTTTTATTACTGCCATATCATTCTTTTCAGCAAAAGCAGAGATCAATATCTGGGGTAGCGCTGTATATCTTACCGTAAATGGTACGGCAGCTTTTTATAATACCCGCCAGCTTACCCCTCCTTATGCTATCGGCGATCTGCCGTTTCAAAACAATCTTGGAGTGTTTGGTAAAAACAGTGGCAATTTAAAAATTACCGGGGCCGAAATAAATATTTCATCAATTCCTAATAATGTTGCCGTGGCCAAAGTTTTTTATTTGATATATAAACATGGAGAACGGCCTTCTGCCCCCGTATTTACATCATTTCCGTTGCAGGCATATTGCAAATGCAATGGAAGTTCTTTTGGAACTTGTGGCGGCAAGGCCTGCGACGATATCCATGACCAGAAATTTCAAACCGTAAACCAATCCATTGATCTTACCGGGCTTGAAACAGGCACTTACACGATTGAATTGTATTTTGCCGCCAATAGCCCTAACGAACAGGTTGTAGATGATAACAGTACAAATAATTACAAAGCAGATTTTATCATTACCGCACCACTGCCTGTAAATATTATTTCACTCCGTGGCAGTGCAGGTGATGAAGACATTGTAATAAGATGGGAAACCGAGAACGATATTAATATAACAAGGTATGAAGTGGAAAAATCATTGAACGGGCTTTCTTTTGTGCCATTGCAGTCAATTATTTCTTTTCAAAACCCTTCTGTGAGCAATTATTATTTAGATGATAATGCCCCGGTGATCGGCACCAATTATTACCGAATCAAATCTTATAATACCAATGGTGCTGTGGCAGTATCAAACGTTTTCAGGATATATTATGGCAAAGTGGGTAATACGGTGCTTATTTATCCCAACCCTGTTGATGGCGAGCTGGTAGTGCGGCTTGCCGGGATACAAAAGGGAGACTACGGAATAAGCGTATTGGGCACCAACGGGCAAATACTAATAACACGATCGCTTTACCACGACGGGCAGGATAAAACCATCAGGATAAACCTGCCGGTGGGCATGCAAAGGGGTGTGTACCGGCTGTTTTTAATTGATAAATACAAATTTTACAAACAGTCATTTATGGTAAAATAATTTTTGCACTTTGTGCAGCGTTCAGGGAAAAGCCATTGTCTAAACAGCAAACTATTACTATCGAGCTTATATTTTTACATTTAGTTGTTTACCAAAACCAACTTCGGGTCTCCTGCCTTTCGGCGGGAGATTTTTTTATGGAAACAATTGTGCCTGGCATCTAAAGGGGTAAAATTGTTATATGAAAAAGAAAATTATCCTGTTTGCATTTGCCGGGTTGCTCTCAGTACAGTTAATGGCTCAGTCTAAAAAAGCAGTTGCACCGCCTCCTCCTCCAGCACCCCCGGCTGTAGTGGTTGAAGCGCCACCACCCCCGCAACCCCCAGTTCCACCAAAAGAAATTTCAAAAAAAGATATTGCACCACCACCTCCTCCTGCACCACCCAAACCACCCAAAAAAATAAAGGAAAAATCAAAATACAGATCAGTAGTTGTTGTGAAAGAGCTTTAATAAAAAAATCTCATGGGCACACTGCCATGAGATTTTTTTATAGAAATTTATTTTGCCGCTTTGCCTATTGCCCTTTTGCCTCTTGCTTTCTATTTGCCCAAAACACTCCAAAAAATATTACCAGCAGGCAGGCTCCCTTTTGCCAGTTGAAGTGCTCATTATTAAAATATACTCCAAGAACGATGGCGACAAAAGGGATTCCATAAGTAACCATACTGGAGAAAATTGCGCCTGCCCTTTTTACCAGGTTGTAAAAAAGTATGGTAGCTATGGCTGTACCAAAAACACCTAATGCAACCGACGCAACAGTACCTTTTATTATAGCCGCATCATCTAAAGGCAACGCAAAGAAACCCGTAAAATAAAGTATGAGTATTGCAGGCAGGGCATTTAATGAAAGCGACCAGGCGGCTACCTGTAATGATGATAAATGCGACAAATACTTTGAAACAATATTCACATTCATACCATACATGATAGTTGCCAGTACTATCAATAAAGGATTAATTAAATTATCTGTTGTTTTTATTGGGCCTTTGCTAAACACTAACAGAATGCTGCCGGCCAATGCGATCAGTATTCCAATTACTTTATTGGCAGGCGCTTCTTTTTTAAAAAACAAAGCCCCAAGAAGAATAACAAAAATAGGAGTAAGTGAATTGAGCATGCCGGCCAGTGAACTGTCTAATTCCTGCTCGGCAATGCAAAAAAGAAATGCCGGCAACAGGTTACCCAATACACCTGAAAGAAAAATCAAAGGAAGTTTTTTAAAAGGGATCTTGCCAAACGACTTGATGGCAATGGGCAGCAACAACAATCCCGAAGCACTTATTCTTATCGCTGCAATCTGGTAAGGGGAGAGTTTATTATCCAATCCTATCTTCATTAAAATAAAACTGCTGCCCCATATTACAGACAATACAATAAATAAAAGCCAGTCAGTTAGTTTTTTACTCACTGTGCAAAGATGTTATTATTTCAATTAACTATCCTGTATCAATTTTTTTATAAAACACAGTATCAGTATCACATATAATAAAAAAATACAAGGATAAAAACTAACAACCAATGTATTTTTGAGGCTACTTTTATTATTTGTAACCAAATCTATTATCAACTCTAAACTAATTATTATGGGAATGATCAAAGAATTTAAAGAGTTTGCACTTAAAGGCAACCTTGTTGACATGGCTATTGCATTTGTAATGGGTGGAGCTTTTGGAAAAGTGGTAACTGCATTTGTTGAGAAAATGTTTGCACCAATTACAGGCTTAATCATGGGAGGTATTGACCTTAACACTAAAAAATATGTTCTCAGGGATGAAGTAAAAGATGGTGCTGGGGCAGTGACCTCCCCTGAACTTGCTATTCACTGGGGCTCATTCATCACTGCCTGTATTGATTTTATCCTTGTTGCTTTTGTAATGTTTATGATCATAAAAGCCATGAACAAAATGAAAAAGAAAGAAGAAGCAGCACCTGTAGCACCACCGGAAGATATTACCTTGTTAAGGGAGATAAGAGACTCCTTAAAAAAATAACTTCACTACTTTACAATACCACAAGCATTGCAGCCCTAAGCGCTACAGTGCTTTTTTATAACTAAAACATCACGTTTATGAGAATGAAGATTTTTTTATCAGCATTTTTAATATGCTGCACCAGCAACCTTTTTGCACAGGACGCTGCTATTAAAAACATGCAGGATGCTGCCAGCAAAGAAGTAAAAAGTCTCGACAGTAATGGCTGGAAAAAAGGCGGCACTTTTATCCTCAACCTTAACCAGGGCCACCTCAGCAACTGGGTAGGTGGTGGCGAGGACAATACACTTGGCCTGAATGTGTTACTTAATTATGGCATCAACTATAAAAAAGATAAGATAAGGTGGGATAATTATTTTGAGGTAGCACTTGGAATGCAAAATGCCACCAGCTTTAGAAAATTCAGGAAAACAGATGACAGGATCGATATTACAAGTAAATATGGCAGACAGATAGCAGGGAAAAAATGGTATGCCTCAGTGCTATTCAACTTTAATACACAGACGCTGCCGGGCTACGCATACAATGATAGTTCACAAATAAAGATCTCAAACTTTCTTACGCCGGGAAAGGTATTGCTTTCATTAGGTGCAGAATACAGGCCAAGTGATAACTTTTCTGTTTTTATCTCTCCCATTACCACCCGTTGGTTGTTGAAATCAGATACTGCTTTTTTCAACAAGGATGTGTTTGGTGTAGCAGCCGGTACAAAAAGCTACAATGAAATAGGTGCTTATATGTCGGTTCGTTTTAAAAAAGACCTTGCCAAATGGGCCACTTATACCGGCCGCCTGGACCTGTTCAGCAATTATAAACGCAACCCACAAAATGTGGATGTACTCTTCAATAACCTGCTGGTGATGAAGTATAATTCCTGGTTAGCAACTTCCATTAGTGTAGATATTTTATACGACGATGATATACTGGCAAAAACGCAGTTAAAAGAAATACTTGGTATCGGGCTTACACTCAAATTGTAGGTTTTACCTGGCCGGATGTATCTAAAGAGCCCGCCAACTCTACAGGTAAGCAAATATTGTCCACATTTGCTGTGGGCGTGTCTTTCAAAATGTAATTCTCACCTAAGTTTTTATACATTTGCTGT
>JAZKGV010000078.1:37896-56774 GCA_040385725.1 Bacteroidota bacterium | reverse complement strand
ATAATAATTATTCAGCAGGATCTGACCACATGGATGCTTTGAAGTTTACAAACGTTAATGAAACATTCTGTGTTAAAGACGGTACTAACTACTTTATACAAGATAGACGGCCGTTCCTGCATGCTGATGATACTTTGTTCTTCAGCCTTACAAGAACAAGGTTATTCAAGTATAAATTTAAAATGAGTATTAATGGAATAATGCCCCAAGGCAATAGGGTAGCTTATCTGAATGATAAATACCTGCATACGGCTGTTCCTTTAAGGATGGCTGGTGATACATGGATCGATTTTGAGGTTACCAGCGATGCAGGTTCTTCTGTTGCCGACAGGTTCTTTATCACTTTCAAAAGAGTATCAAAGATCAGCCATGTTAATGCTGAGGCGGTGTATAGCGATGTACTATTGAACTGGTCTGTAGAAAATGCAGCTGTAATTAACCATTATGAAGTAGAAAGATCATCTGATGGCAAGCTGTTTATTAAAGTAGGGGAAGTTGTTGCAGGCAATGATAAAGAGGCCTTGACTAATTACAACCTTACTGACCCATCACTGACAGCCGGATATTATTATTACCGTGTAAAGGCCGTTGGCAGCGATTATAGTGTATTTGACTATAGTGAAACAGTAAAAGTGAAGGTGGTAAAATCTGGTACAAATATCTATGTGTATCCAAATCCTGTCACTGAAGGTGTAATTGGCTTAAGAATGACACAATCCTTAGCTGGAGGAAAATACACGGTAAGGTTGATAGATGGTGCCGGCAAAGCAGTAGCCGTTCAGCAGGTACAACATTACAAGGCAACAGCTACAGAATTAATACATTATCCATCATACCTGGCTGGCGGAACTTATCAATTGGAAGTGTTGGGGCCAGACAAATTGAAAACTCTTATTAATATTGTGATACAAAAACGATAGTTTTTTAACATGTTATAGTAAACAGGCCTGCCATCTGCAGGCCTGTTTTTATTTTATTAACCGTTAGTTACCAGCATTTATTAAAATATTCTTTAAAATTTAGCGTTTTGAAAGAGAAATTCAAGTAAAACTTTAAATCTGTCTATATTTGCTATATAAACCCTGAAATCATAAGTCTATTATCCCAACGAAGCCCACTCCAGTTGGTTAAAGGTTTTTAAGTTAAATATCCTTGCAACCTAAAGTGCCGTACTTGAATCTAAAAAGAAAACAAAATATGCCCAGGCTTTACGTTCTATTACTTACCGGTTTGGTGTTATTTTCAAAAATAACGGTAGCCCAAACAACCTATACATGGGTAGGTACTAATGTGGGTGATTACCAGGTAAGCTCAAATTGGTCTCCGGTACGTACCACGCCTGCAACTAATGATATATTGGCTTTTAATGCAACAGCACCTCATACAATTGCAAATGTACCCAGTCAAACTATTGGGGCTCTAAGGATACTTTCAGGAACAAGTTCAGTTACACTTACTACAAATGTTGTTACCAATGTGCTTACATTAAGTGCAACAACAGCATTGGTATATACAACGGCGGGTACAATATTAGCCGGTGACCTGCTTACCATTTCACTTGGCAGTGCATCTTCTTTTTCAATAAGTACAGGTACATTTGGCATTGTACCAAGTACTGGCGGTAAATTATCTGTTAACGGGGCGCTTACTTTATCTGGCGGTACACTTGATCTTGATGTAGTGGGTACCGGGGGGACTATAATAAATGCCGGAGCTTCTATTACGTATAGTTCTGGTACATTTAATTGCTCAAACGCATCTGCTATCACCTGGCTTTCAGGTTCAAATTATTATCATACTGTAAGCGGTGCTTCGGCATCAGCTATTCCTGTAAGTACATGGGGCAATGGGTCCACCTGTAATATCACAGGGTTTAGTGGCGGCACAACAGCACCAACAGGTTTTACCGGCGTTAATTTTTCAAACCTTACATGGAATTGTACATCGCAAACAGGAAATGTTGACCTTGATTTTTCAGGGGCAACAGTTAATATTACAGGAACGCTTACCATAGCAAGTACAGGGGCCTTTTCTTTACGATTTTCTAATGCAGCAACCACTACCGTGAATGCAGCAAGCTATTCACAAACGGCTGGCACATTGGTTTTGCAGTCATCTACCGGTACAACAACACTTACCGTAAGCGGTAATTTTTCTCATACTGGCGGCATACTTGATTTTGCAGGTAGCGGAGGTTCGGCTTCTGCTGCTACCATCTCGGTAAGGGGTACACTAACAAAAGGAGCGTCTTCTACCTGGTCATCTACCAGTACCAATACGGCATCTCAAATGAACATCCAGTTTTCTGGTACTGCATCGCAGGTGGTAACAATAGCAGGAACATGGAATACGCCTGTTGCAGGGCGTTGCAATATTATTAATACTAATACTGACGCTGTTGGTGTATCGCTGAATTCCGGCTCACTCAGGGTTATCAATACAAATAGTGCTGCACCGGCAACTTGCACCAATGCTGGTAATTTTACCGGAACAGGAGTAATTATTTATAGTGGTAGTGGCGCAGGTGCTAATAACCATACACTCAATTACAGCGGATCAATACTTCAAACCGCATCGGCAGTTGAATTTCCAACAAGTAATGCGCCATATAACCTTACCATTAGTAGTGGCGGAGCGGTTGTTTTCCCTGCTTCATTCAACAGGACTGTATCTGGTACACTTACTATGACTTCAGGTGGTATTAGTGTAGGGGCGGCAAATACTTTATCATTAACAAATGCTTCATTAACAACACAACTGGTATATACAGCAGGCTTTATTACAAGCGGCACTCTCAGCAGAAGGTTTCCCACATCGGGTTTGCCAACAAATGCATCCGGTTCAAATTCCCGTTTCCCTTTTGGTACAGGAACAAATGACAGGTCGATCAATATCTTTTTTTCAACCACCAATTTAACAGCTGGTACAGGTGGTGATATAGCCATTTCACATACTGCTATTGTAAATGCCACTGCCCTTACACCATTTACTGATAATGGATCATTGCTTGATAAAAGAACTAATTCAAACTGGGTAGTTAATACCGGCGCCTTTGCATTAGGTTCAGGCGGAACAACTATTTCATTAACAGCACAGGCAAACAATATTGGTTCTGTTGATAATATTACCAGCCTCCGGCTTAGTGATGCCACAGCTGGTTTTGGCACATTGATAGCAACAACAGGTACAGTGGATGCACCATTGGTTGGCAAATCAGCTTTGGTGATTGCGGATATTAATGCAAAAACTTTTTACGTTGGAAGTGATAATGTAAATGCATTGCAGATCGTAACATTTACATGGACAGGTGCCAGCAATACTTTATGGACAAATCCTGCCAACTGGACAGGTGGCGTGGGTTATCCTGCAGCGCCTACAGAAATTGCTATCATCAATACAATAGGAGGCAATATGCCTGTTATCAGCACAGGCACATCTGTAAGTGTTTACCAGTTAACAGTTGGCTCTTCGGCATCACTTACCATGGGCGGCACAGCCAGTTTAGGTGTGTATGATACTGTTACTATAACAGGCACCGTTAGTTTTGCCAGTACCAGCACATTTACCTATGCCAGTTCAGCTACTACCCAGGATGTATTAGATCTTGCTTATGGTACTTTGGCCGTATCGGGCTCAGCACAAAAAATATTGCCTGCCATTACAACTGTTACAGGAGATTTTACAGTAGCAGGTACAACACCAATATTTGGTACAGGAACATTTGTATATGCTGCCGGTACCGCTGCAATACAAAGAGTAGCAGCTACCAATTATTATAATCTCACTTTTACAGGAAACCGCGGAGGAAATACAATACGTTTAGGAAACGGTGTGTCTAATAACACCATTGATGTAGCCAATGTATTTACAATGTCGGCTACAAATTATGTTTCTACCGATGGCGGTTACAACATTTTTAATTTTAGTTCTGGCAGTACCATTACCATTCCGGGCTTTACTTATGGCAACATTACCAATGTGGCTCCTGCAGGTACTAAAAGGATCTATGACCCATTAGGTTCGGCTGATCCAACACATGTGGTAACCTGCCGTTCATTATCAAATGTAGCACCTTATGTAGCTGCCGATTATACAGTAACAGGATCAAAAATAAAACTCAACAGAGCCGGAGTTGCAAGCACTACTTTATCCAGTTTTAATTATTATGACTTTGAAGTAACAGGCAATTTGGGAGGCACAAATCTTGCTATCAATGGCCAAATAGGGATTGCCGGAACATTTACAGTATCTGCTACTAATTATAACCTTAACACCAGTATGGGGAGGGTTTTTTATAATGGCACAGGCAATCAAACAATAACCGCATTTGATTACTATGATTTGTGGGTTGCAGGCACTGCCGGTGCTGCAGGCACCCGTACTGTTACATTGCCCGGTACAGGAACTGTTGGTGTAAGAAACCAACTTGCAACAACATTGCCATCAACTTTTACAGCAGGTAATGGCTATGTAGTTACGGGAAGTACAGTAAACTTCTTTACCGGTTCAAATAATATCCCTGTTCTGGCGCCATTGGTAGCCGGGGGAAATAATTATCATAATGTAAATGTAACAGGAGGTACAAGGATCTTAGCCGGTGATTTAAAATTGAGTGGAGATTTAACTGTAACAGGTGCAGACGGTAATGAGGCAACATTAAATATTGGAAATAACGTTGCAAACAGGAACCTTACCATTGCAGGAAATATTATTGTATCGGGTACTTCAGCAACTTCGGCACTTACAAGTGTGCTTGACTTTAATGCTTTTGCAAGAACGGTAACAGTATTACTTGCCGGCAATTTAACTATAAGCGGAACAAGCCAGGTAACAACTAATACTGCAAGTACAGTACCTGGTAACCTTTTATTTAATGGAACGTCACAGCAATATTCCAATACGTCTGTTTTTAAAAACGGGGGATTAAATTTTGTTGTGGGAAATGGAACAGCTACAACAACACTTACACTGAATACCAGTTTAGATCTTATTCGTTCTGCTGTTGCTCCATATAGTGGCTCATTTACTGTAGCAACAAATTCTATTTTAAATGCCGGAACAAGAAATATTACAGTAGGCACCGATGATGGTAATGTGGGTAACAATGCTGCCTTCAATCTCAACTCAAATGCAACATTCATTACAGCTAACACCGGCATCGCTCCTAATACTGCTATTGAAGGCACTGCCACTGATGGAACCACCGGTACAATTTTGGCTGGAACAAAAATTACAAAGAACTATAACGTGGGCGCTAATTATGTTTTAAATGGTGCCACCGTTAATCCTTTTCCAACTGCTATCAGCACAATGGCCAACCTGACTATCGGGGCTAATGTTTCTTTGAACAAAGCAATTGTGGCAACAGCAACACTTGATCTGGCCTCCTTCACATTAACACAGGCAAATAACGATCTGCAATTTTCAGGATTAACAAGTACAACAGGGAATATTTATGCAGATCAAAATTCTGCTCTGTCCATAACCGGCAGTGTTGGCACAGTAGGTACGCTTCGTTTTGCAACAGGAGGAAATATTACCGGGCAGTTTACTATCAACAGGCCCGTGACTGTACAATTAAATACAGATCTTACAATTGAGAAAACAACATTGACCGGCAACTTTATTACCGGCACTGCTTCATCAATTCTTGCTATTAACGGAAATACTTTAACTATAAACGGAAGCATAAGCGGCCCTGGAACATTAAGTGGTTCTAATACCTCAAGCCTTATATTAGGTGGGGTGGCCGGCACAGTTAGTTTCACTACAGGAACGAGGGTTTTAAAAAATCTTTCTCTTGTAAATAATGCCACGGCAACTTTTGGTACTGTATTAGATATTACTGATGGTGCTTCAGCCGGAAATGAAGGCACTGTTTCTGTTACCGGTACGGCTGTGCTTACAACAGGCGGCAACCTTACTTTAAAATCAGGGGCCAATGGTACTGCAAGGGTGGCACAAGGTGCAACAACAGGCGGATACATTAGCGGAGATGTAACTATTGAAAGATATTTACCTGCGGTGAGGGCATGGCGGTTTTTAGCAGCTCCAACAGTTGGACAAACTATACATCAATCATGGCAGGAAAACCAGGCAGCAGGTGTTGATCCAGGCACTGGTTATGGAACAATAATTACTTCTAATACCGGCACATGGGCTGCCAATGGATTTGACTTTTACAGTCCTGGCAGTTCGTTCCTTTATTTTAATGCAGGTGCATGGCAGGCTGTACCAAACACAGGTAGCCAGATCGCATTAGCAGGTAATAACAAGTCATACATGTTATTTTCACGTGGTAACAGGAGTATAACCCCGGCAATGGGAACAGGTGCAACACCTACACCAGTTATCCTGCGTACAAAAGGTTCATTGTTCCAGGGCGACCTGGCGGCAGTAACTTTACCTGCAGCAGGTGCATTTGCTGCCATTGGAAATAACTATGCTTCGGCAATAGACTTTACATTATTGACCAGGCCGAATATTGACCAGTCATTTTCTGTGTGGGATCCTAAAATTCCCGGCGCACAAGGCTTAGGAGGTTGGGTTACGTTTAGTGCATCCACCCCAACTCCATGGGCCCCTGTTCCGGGCGGAGGAAGTTATCCTGTTGGTATAGCTAACAAAAAGATTGAATCAGGCCAGGCATTTATGGTGCATACAACTGCAGGCAGCGCCAATGTTACACTTACAGAAAGCAGTAAAGTATCGGGCAGCAATCTTGTATTAAGGCCGTTTGGCAACAATGCTGTTAAGAGCGCCATTACCACCAATCTTTATAATATGAGTACGGGAGAGGCAAATATTGCCGATGGGAATGTGGTTGTATTCTCTGATATATATTCAAATGTGATTGATGAGAACGACGCTATAAAAGCAACAAATTTTGGAGATAATTTTGGCTTACTGAGAAATGGGTTGCCTTATGTGGTGGAAGCAAGGGAGCCTGTTACAGAAAATGATACAGTTTTCTTTAACATGCGTAAGGTAAAACAACAGCCTTACCGCCTTGAATTTATTGCAGAGAATTTTGATAACAGCATTACAGGTTTCCTTGAAGATAAATACCTGAATGCATCCACGCCAATAAACATGGCAGGAACAACCACAATTGATTTTTCTGTTAGCAGCGATGTTACTTCTTCTGCTCCCGACAGGTTCCGCATTGTATTTAAAAGCCTGGTTGCTCTACCTGTATCATTCAGCAGTATTACTGCCACAAAAATGAATAATGGCAATGCGGTGGAATGGAAAGTGGAAAACGAGATCAATATCGGCAGCTACGAAATAGAGCGGTCAACTGATGGTATAAACTTTACAAAGATTGGTGCTGTAGCAACCGGCAGCGGTAATGTATATAACTGGTTTGATGCATACCCTGTAAGCGGTGACAATTTTTACCGTGTAAAGAGCGTAAGCAACCGTGGTTCATTTCAATACAGCCGCATTGTGAAAGTAAGCGCTGTAAAAGGCAGGGTTGGTTATTCAGTTTATCCAAACCCTTCTGCCGATGGAAGTTTTGGTTTGCAGATGAGCAATGTGCCTTCCGGCATTTACACTGTAAAAATAACTAACGGCAATGGCCAGCTTATATGGAGGCAAATGATCAATCACCCGGGTGGAATTGTTACCAATGTAATTAATCCTTCTTCAGAATTGGTGAGTGGTAATTACCAGTTAGAAGTAATTGATATTACAGGTAAATCAACAGTGATCAAGGTGATGGTGCTGTAAAACGTATTAAGAAAAAGTAATTGTTATTCTGTTTTAGGGCCAGGTGCCGGCGCTTCCACTTTACCCTTTTGTTTGTCTTTATCTTTTTTCTTCTTATCCTCTTTTTTCTTTTTCTTATCTGTTGACTCGTTCACTTTGTCATCATCGATCCTGTTCTTGGCGTGCTGTATTACAAAATAGTAATTGATGTGGTCATCACCGCTTTTTGATGCATCAATGATCTCTAAAAAAAGATTATCATCGTTCCAGTCAGTATCTGTATTCAATACTTTCATACCGATATTAGGTATAAAGTATTCGCCATCTGCAAGTCCAAGCGAAAAAATTGGTGTTGAAGGTTTTTTTCCTGTGCCGCTATATATCATCGCATTCATCAGTTTTTCCACCAGGTCCATATAATAGTCGGCGCTATCCTGCATTTGTTTTTGAAAGTAAGCATAAGAGGTTTCTTTATTCACTCTCAGGCTCAAAGGATGAGTTTGCAAATACTTTCTGCCTTTAATAACAGCATCATCATATTTACCTTCTTCATTAAGGTCAAATACTTCTTTCTCCGGGTCCATATCCTCAAAGGGCTTGTAGTGGGAATCTTCTGTATAACCAATCATCATGGCAAGTGTTTCCATGTTGCTCATAGTAGTATCCCTGTCAAGAAAACGTATCAGCAATTTCTGGTAATACAACGGGCTTTGTTTGTCCTGGCTCTGTTCAACAAAAGGTTTGAAATCCCTTTTGTAATCAAAAGCAGGTTGTGCAAACCCGGTAATGCCGGATAATAATAGTAATACGGTTAAAAAGGTTCTCATGATGCAGTCTTTTGCCATGGTTTATTGGTACCACGAAAGTAGGCAAAAGCAAAATTGATTGTATTATCGCACTAATATTTTTTGGCTGCCACCCATAGCTTTAATGTAGTAAATACCAGTTGGTAAATCTTTTATCTCAACCGTCTGGCTTCCCTCTTTCACAATAAAGATTTTTACCACTGCGCCCTGCATGTTGATGATGCTTGCCTGTGTATTGTTTAATGCCCTGTCTGTTGTACTGATGACAAGAAAATCTTTTACAGGGTTACTCAACAAACTAAAGCCGGCAGCATTTTTTCTTTTATCAATTTTAATAATGGGAGAGTAAGTAAAGCTGCCATCATTGTCAACCATCTTTAATCTATAAAATACAATGCCGGTGCTTGCATCTGCAACAGTTGTGTTGTAATTATTATTAGCTTTTCCTTTTGCAAAAACAGTTGATACAGAACTAAAACGCAAACCATCACTACCTCTTTCAATTACAAATTGTTTAGTGTTTATTTCGTTGGCAGTGTTCCAGTATAATGCTGTTGTATTATCATTTTGTGGTACAGCGCTGAATGAAACCAGCTTTAATGGCACTACAGTAAAATCTTTTATCAAGGTGCCTGCAGTATTTGTTATCACTGGTACGTTGTAATCAAAATAAATAGCTGCCTTATTTGTGATGGTTGTATTAACTGGAACAGTTGTTTTCGGTTTTATTTTAAAAGAAACAAAGCCATGGCTCTTAGGTTCGTTCACATTGCTATCTGGCAATAAAATATTGAGGAACTCAAAGAAAACGATATTGTCCTTTACGGTTGCTTTACAAGTGTGTGATGAGGCGATCATCTGTAAAGTATTTGTTTGCAGATCATCACTTAATGTATCGCTGATAACAACAGTAAATGCGGTATCTGTTCCTGTGTTTTGAAAACGGATGGTATAATCAATGTAATCTCCATAGGCAACTTGCGAAGGAGAAAGTTGTGGCGTGGCTTGTTTGTCATTGGGATCAAATGCGCCACGAACTATAGTAATGTTACTGTCTGCTGCCTGGTACGAAGATGCAGAAGCCATAGCTTTGGATAGTAAAGAATCCCCCAATGCAACAGTTGTTTTCAATTTAAAGTAAGCAGTAAAACTCCCCTGTTGCCCCGGTACAAAGCTCCCCACACTTAGTGATAAATTATTTCCATTGTTTATAATTGCCGTATTGCTGCTTGAATCATAATCCAGCTTTGTATCATCATAACTAAAAACAATATTGGGTGATAAAATAGTGGTGCCGGCGTTTTCAAAACTGATTACATAAGGAAATGAAAAACCCGGACGTGCAGCCCAGTTAGTGGGGGTAAGTTTTATGCTAAGGCTGTCTTTAATAATGTTAGCCTGCAAAGCAAAATCTGATGTTACAATGGTATCATAGTTTGTAAAAGCGTAAGTTTTGCCTGGCGGAAGGATATCAAAAAAAACAGGCGGTACGATAGTGATATTGCTTTGGCCGGTATCCTCTGCTGCTATTTCAAAGTAGCCGTTTGAATTGGTGAATGTGTACCCTGCACCGCCATTAAGAGTAACCCGGCCGTTTTGTTTTAAAGGCTCATTTATATCCCTTGCCCCGTTATTATTATTATCAAAAAAAACAGTGCCGCTCATTACTGGGTAACTTTGGCATTGGTTGGTATTATTTGTGGGGTTGCACAAAGACAATGGAGTAGTGAGCTGGTTATAATTGAGGTCTATAATACGGGTAATAATTGTGCCCGGCGGCATATTGGGAGTGCATTGTATTTTATCTGCATCAATCCTCAGGCTTACATTTGGCGGCAGTTTGGGCAGGCAAAAAATATTGTTGAATTCGCATTCCACGTAAATGTTTGGTGGCAGCTCCGGTAACGAGGCAAGCTGGTTGAAAGAACATTTTAAATATGAGAGGCTTTCCGGTAATGCTGGTAAACTCGTTAAACTATTATTGTGACAGACAATTTGTGTTATGCCTGGTGGCAACGAAGGCAATTGTGAAAGACGGTTGCCTCTTATAAATAATTGGTTAAGAGAAGTAGGAAGCGCTGGCAAAGAAAGCAGCTGGTTATCGCTTGCTTCAAGATAATTTACAGTGGAAGGCAAGGCTGGCAAAGAAGTAAGCTGGTTTAGCCAGCAAGAAAGCCTTTGCAATGAAGAAGGCAAAGCAGGCAGGCTGGTAAGCCCGTTTTGGTCACAAACAATTTCTATTAATGAAGAAGGCAAAGCTGGCAAACTGCTAAGGCCGTTGGCGCCGCAACTAAGATATTGTAAAGAACCAGGCAAAGGAGGCAATGAAGTTAAATGGTTTTCGCCGCAACCAAGGTTGAGTAAAGTGGCAGGCAGCGGCGGAAGCGATGTATTATATGATGACCAGCAGCTTAGAAATTTTAAAGCCGGCGGCAGTATTGCCGGCCCGCTATAATTGTAAGAAACAATCAGTGTATCCAGCGTTTCGGCAAAGTGTATTGCAGAGCAATCGGCATAGTTAGCACTGCAGTCTAAAAACCTCAGGTTTTTGAAATATTGCAGGGCGCTTAAGTCAGTATAATCCGGAATCCCGGGTGGTAGGGTGGAACATTCTAACCTTGTTTCATTAACAATCAAACTGCAGGTAGTATCAATTTGCCCTGCCCCATTAAAGCAGGTTGGGTAAAGTTGCTGTAGATAATTCCTGAAATTGCTATCCGGGATATTTACATATTGTGCTTTGCCTGCATGGCAGCACAAAAAGATATAGGCAAAAAGGGCTATTAACTTTCTCATAAAAGATTTGTTTGATAAAGAGATTTGAAGGTACTTGATTTTCAATAAGTCTTCTCTTTATTGAATAAGTATTTTACTGCTGCCATTTATTGTTTTCAGGTAGTAAATACCATTTGGCAAATCATTTACTTCGATTGTCTGGCTTCCTTCTTTTACTATAAATGTTTTTACCACAGCGCCCAGCATGTTGATGATATTTGCCGGGGTATTGCTCAACGATCTATCTGTTGTACTGATGATGATAAAATCTTTTACAGGATTACTCAATACGCTAAAGCCGGCAGCATTTTTTCTTTTATCAATTTTAATAATAGGAGAGTAAACAAAACTGCCATCGCTATCAACCATCTTTAAGCGATAAAATACAATACCTGTGTTTGCATCTGCAACAGTTGTACTGTAGCTGTTATTTGCTTTTCCTTTTGCAACAATATTTGTTAGTGAATAAAAACGTAAGCCGTCATTGCTTTTTTCAATTACAAACTGTTTAGTGTTTATTTCATTCACCGTATTCCAGTATAGAGATGTGGTGTTATCATTTTGCGGCACAGCACTAAATGAAATTAATTTTAAAGGAACAACTATAAATTCTTTTATTAATGTGCTGGCAATGTTTGTTATTACCGGTGCATTGTAATCAAAATAAATAGCTGCTTTATTAGGGATGATTGTGTTTACAGCAACTGTTGTTTGTGGTTTTATCCTGAAAGAAACAAAGCCATGGCTCTTAGGTTCATTCACATTACTATCTGGTAAAAGAATGTTGATGAATTCAAAGAAAACAATATTGTCTTTTACTGTCGTTTTGCAATTGTGTGAAGACGCAATCATCTGCAAAGTGTTTGCTTGCAGATCTTCGCTTAATGTATCGCTGATAACAACAGTGAAAGCAGTATCTGTTCCGGTGTTTTGAAAGCGGATGGTATAATCAATGTAATCTCCATTGGCAACTTGTGAAGGTGATAATTGAGGAGTGGCTTGTTTGTCATTGGGATCAAATGCACCACGTACGATTATTTGTGTACTATCGTAAGCAGTAAATGTATTTGCGCTTATTATTGCTTTTGCATTCAATGTATCGCCAAGCGGTACGGTTGTTTTTAGAGTAAAGTAACCAATGAAACTGCCGCTTTGTCCCGGTACTAATGCTCCGGTATTGTAAGTAAGGTTGTCGACATTATCAACTACGCCTGCCTGTGAGCTTGTGTTGTAGCTGAGTTTTGTTTGATCATAATCAAAAATGATATTTGAGGAAAGGGCTGTAGTTCCGGTATTTTCATAATTGATCAAATATGGAAATGAAAATCCAGGGCGTGCTGCCCAGTTGATAGGTGTGATGTGTATTGATAATTTGTTAATGGTTGTGTTTGCCTGAAGGGCAAAATCTGTTGTAACTAATGTATCATAACTGGTAAAGTTATAATTAACTGAAATGGGCATTATGTCAAAATAGCTGCCTGGATTTGCAGCTAAGGTATAAGTGCCAAGACCATCGGCTCCTATTTCATAAAGGCCATTATTATTGGTAAACGTAAACCTGCCATTAGTTAGAAATAATTTAATATTCCTACCCAAGGGTTCATTCGTATCCTTAATACCGTTATTATTATTGTCATAAAAAGCGCTGCCCTTCATAAAAGGATAAAATTGACAATTATTACTGTTGTTAAGCGGATTACAGACTGATACAGCGTAATCGAAATAATTTCCTGCATCATAAGTTTTAATAGTATACAATGAAGGAGGCCGGTTAGGAATGCACACAATTTGATCATCAATTATTAACATTGAGAGGTTGACTGGCAAAAGGGGAAGACAATGAAGACCGGGGTTATTATATAACCTTAAAGTTTCTATTGTTGATGGTAATGCTGGCAATAAGGATAATTGACAGTCTGAACAATCCAGGTAAGTTAAGCTTTGCGGCAGTATTGGTAGAGAGGTGATTGGATTAAGCGGACATTGTAATTGCACTAAGGTGGAAGGCAAAGTCGGGATAGTGCTGATTTGGTTTGAATAACAACCGAAATGAGTTAAATAGGGTGGGAGTATGGGTAGTGAGCCAATTTGATTTCTACCACAATCAAACTGTCTCAGATTTGAAGGTAGTGTGGGTAACGAAGTGAGTTGATTATCCCGGCAGTCTAAACTCGCCAAACCCTGCGGTAGATCAGGCAGTGAGCTTAGCTGGTTATCGCTACATGATAACCACCATAAACTTGGTGGAAGTGTGGGTAGCGAACCGAGGGGATTTGAATAACAAAGTAATGATGTTAAATTTAATGGTAGTGCTGGTAAAGAATTTATTTGATTAAAATTACAATCGAGATAGGCTAAATTGGGGGGTAAACTAGGTAGTGAACTAAGTTGGTTATTGTAACATTCCAATTTTACCAGGCTTTGTGGCAGTGTGGGTAAAGAATGGAGTTGATTCTGGAAACAACCTAACTCCGTTAAACCCGCCGGAAGAGCAGGGAGCGAACTAAGTTGGTTGCCCCAACAATATAATACTTTCAGACTTATTGGTAAGGCAGGCAGTGCGGTGAGTGCATTGTAGTTACAATTCAAATAGATCAAATTTTCAGGAAGTGCTGGGAGAAAGGTCGCACCAGTATTGCCTTTACAATCAAGATAGATTAAGTTTTTAAAATACTGCAGTCCTGAAAGATTATTATTAATGCCGGTAAAGCAAACAGTTAGTGAATCTTCATTCAAAATATCTGCACAAGTGGTATCTAACTGGCCAGCAGTATTAAAGCAACCAGGATACATGCTTCTTAAACAATCCCTGAAATTGGCATCCGGCAAACTCACATACTGTGTTTTTCCGGTATTGGCAAGTAAAACAGACATCACTACCAGCAGAAGTATCTTTCTCATAAACCCTAATTTTTAATTCTGAATTGAAAGTCACCCAATACAGCATAAGATACAAATAACTTTCCCATCGTTTGCTGCCCGTAAAGAAAAATCCCTTACTTTTGCGCCGCTAAAAGATTCAGCATTGTTCAGTTGTTGTTGAACTATTTAGCAGTATATGAGAGCATAACACACCATATTAAACAGCCGCCCCAAACCCCTGAAGGGGCTTAACTCACGGCGGTAAGAAGCCCAACGGTTTCATTTTTCAATATAGATACATAGTACAAGAGTGCGACGCCAATGAAGCTGATCAAAGATTCAAAAGCCCGGCTCAACAATAACAAATAACGAATCACAAATAACAAACAACAAACACAATGGCTGATTTAAAATTTCAGAGAAACTTTGGTATTGCCGCTCATATTGATGCTGGTAAAACCACTACTACCGAACGTATCCTGCGTTACACAGGTATGATTCATAAGATTGGTGAAGTGCATGATGGCGCTGCCACTACCGACTGGATGGAACAGGAAAAAGAACGTGGTATCACTATCACGTCTGCTGCTGTTAGCTGCCAGTGGAACTTCCCTACTAATAAAGGCGTAGTTACTCCTGACACTAAAAAATACAATTTCAATATCATTGATACACCCGGCCACGTGGATTTTACAGTGGAAGTAGAACGTTCAATGAGGGTATTGGATGGCTTGATCGCTTTGTTCAGTGCGGTGGATGGTGTAGAGCCACAATCTGAAACTGTTTGGCGCCAGGCTAACCGTTATAATGTACCACGTATTGGTTTCGTAAATAAAATGGACCGTTCCGGTGCTGACTTCTTAATGGTGGTTAAGCAGGTAATTGACATGCTTGGTTCTAAGGCCGTGCCTTTGCAGTTGCCGATTGGTGCGGAGGATAATTTTACCGGCGTGGTGGATCTTATCAAAATGAAAGGTATCATCTGGCACATGGAAACAGAAGGCATGACCTATGATGAAATTCCTGTACCGGAAGATATGCTGGAAGAAGCCAACGAATGGAGAGCTAAACTGGTGGAAGCTGTTGCTGAATATGATGATAAACTGATGGAGAAATTCTTTGATGATCCTAATACCATCACAGAAGATGAAATGCATGAAGCTATCCGCAAGGCTACAATTGATCTTTCAATTGTACCAATGATGTGTGGTTCTTCTTTCAAAAATAAAGGTGTGCAAACAGCATTGGATGCAGTAGTTCGCTACCTGCCTTCTCCAATGGATATTGAAGCAGTAAAAGGTATCAATCCGGATACTGGCAATGAAGAAAGCCGTAAGCCTGATGCAAAAGAACCATTTGCAGCCTTGGCATTTAAGATCATGACCGATCCATTTGTGGGCCGTTTGGCATTCTTCAGGGTTTACTCTGGCCACCTGGATGCTGGTAGTTATGTACTGAATGTAAGAAGTGGTAAGAAAGAGCGTATCAGCCGTATCATGAAAATGTTTGCCAACAAACAAAACCCGATCGATTCTATCGAAGCAGGTGATATTGGTGCAGCGGTTGGTTTTAAAGAAATTAAAACCGGTGATACTTTGTGCGACCAGGATCACCCGATCACTTTGGAGAATATGTTTATCCCGGAGCCGGTTATCGCTATCGCTATTGAGCCAAAAACACAGGCCGACGTTGATAAGATGGGTATGGCTATTGCCAAACTGGTGGAAGAAGATCCAACCTTACGTGTAAACACAGACGAAGAAACAGGACAAACCATCCTTCGTGGAATGGGTGAGTTGCATTTGGAGATCATCGTTGACCGTATGCGCCGTGAGTTTAAAGTAGAGATCAATCAAGGTGCTCCGCAGGTGGCTTATAAAGAGTCATTCGCCAACACTATCGAACATAGGGAAGTGTTGAAGAAACAGTCTGGTGGCCGTGGTAAGTTTGCTGATATCATTTTTGGTTTTGGCCCTGCTGATGAAGAATGGCTGAAAGAGAACGAAGGCAAACATTTCCAGTTTGTAAACGACCTGTTTGGTGGTTCTATTCCAAAAGAATTTGTACCGGCAATCAATAAAGGTTTTGAAACTGCGATGACAACCGGTGTGTTGGCAGGTTATCCTGTAAACAACATGAAGGTTCGTGTATTTGATGGCAGCTACCATGATGTGGATAGTGATGCGATGAGTTTTGAGTTGTGTGCTAAAGCCGGTTTCCGTGAAGCTGGTAAAAAAGCAAAACCAACTTTGCTTGAACCGATCATGAAAGTGGAAGTGCTTACACCCGACCAATACATGGGTGATGTTACGGGTGACCTTAACCGTCGCCGTGGTATGCTGGAAGGTATGGACAGCCGTGCCAACCTGCAGGTAATTAAAGCCAAAGTTCCATTGAGTGAAATGTTTGGTTATGTAACGCAATTGCGTTCATTATCTTCAGGCCGTGCCACTTCTACCATGGAGTTCAGCCACTATGCACCAGCTCCAAACAACATTGCAGAAACAGTGATTGCAAAGAGCAAAGGCAAAGTGAAGATTGACGAAGAATAAATCCCTCCGTCCGTTAGCTAACGGAGAACAGGAGAGAGTATAATAATTACAAGCCCCATCCGCAAGTGTGGGGTTTTGTTTTTATCCGCCATCGCTTTTTTAATCACCGAAGTTTTAACGAAGGTGATAACAAAGGAGAATTTTTGGTTACCAGCAAATGTATTTCATGCCGGCATCGTAGCGTTGCACATGCTGACGTATTAATCAGTATCCCGACTGAAACGTCGGGACTCGTACTTATATATCTTTATTCAGCTTTTACCAAAGCGGTTATGATAATACACCTCCAGGTGTGGCTTCTACAAGCAAACTCTTGTATAGTAATACTCTCTGCACGAGACAGTGGTATTAAATAAATTGTGTTACAAAGGGCTGTTTTTGTTGAACGAATAATTTATATTTGAAGTACAAAACAACTCTTATGCTTATTCCTATTACTGCCTGCCAGCTTCGGAGATTTATTTCCATTACTATTTTGCTCTTTTTATCATTTTATGGAAACGCACAGATAGGTATTGGTATAAATCCTCCTGATGCCAGTGCCATGCTGCATGTGCAGGATACAGCAAGAGGTATGTTGATACCACGTATGACGGCTGCTCAAAAAACAGCCATAAACAACCCTGCAGAAGGGTTGATGATCTATCAAACAAATGAAAGCACCGGCTTTTGGTATTTTACTCACGGCGCCTGGACAGCTGTAAGCAATGGTGGAAAAAATGCTATTGTACTAAGAGGAGATATATCTAACAGTGAGGCACAGGCCAAGATAACGGCAGAGGCCGGTCCATCTACTCAGATAATTAAGATCATTGATTGTAATAATATCACCAATCTTGACCTTTCAATGGTATCGGGAGGTCTTACACAACTTTGGCTGCAGAACAATGTGCAGTTGCAAAATATTACGCTGGGTAATATCACTACTATAGAAGATACTTTTCTCATTAGTAACTGCCCACAGCTTACCAGTATAAACCTGCCCCAGCTTAAAAAACTAAATTCACAACTCAGGTTGGTAAACACAGGGTTAACCTCACTGTCGTTGCCCTTACTGGACAGGATAACCGGTAGTATTGTTATCACGGGTAACAGTAACCTAACCGCTGTTTCAATGCCCTTGGTAACAAATGCCACTACAGGATATTCATTACTTATCCAGAATAATAATAAGCTTACTTCTGTTGATATGCGTTCACTTGTAAAAGCAATCTCCTTTACAATATCCAATAACAGGAAACTCAACACCATCAATTTCAATTCCCTTTCATCCACAACTTATGGATTGGATATTGTGTCTGACAGCTCTCTTACTTCTATTTCATTTCCTGTTCTTACTTCTGTGGGTGCTAATAATGATATAGAAATAGCCGGGGATTCTTCCTTGGTTTCTTTATCGTTGCCATTGCTTACTTCCGCAACAAGTTTATATATTGCCAACCTTAATTTGCAAACCATTACATTTACCTCTCTTTCTTCCCTTGCTTATGATTTAACCATCTATAGCAGTGCTGCCAGCACTATTTCATTCCCGGCACTCACCTCTGTTAGCTCAATTAATATAGCCTATCATCCTTTACTAACATCGGTAAATTTACCCGTGCTTGCATCGGTACAGTCACCGGTGCCGATTTATCAAGGAGGTATTTACTCCAATCCTTTATTAACCGCCATCAATTGGCCCAATCTTAATTCTATTTCGATGATTGAAAATGCACACTTCAACAGCAACAGGCTTCCTTCATCAGAAGTAAATGAAATATTAGCAAAGCTGGTGGCAGGTGGAATGGGTAATGGAACTATTGATGTTAGACAAACCCCCGCAGCACCTCCCACAGGGCAGGGCATCACTGATAAAGCAACATTGTTGAGCCGGAATAATGTGGTCAATACTAATTAATATAATTCCTGGCCTGTCTGGCGCAAGAATGAGGCGTAGGTTTGTGTGTATTGCTTCTTGTGCCTTGTACTCCAACTCTCTTTGCCTTTATTGGTCTTCTCTTCTATCTCAACCATCGCCTGCTGTATTCACCAAGAATAAAGGTACGCTTAGTGGCAATCTTTTTTACAGGGATTCGTCCTGGTTTATAATTAATGGAAGAACCTTATACAAATTAAATGTAGATGCCTTTAGAACTGTAGCCAATGGTAACTGGACAGATGCTGCCAG
>JAZKGV010000078.1:0-37886 GCA_040385725.1 Bacteroidota bacterium | reverse complement strand
TAATTGTAACCACCAATATTGTTGTCAATACAAATGTTATTTGCAATTCCTTACGGGTTGCACCTCCGGGAAGTATTACAGTAGCACCGGGTGTTACACTTACTGTGTTGCATTAATGAGAGTGGCAAACCATGAATCCTGGCTCTTTTTATCTGATAATTTTTGTATTTTTATCCTGACCTTTATATAAACCGGGTGAATACTGATTATGAAAAAATTCCTATTCATTGTATTTGGATTAATAACCATCCAGTCAACAGCGCAAATCAGTTTTTATATTAATCCGCTACAGAATAATGGGGTAATTACCGGTAATACATTAAGTATAAATGGCTGGATAACATACGCTGCGTCTCCCATCGTATCAATGGTAGCTGTCAGCAATGGAGTAACAGATACCCTCTCTTTTGGTCAGCCTGGTCCGGGGCAATTTGACTATGGATATTTTTCGGGCTCTATGTCCGTTGCAGGTTTCCCTCAGAATACACCTATCAAATTAAAAGTAACTGGAACAGCTCTTAATGGAAGCATGTATTCAGACTCGGTTAATTATACGTGTAATTACATTCCGCCCGGACCAGTTGCAAAAATTTTGTATCCCACAACGGGTACCAATGCTTACCCGGTATTACCAATAAGAACAAGCCATACCGGTACCGACACCTGTACATCTTATTTAGAGGTAAAGATTAATGGTAACATTGTTTTAAGCGATACATTGGTAAATGATGGTTTCGACACTTCAATCAATATAAGCCGTTCTCAAACGGGATATGTACAGGTATCTCTCAAAGTAAAAGACAAATGGAATCAAACTTCTTCAAAATCTATTTCCATTTTTTCTGATGATTATCTTTATATGACACCGCTCTATACAGGTATCGGGCAAATAATGGATTATAATTATCACAGGATACTTGAAATAAGAAGTGATGGCTTGTATCTTACTGCTGATAGCATCCTCCAGCAACAACAAGCCATGCCTAACTCTGCTGGTAACAGAACAGCTTATTGCACACCTTATGGTGCCATCTGGAATGGCTTGACGACTGTTGATAGTTCAACGGAATATACCAACGGCAATTTTTACCATGGCAATAACATTGATGATATAGCAGGCAGGTATGTAGTGTATAGTTCTACATTCTTAAGCCCACAACCGGGTTGTAATTTTATAATTAAAGATCTACTGACCAGGGGTACAGAAATCGCTGGCGGTACTGTTGGTGCTGGTGCTTACCTTGAACCGGTAGTTGCCGAAAACGGGCTGGTGGTTTATGCAGGAGTTGATGGGATAGGCCTCGGAAAAAGTAATGTCACAACAACACCTCCAACCTACGGAAGTATTATTGGAGCCCCAATGGGTACCAGTTATTTCTATTCAAGGCCGGTTACTGATGGAAAAAATGTGTTGTTTCTTCAAACACCGCAAACACCACAAACTTACCAGATCATCTGGCACAACGGAACTTCCAATATTACATTGAGTGACATTGGTGAATATTCCGATCCTTTCTCATTGGTACCTCCCACTCCTAACTATTATACGGTAGCCAATAATTTTATTGCTTATCTAAAAAAGGATGTGAACGGCATACTGCAGGTTTGGTTCAGGGATTCAACTGGTATAAGCACACAGGTTTCAAATTCACAGGTGTATTATAATTTCATCAGGCGTCTTAATAATAATGGCGACCTGGTTTATACAATAGGCAACGAAACATTTTATTTAAAATATGGCAGCAGCACACCAAGGTCGTTGGGTGTTTTTGGTGGCGAAATAATCTACAGGGATTCCGGTTGGTATGTAATGCGTGGAAGATATTTGTATAAACTAAATGTAGATGCATACAGAACGGTTGCAAATGGTAACTGGACAGATGCCGCCAGTTGGGAAAATAATATAGTGCCATTCCCAAATGCAGATGTAATTGTGACTACAGACATTATTGTAAACACCAATGTTATTTGCAATTCTTTACGGGTAGCACCGCCGGGAAGTATTACAGTTGCACCGGGTGTAACACTTACAGTGTTACATTAATTTATTAATCCAATCAGGTTAAAAAATATTGTGCTGATACGATCTGCAAATCCAAAACAAAATTGAGGAATCAATCTTTAAAACAATAACAAAATAGCCTGAGATAGTTTCACTGCCGCTTTTGTCAAATAAAAGCTATTTACTAAAGCTAAAACCTCTCTTATAATAAGCGATTGATTTTAAAATTGTACAAACAACAATCAACTGCTATATTTTAAAACATTCATGAGACCTATAACAATACTTCTATTCACTCTTATCATTGGTATTCCTGCATCAGCCCAATTCCTTGACGAATCATTCAATACTAAAGAGGTCATAAAAGCCAACAGGGTTCAATCAGAAACAATTTATCAATCCACAAAAAGCTTCGGGAATCGCCTTCATCTCATCAAAAATTATGACAGCAATGCCAACCTGGTTTCAAACTGGTCATTCTCATTCAGGGAACAATTGTTTTCAAGCGATACTTTAATGTATGACAGTAATTTCAAATGCATCAAAAAAATTCAATTTGATAAAAATGGAATTGCAAAAAGCGATTATATCTATACCTATAATAAAAATGGCGACCTTTTATTGATTGAAGTATTTAAGGGAGATACCCTTGTTCATTCTCAAAAGAAAGTCTACAATGAAAATAACCAGCTTGTCAAAGATTCGATGAAAAATCAACACGGTAATTATTTTGAATCAGCTGTATTATTTTATAACGAAGACGGGTTAAAGATTAAAACAGTAATTACATTGGCCCCCGATAATACTTATACCACTACTTATAAGTATGACAAAAAGAAAATGCTCGTCGAAAAGCATTTGAACAGAATAGATTCAGAAGTATTTTATACTTATTCTTACAATGCTCATGATCAATGTAAAAAAGAAAAAAGAGTTGTTGAAAAAGGAGGAAAAAAAACAAAGACGATCATTGAATACAGCTATTTACCTAATGGCCTTTTAGATAAACAGGAAGAATATAAAGAAGATAAAGCTCCCAAAATATTTACATTTCAATACCTGTATTACTAAATAGTTATGCAAACATATATATTGTGCATCATTAACTCATTATCCAAACCATTTTTAACCGCTTTAAATTTCCTGGTATGACAAAAAGATCCTTTGTTTTATTCTGCCTCTGTCTTTTAACACATGTCAACCTCCATGCTCAAAAATTTATGCATAGTTATGGAGCTACAATCTCTGTTCTTACAGGGAAAGTTAATACCGGCTTTTCTACATCCAGCTTCACTTTGCAACAAACTAATCTTACCTATTTTCCCAGGTATAATTTTATTGAAAGCGATAACTCATCAGTAAGTGTTGGTGCACCGGTAGGTATTGGTATCGGTATAGCTTCCAATACAAATGGCAATGATGCCGGAGTTGCATTTGCTTATGACCTGCCCATTGTGATAGATTATAATATTGGTTGCAAATCAACAAGAGAAAATGAGCAAACCTTCGGCGGCTATTTCGGCTTGGGCTTTGGATATTATAAAGTCAATATTTCACAAAGCAGTTATTCAGATTTTAAAGGAGCCACTTACGGGCCACTTGTTAGGGCTGGTGTAAGAATTGGTTCATCAAATGAAAGCTGGAACGGGCATGCCATTACGATCGGTTTGTTTTATAAAAAGGGAATGGAGAAAGACAAATTAACGACGATCGGATTCAATGTTTTACTGGATCTATAAAAACTCCGGCTTTGTTAACTTCCGATTCTTTGCCATTGTTGGTCTTCGTTTCCATCTCCGCCGTTGCCTGCTGTATTGAGCGTAGCCGGAATATCAGCAACGACAGATAATTCTGCACATCTAATTGGTTTAACTTAGCCAATAACAAGCTATCCATCACAGCCAAAACACAGCAATGAAAAAAATATTTATCCTTGCCACCACACTTGCATTTAGTGTGATGATAAAAGCACAAGACAGCATCGCTTTCAATTTTACTTTCAACCACATGGCGCTGTCGGTTAAAGATGTAAAAGCCTCGGTTGATTTTTATACCAAAGTTTTCCAGGTAAAAGAGATCACCAATCGCTCTGCTTTAGAGGGGATACGCTGGCTGTCGTTAGGAGAAGGAAAAGAACTGCATTTAATTTCTATAGTAAAAGAAAATGTAACCATCAACAAAGCTGTTCACCTTGCCTTTACAACAGTGCAATTTGATGCTTTTGTAAACAGGCTGAAGGAAATGAAAATTGATTTTTCAAACTGGCCTGGTGCAATCAATACAGTTACCACCAGGGCTGATGGTGTAAAGCAAATTTATTTTAAAGATCCGGATGGTTACTGGATCGAGATCAACAATGGTTATACAGCAACACTACCAGCAGAACAAATAAAAAATGAAATATGGCAACTAGAAGAAAATTATTGGAAATATGTAAAAGCTAATGACCTCACTGCTTATCTCACTTTATGGGATGAAAATTTTATTGGTTATACGTCCACCAACATTATTGGTGATAAGGCTCATATCACTGACTGGATAACAGAAATGTATAAAGACAATAAAGGCAAAACATTTAATTATGAACTCACCCGGAAAATAGAAAATGTGTTTGGTGATATTGTGATCGTATTATACGATGTCACATCAAAATGGACAAACGATAAAAACGAAGCGCCTGATAAAAACACCTTTAAAATAACCCACACCTGGAAAAAGACAGATAAAGGCTGGCTGATAATCGGCGGTATGGGAGCAAAAAAATAAAAAAATCACTGCGAATTCCGGGTACTTCTTTAAATTTAAGCACCCAAAAAACTTTTTATGAGAAGGATTCCTATAATATCTCTGCTTATTGCGTTTTCATTCCTCAGCAACACCTATTGTTCTGCACAAGCTGTATGGACAAAAACTATTACCCATTCTGATTCCACCACGGTAGCCAATGATATATTGCTTGATGCCGATGGCAGTATGGTTGTTGTTGGCTTTTACAGGGGCGATGGTTATCAACGTCCCGATAGCATGAACAGTTGGATAGTTAAAATGGATTCGTCCAGAAACATACTATGGAGGCATACTTTCAAATACAGTAACCTTACAAAAGTAATTGCTACAGACGATGGCGCTTACCTGTGCATGGGCCGTGGCAAGCAACAGGCAGGAGGCACTAACTATCATGGCGGCACTTACGACGTATGGATGATAAAAATTGGCAGTAGCGGCAATGCCATCTGGTCTAATTTCTATGGCGGTTCACTTGCCGACCAGGGGCAGGATGCAGTATTACTACATGATGGAGGAATAGCGGTTACAGCTTCCACTTTTTCTTCTGATGGTAATGTGCTTTCAGGTCGCCCTACAAAACCCGACCAGGATGTATGGGTATTCAAAACAAACAGGGATGGCGTTTTGCAATGGGAAAAATGTTTTAATTATAAAGACAGCACGGCTAAAGATATACCCGTAAACATTCTTGAAACCAATGATCAAAAGTTATTGGTGTACAATGAGGTTCTTATTAGTACTTCAAACACTAACCGGCCGGGCATAGCTTATTTGCTTGATCCGCTTACACAACAAGCCACCTGGTTTGGTTCATTTAATGGAGTGCCCGGTGCCACAAATAATGGTAATATCTCTGGTTATTTCAGTACTGTAGGTTCACTTGCATTTGATGATGGATATTCAGTTTGTAAAGCTTATGACGGCACTGGTTATTATTTTCTTTACCGGGAAAAATGCCCGCCAGAAGATGGCAACAGTTATCCATATTTTAATAATGTTGTTCAAAAAGTGTCATCAGATGGCACTATACTTTCAAGAGATACTGTACGGCCCTTTTATAATAACTATTGGCATCCGCTCTTTGGTGGTGGCAAGGGAATTACGCCTTTGCCTGGAGACAGGTATGCTCTTGCAGGATATGCTGAGATTGACTTTACTCCTTTTCATAATGATGGTTTCGTCCGGGTAGGCAACGATTACCTTAGTGCCGCTTCATTTACACCAGGTCACTCTCAACTCTTTTCATGTAAAGCATTGCCGGGAGATGAAGGCTTTATTGCAGTTGGGTATAGCGGAAGAGAAAGTGAATCAAATCCGGCGCAGGAAAATCCAGTTCCTTACAGCGCATTAGTGATAAAATTCATCAACTTCAACACTATTTCAGGTAACATATATGTGGACAGTAACAACAATAACATACAAGATGCCGGCGAAACTTCACTCAAAAATGTACGGGTAAACACTATTGGCACAACCAGCCAGTTTTCTACACAGCCAAACAACGTAAACGGTAGTTACAAAGTTGCCGGTATTGGTAAAGGGACATTTGTAACCAAAGTGCAGTTGCCCAGGCCATACTATACCGTTAGTCCTGATAGTGCTACTAATACTTTTAATTCTTTCAGCCAATCAGCAACTGCCAACTTTGCATTACATCCCATTGCAGGTATAAAGGATTATACCGTAACCGCTTTCAATTTAAACAGGGTAAGGCCGGGGTTTGATAATACATACCACATCATCTGTTCAAACGAAGGCACCGATACTTTAACTAACAGGAATGTGATTTTTATAAAAGACAGTCATTTTAGTTTTATTGAAGCCACTCCGTCTCCTGCATCAGTATCAGGCGATACTCTCATCTGGAATATCTCAAGTTTGCTCCCCAATACTTCTTCCACCATTTCATTGGAGTTGCAAACCGCTGTAATACCAGATATAAACATTGGTGATACAGTAAGGTCAACTGTTTATATTGATAGCACGGGAGATGTTATGACAACTGATAATATTGTTCAGTTATCTGAGATAGTAAGAGGAAGTTATGATCCAAACGACAAACAGGAAAATTATGCAGGTAAAATGCCTTTACAACATGTTGTAGATGGAAAATACCTTGATTATACTATCCGCTTTCAAAACACAGGAACGGATACAGCTTTTACTATTGTAGTAAGAGACACACTCGATGTACAACTCGATGCTTCCACTTTCTCAATGATCGCTGCTAGCCATTCATACCAGGTAAATATAAAAGATGGAAAATATATTACATGGATATTTAAAGACATCAAACTGCTTGATAGTTTTCACAACGAACCACTAAGCCATGGCTATATCACTTACCGCATCAAACCAAAATTACCAATCGGTATTGATGATGTTATAAGCAACAGGGCAGCTATCTATTTTGATTTTAATCCTGCTGTACTTACCAATGATCAACAAACAAAAATTGGCGGTCCGGCCATACCTTCAAGGTGGACAGGTGCCGTAAGTGTTGCCTGGGAAAACCCATTGAACTGGAATACGCATAAAGTACCCGATATCAATACTGCCGTTATCATACCATCAGGTGTTCCAAACTCTCCTGAAATTAATACCAATGCAGATTGCTATAGTATACATATTGATCCTTCGGCAACAGTATTGGTAAAAACAGGATTTAAACTAAACGTGGCAGGGAGAAATAATTAGCAGGCACATAATTTCTTTTTGAATGATATTACAAACCTCATATGAATGTATGAGGTTTTATTTTTTTATTATAAGTGATATTCACAAAGGCAAAATCTGATTTGCAAAAACCAATAATTCATGTGTCTATTGTTCTATCTTGTACAACACAAGCCGTATAAAAAGCGTGGAATCAGGGTGTACATTAGAAGGATAGAATTTCCGTTTTACCAAATGCGGCGCCGCAATAATTTCTTTTATCTCGCCTTCCTTCATGCCCAGCAAAGCTTCGTCCACAGCCAGGGTGGCCTGGTTGGCACCAATTTTTACTTTTACAGGCTTGCCTGTTTTTTCATTAGAATATAATACAGTGCCATCCCGGTAAGTGGTTGTTTCAAGCAGTAATATTTCCTGGCCGGTTGTTGCTTTAGGCCCGCTGCCTTTTTTTATAATGCGGTATTGCAAACCGGAAGGGCTTTGCCGGAATTTGCTGGCAGCACAACCGGCTACAAACACAATGGTAAAAAGTAAAATTATTTTGCAGTTCATTTTATTCATGCGCCGGAAAGGCATTACCCCTGTGGCAGGTGTTGCAGGTAACTACATTTAAAAGATGATCCGGCTTTTTCGGAATAGTGTCGTAATTGAAGTATTGCTTATTAATATCGATTGTCAGCCGCATCATGCGCCTTGCATTTTCTTTCATTCCATTATCTGCGGCAAAATTAAGTGGCGCATTATCAGCAGGCGGCAGGCCTGTAAAGCTTTTTTCCTTTTCATGGCAAAAATCGCAGTTTACTTTTAATGCCCTGTTATACGTATCCATAATACTATCCAGTTGATGTTCGCTGATGTTTTGCGGCAGCACTTTCAGGTTGGTGAACCTGCTTTTTGGAGGTATTATATTGGACGAGGTAAATACAATAATGGCTGCCAGCACGGCAGCAGTTGCTATTCTTTTGTTTGTAAACATACAATTGGGTTTAATGGAAACTGGGGATACAATATTACAGAAAGGCATGATGTATATATATGATCCAGTAGTAAAAAAAGAGTAAATAAGTGTAAAATTCCTTCACCGGCTATACCTGTAATTGTAAAGCTGTAATTTTATACAATGAAGTTGCGCTACATTTTTCTACTGCTTGCATTGTCGTTCATTATCCTTGCCGTTTATAATGGTAATACCGGGGATAAATATAAAGAGACAAAGGAAATGATCATACTTAGAAAAATGGTACATGAACTTTTGCTCAGTTCCGGCGATAGCACTTCCAGAATATTGCCTGTAAAACAGGTGTCGGAATATGAGTATCATCTTATTCCTGAAAAACCATTGGCCATCAACCCTGATTCATTTGTAAGTATTGTAAACAAAACAGTAAACGAAGGCAAACTACCGGTTAGTTTTACTGCCAGTGTGGTGAAAAGCCAGAATAAAGAAATGGTGTTTGGATTTGCTGCTTCACCATCAGCAGGTGAAAGCGATGTGGCCTGTATTGGCCGCAATTTGCCCAAAGATGCTTATTACATCAGCTTTGTTTTTTCTCCCCAATTAAAAATTCAGTGGAGTAATTATTTCTATTTTTTTGGTGCTGTATTGGCATTAACGGGATTATTATTTTGGATAAAAAGAAAAAAGGCTGAGAGCAACAGTAATATACCAGCACCTGTAATTATTCCTGTTGGAGAGAACAACATGAAAGAAGGCTGTATTCAAATCGGCAAATACCTTTTTGATCCGGTTCAGCAGCAACTTGAATTAGCCGGAGAAAAAACACCGCTTACTATTAAAGAAACCAAAGTGCTGCAGATACTGGCCAATGCACCCAACACAATTGTGGAAAGAGAAACACTTCAAAAAGAAGTATGGGAAAATGAAGGAGTGATCGTAACCCGTAGCCTCGATATGTTTATTTCAAAACTTCGAAAAAAATTGACGGAGGACGCAGCTATAAAAATTGTAAATGTTCATGGTATAGGATACAGGCTTGATATAAACGGATGATAAGGGAAGGATGAAAAGAAAGTTCATGTGTAAAATAGAGTTCATTCCTATATAAATACTCTCTCAATTAAAACCTATAAGGGAAGTTTAACCCCCGATTGTGGAATAAACACATCAATGCATCTCATTGCTACCGGCGCCGGTTTTGAGTAAAACATTTTTTCACTTAAAACCAAAGATCATGAACAGCAATACAATTCTTTCAAGTGATGTGCTTGATATTCTTTTTGAAAACAGGAATAAAAAATACGGTGCATACACACTCCGCAAGTTTTATCCGAACAGGGTTAAGACATCTTTATTTATCATGTTTGGGATGGCAGCTATATTCTCTGCCTTTACATTATTGCCGGAGAAAAAAACAATTTCGGCTTATCCATACATTTCAGATAGCAGTATTATAGTAAAAACTTATGAAGAGCGGAAAGAGCTGGAAAAACCAAAGCAAAAACAAACCGATGTTTCTGTAAGGCCTTCACAAAAATTTCTTGACAGGATAGAAATAGTAAAGAATGATAAAAAGACAGACAGCCTGCATGATATAACTGATCTTACGATCAGCAGTACAACTGTAATTGTAGCCACTCCTCCTTCTACAGGCGATCTTTTTCCTCCGGCAGAACCGGGTGGTGGAGATGCAACTCCATCTGAACCAACAGTTGACCTGGATATAACCTATGAAGATCCAGATGTGCCCCCAACATATCCCGGAGGAAATAAAGAGCTCATTCGCTTTCTTGAAAGAAACCTGTTATCGCCGGAAGATATTGGCGAAGCAGTACAGGTTAAAATAAAATTTGTGGTGGATAATGATGGCAATTTGGAAAGCTTTGATATAGTACATGACGGAGGCGAAGCGTTTAATAAAGAAGTAATAAGAGTTCTTAAGAAAATGCCGCAATGGAACCCCGGAAAAAAAGGTGGCAGAAATGTGAAAGCCTATTGTTACCTGCCGGTAAAGTTTCAGCCAAATGAATAATTTCTGTTGTAAATACTGTAATTTGGAAGCCCCTTTAATGGTTGAATGGATGAGGCGGTTGAAATGTTAATTTTTCATAAACAATTTAACAATGTAACCATACAACAATCGGCTATCACAACGGTCAAAACAGGCAAAATAAAATGGCTTTAGAAGAATTTGAAAAAGAACAGATGAGTGAGCGGCAGCGTGGACTGGTGCAAATGCGTAGCATTATGAATTACGGCATGGGCGTTTTTATTGTGGTGGTGGGTTGTTTTTTTATGTTTCCTATTTCTTACACAGAAGCATTCTTAGACAAGTATGATCCAGTGCTGATAAAAATTTTTGCATCCGTATGCTGGGTGTATGGTATTTTCAGGATTTACAGGGGCTATAAAAAAAATTATTTCAGGGACTAATGAAAACCAGCAGGTGTATAGCAATGATAAAGCAATGGATATTTTTTGTGTTGATTTATTTTTTTGTAGCTGGCTGCGGTGATAATGGAGGTAAGGCGACATCAACAGGTGTTAGCGATACTCCTGTAAGCGGTACAATACAAATAAGCGTTGATGAGTCTTTCAGGCCGGTGATAGAAGAAGAAATAAAAGTATTTGAAGCTACACATCCCGGCACAAAAATTAACGCAGTGTATAAACCGGAAGCTGAATGTTTAAAAGACTTATTTAAAGATTCTGCTACAAGGATGGTGATTGTAACAAGGGGCTTATCTAAAGCAGAAGCAGGATATTTTGATGATTCGTTGAACTATGTACCGAGGAGTGAAAGGATTGCAGCCGATGCCATTGCAGTGGTGGTGAATGCTAAAAGCACCGACACCACTTTTTCATTAAACCAGTTGCAGCAGCTACTTACCGGGGAGGCGAACAATAATAAAAAAATAGTGTTTGACGGCTTAAATGCCACCAGTACCATACGCTTTGCAATGGACAGTATTTTAAAAGGGAAAAAATTTGACAGCAATAAAGTGCAGGCGGCTAAAAACAGTAAAGAGGTACTTGATTATGTAGTGTCTGATGAAAATGCAATAGGCTTTGTTGGCATAAGCTGGATTGGCAACCCCGAGGATACAGCACAGGTAAATATGTTAAAGAAAGTAAAAATTGCATATATAAAATGTGAGCTATGCCTTGATACGCCGTATGTAAAACCTACCCAGGCCGGCATCATCACCAGGCGTTACCCTTTGGTACGTGGATTGTATTATATACTAAAAGAAAATTTTTCAGGACTGGGTGGTGGGTTGGCCGGTTTTATGCAGTACGAGCGGGGACAGTTGATTTTCAGGAGAGCTTACCTGCAGCCGGGCATAATAGATTTTAATGTGAGAGATGTTATAGTAAATGAAAAATTGAAAAAAGAATAACGTTTTTTAAGTGATATTGTGGGTAAAGTTTTTATCATTGTAAAGTCTTAAATCAAAAATAAAATGAACAAGTTTAAATCAGGGTTGCTGTTTTTTGCTGCTGTGTTTTTTTCTGGCTTATTAAAAGCACAGACTTTGGAAGAGGGCAAAAAATTTATGTATTACGAAAGGTATAAGAGTGCAAAAGGCGTATTTGAAAAATTAGTTGCTGCCAACCCAAATAATGTGGACGCAGTGTACTGGCTTGGACAGGCCATGGTATTGCCGGAAGAAAATAGTGATGTGGCGGGAGCAAAAGCATTGTATCAAAAAACATTGATGAATAACAGCAACAGCGCTTTACTGCTGGCTGGCATGGGGCATATTGAATTGCTTGAAGGAAAAGCACAGGATGCAAAAAACCGCTTTGAAACGGCTGTGAGCATAAGCCAGGGAAAAAACAAAGATGTATTAAACGCTATTGGGTTTGCCAATGTACAGGCCCCAAATGGCGATGCTGATTATGCTGTTCAAAAACTAAGACAGGCAACTGAATTGAAAAAAATGACGGATCCTGATGTGTGGGCAAACCTGGGGGATGCTTATAAAAAACTGATACAAGGTGCCCCGGCACAAACAGCGTATGAAGCAGCGTTGGGGCTCAGTCCTAATTATGCAAGGGCATCTTACCGGATAGGCAAAATTTACCAGACGCAAGGTATTATACAGAAAGAGATATACATGCGCTATTATGATGAAGCCATTGCCAAAGATCCTGCTTATGCACCGGTGTATGAAAATCTTTATCAGTATTACTATGGTAATGATGTTACAAAATCAGGGGAATACATGGATAAATATTTGGCGAATACGGATGTAGATGCTGCAAAAGATTGTTCTTACAGAACATCTATGCTATATGCAAGAGGAATGTTTAATGAAAGTATTTCTAAAGGGCAACAGTGTATTGCTTCAGCCGGTCCCGAAGGGCCATACCCTAATATTTATGCCGTAGTAGCTTATGCTTACTTCAAATTAGGTGATTCACTCAATGCAAAAACATACTTTGATACTTATTTCCAGAAACAAAAACCGGAAAAGGTTGGACCGGTTGAGTATAAAACTTATGGACAAACACTGATTAAATTAGGCCAGGATTCTGTTGGTGGTATTTATATTGATAAAGCAGTGGCATTAGACAGTACTGAAACCGGAAAGATCGCCCTGTTGAAGGATGTGGCAATGGGATTTGAAGCTCAGAAGAAGTTTAAAGAAGCAGGTGGATGGTATAATAAACTATTGAGTGTAAAGCAAAATACAACTAAAACGGACTTATACAATGCAGGTTACAACCTGTTCCGTGGTGGTGATTACACTACGGCATTGAGTATATTTAATATTTACAGTCAAAAATTCCCTGATGATCCTTTTGGATATTATTTGAGTGGCAAAAGTAGCTGGGCTATTGACACCACTTTAGAACAAGGGTTGGCAAATCCTTATTTTGAAAAAACAATTGAAGTGGCAAGTAAAGACAGTGTGAAAAATAAGGCGCAATTAATTGGTAGTTACAAATACTTTTTAGTGTATAGTGTTTTCAAAAAAGACAAAGCTGCTGCCATAGAATATGCCGATAAAATTTTATTACTCGACCCTGCCGATGCGGAAACAATGCAGAATAGAGAACTGCTTACCAAGCCGGCAACCACACCTGCAACTAAGCAGCCTGCAAAACCAGCCCCGGCAAAACCAACTGCCGGAGCAAAGAGTGGCGGCACTAAAAAAAAGTAAAATCAAAGAAGAAATGATACTGATCCCTGTTCAACCGAACAGGGATTTTCTTTTGAAAAATATCCAGTTGTTTTTTAATGGCACTGCCTTATTTTTGCCACATGCAATCATTTCTGTTACAGGTAACTAGTGTAAATAACGCAGAAAACTATCTCCCCATAGGAATTCAGTTGTTTTTTGCAATTGGGTTTATTGCAACTATGATGGGATTGACCCATTTTTTTGGCCCCAAAAGAAAGACTGACGACAAACTCCAGAATTTTGAAAGTGGTATTGAAATAAAAGGCAATGCAAGGCAACCTATGGCCATCAAATATTTTTTGGTTGCTATTTTGTTTGTACTGTTTGATGTGGAAGTGATTTTCTTTTATCCATATGCAGTAAACTTCAGGGAGCTGGGTTGGGCAGGGTTTGGTGCCGTGGCAATGTTTGTTGGATTGTTTATTTCAGGGTTCATTTATATATTGAAGAAAGGTGCCTTGGATTGGGAAGATTAACTAATGTGACAATTTGCAAATTTGAAAATACGCAATGGGAACAATCAATAGTAAAAGTTGTTCTTATTAGTAACCAATTTTCAAATTACGCAATTTTCAAATTTTCAAATTAAAACTATGCGTCCCGTACAATATAATAATAAAGTAAAAGCGGCAGATATACCGGAGAGTTATACCGGCGAAGGCTTTATGGCCACCAAATTTGATTCGGTGATCGGGCTTGCCCGTCAAAATTCCATCTGGCCTTTACCATTTGCAACAAGTTGCTGTGGTATTGAATTTATGGCGACAGCCGCAAGCCATTACGACATTGCAAGGTTTGGTGCAGAACGTATGAGTTTTTCTCCACGCCAATGCGATCTGTTGATGGTGATGGGAACTATTTCAAAAAAAATGGGGCCTGTTTTAAGACAGGTTTATTTACAGATGGCAGAGCCACGCTGGGTTTTATCGGTTGGTGCCTGTGCCTGCAGCGGCGGTATTTTTGATACTTATTCTGTATTGCAGGGAATAGACCAGGTGATACCGGTGGATGTATATGTGCCGGGCTGTCCACCAAGACCGGAAGCTATCTTAGATGGCTTTATGAAAATACAGGACCTGGTAGGACAGGAAGGTTTGAGAAGAAGGAACAGTGAGCAGTATAAAGAGTTATTAGGAAGTTACGGAATACAATAATGGTTATATGGTTAAATTGTTAAATGGCTGAATTGATCAAAGCCTCCAATAACAATTAAGCAATTCAACAATGTAACAATTAAGCAATTCAACAATTTATAGATGTCATTATCCAACGAAACCATACAACAAAAACTAACTGAAAAATTTGGGGAAGTACTTACTGAATGGGAAGTGCCTTACGGTATGTTGACCTTTACTGCACCCAAAGACTTCAACTTAAAGATCCTTCAATATTTATTTGATGACGAAGAACTAAGGTTCCGGTTTTTAACTGACCTGCAGGCAGTGCATTATCCTGAAAGAAAAGGAGAGGAGCTGGCTGTTGTATATCATTTGCATAATCTTACAGATAATGTGAGGATAAGAATGAAAGTGTTTGCGCCTGTTGAAAGACCTGATGTATATAGTGCAACTGCATTGTATGCTTCTGCTAATTTTATGGAGAGGGAAACCTATGATTTCTTTGGGGTGAATTTTGTTGGTCATCCTAATTTAATAAGGATATTGAATGTGGATGAAATGGATTATTTCCCGATGCGTAAAGAATTTCCATTGGAAGACCAGACGAGGATTGATAAGGATGATGAAATGTTTGGAAGAGGTGGAACACTTGGTTTTGGAACAGAAAAAAGAAAAGAAGGTGGTACTTTGGTAGAAGAGGATAAGCATAACGAAGGCGATAAAGTATTGTGATGAATAATGGTGTATTGTACAAGAGTGCGACGCCACTGAAGAAGATTAAAGAAATATTGTTGGGTACAAAAAAATAAAAGCATTAATGTCTCAATCGGAACATATTTTATTGCCGGAGGGCTCACTGGAAAAACAAACCACCACATTGAACCTGGGGCCAACGCACCCGGCTACGCATGGTGTGTTCCAGAATATCCTGGAGATGGATGGTGAAAGGATCTTATCTGCTGTATCAACCGTAGGATACATTCACAGGGCTTTTGAAAAACTGGCAGAACGCAGGCCGTTATATCAGATCACTCCAATCACCGACCGGTTAAATTATTGCTCTTCTCCTATCAACAATATGGGCTGGCATATTACCTGCGAAAGATTATTAAAAGTTGAATTGCCAAAGAGAGTTGATTACCTGCGTATCATCATTATGGAGCTGGCAAGAATTTCAGACCATTTGATCTGTAATTCTATTGTGGGTGTTGACACCGGTGCCTTCTCCGGGTTTTTGTACCTGATGCAATACAGGGAATTAATCTATGAAATATATGAAGAAATATGTGGCTCCCGCCTTACTACTAATATTGGGCGTATTGGCGGTTTTGAAAGGAATTTCACAAATACAGCGTTTGAAAAACTCGAAAAATTCTTAAAAGAATATCCCGCTGTATTAAAAGAGTTTGAAAATCTTTTCAACCGTAACCGCATTTTTATGGATCGTACCATTGGTACTGGCCCGATCAGCGCCGAAAGAGCATTGAACTATGGTTTTACGGGTCCTAATTTACGTGCCGCCGGTGTTGATTACGATGTGAGGGTTCACACTCCTTATTCATCTTACGAAGATTTTGAATTCAGTGTTCCTGTGGGTACTACCGGTGACTGTTATGATCGTTTTTTAGTTCGTAACGAAGAGATGTGGCAGAGCCTGAAACTGATTGGAGACGCTTATAAAAAAGTGCAGGAATTTAAAGGTGCTGAAGCAGAGGTATTTCATGCTGATACACCTGCGTATTATTTGCCGGAGAAAAAAGATGTGTATACCAAAATGGAAGCACTCATTTATCACTTTAAAATTGTGATGGGTGAAACGGAAATTCCTGCTGGTGAATTATACAGTGCCGTGGAAGGTGCTAATGGAGAGTTGGGTTATTATTTGATCAGTGATGGTGGAAGAACACCCTACAGGCTTCATTTCCGCAGGCCATGTTTTATTTACTACCAGGCATATCCTGAGTTGGTAAAAAATGGTTTGCTGAGTGATGCAGTGATAACAATGAGCAGTTTGAATTTGATAGCAGGCGAGCTTGATGCATAATAATTATGAGTTAAGAATTTTGAATTATGAGTGTTGTATTTTCAAAAGAGAAATTAGATAAGGTAGCGGAAATAATTTCACGCTATCCGGAAGGTAAACAAAAAAGTGCCTTGCTTCCGGTGCTGCACATGGCACAGGATGAATTTGGCGGCTGGCTGGATGTGCCGGTGATGGATTACGTGGCTTCGTTGTTAAGCATTGAACCCATCGAAGTGTATGAAGTGGCCAGTTTTTACAGCATGTATAATTTAAAGCCTGTTGGTAAATATTTGTTTGAAGTTTGCCAAACAGGGCCTTGTATGGTGAATGGCAGCGATAACATTATTGACTACATCAAAGAAAAACTGAACATCAAAGCAGGGGAAACAACTGCTGATGGGATGTTTACTTTAAAAACGGTGGAATGTTTGGGAGCTTGTGGTTATGCACCAATGATGCAGTTGGGGAAACATTACAGGGAGCATTTGACAAAGGAAAAAGTGGATGCGATAATAGAAGAGTGCAGGGCAAAAGCAAATTGATGAAGTTCTTTTTATTCATATTGTTTTCTTTTTTTCTTGCCGTTTCATTTGCACAACACACAAATGAAGAAAAACTGATTGCGACAGTAAAAGAATTTCACCAGGCATTGGTAAATAAAAATACTGTTTCACTCAACCAGCAAACAGATAAAGCTTTGAGTTACGGGCACAGCAATGGTTGGGTGCAAAACAAGAAAGATTTGATAAACGATTTGAAAACTGGTCTTATCAGTTATCAAAGTTTTAAGGAAGATAGTATTGAAGTAAACATAAATGGAAATGTTGCGAATGTGAGGTTTAAAGCAGGTGTGGAAGCAACAATGAAAGGAACAGCCATCAATTTGAAATTAAGCGTACTGGAAGTGTGGATCAGGAAAAGTAAAAGATGGGTATTGTTTGCAAGGCAGGGAGTGAAAGCATAAAGAAATTAAAATGAGTTACGATCTGTCATTAGAATTTTTTGTTCATGCGGCACCAGATGAAGTGATGATGTTGCTGACAGACCCAATTTTTATAAATGAATGGAGTGGTGGAGAATCTTTAGTAGAGAAAAAAACAGGTGGACAGTTTGCAATGTTTGATGGCTGGGTGGAAGGAAAAGTTTTAAAGATAACAGACGATGAATTGGCTTACACATGGAAGCCAGGCAATTGGGAAGAAGATACCAGAGCATCAGAAGTTCATTATAAGTTGGTAAGTGTGGATCATGGAACAGAAGTTTTTGTAACGCATACTGGCCTTCCTACAAAAGAAGAAATGGAAGGGCACAAAACAGGTTGGGATAAAAATTTTTTCGGACTGATAGCAGAGTATTTATCGAACAGGAATCAATCATAAAACCTTTGGGTTTTTAAATATGAGTAAAAAATTATTATTAGCAAGTGCACATGTGCCGGGCATAAAAAGCTTCGAAGTATATCGCCGTGAAGGTGGTTACAAAAGCGTGGAGAAAGCATTGAAGATGCAGCCGGCAGAAATTGTGGAAGAAGTAAAAAAGAGCGGACTTCGTGGCCGTGGTGGTGCTGGGTTTCCTACGGGAATGAAATGGAGTTTTATTGCAAAGCCTGAAGGTGTGCCTCGCCATTTGGTGGTGAATGCAGATGAAAGCGAACCGGGAACTTTTAAAGACAGGTATTTGATGGAATTCATTCCGCATTATTTAATTGAAGGAATGGTCGTGTCGTCTTTTGCATTGGGCAGCAACGTTAGTTACATTTATATCCGTGGTGAATATGCATGGATAACAGATATTTTAGAAGAAGCTATTGCAGAGGCAAAACAAAATGGGTTTCTGGGAAAGAATATTTTAGGCAGCGGTTTTGATTGTGAGATCTATGTACAACGTGGCGCCGGTGCTTATATCTGTGGTGAAGAAACAGCGTTGATCGAATCACTCGAAGGCAAAAGAGGCAATCCCAGGATCAAGCCTCCATTCCCTGCGGTAAAAGGTGTGTGGGAAAGGCCAACAGTGGTGAATAATGTTGAAACCATTGCGGCTGTTGTTCCTATCATCAATGATGGTGGAGAAGAATATGCAAAGATCGGTGTGGGCAAATCAACAGGCACCAAATTGATTTCTGCCTGTGGCAATATCAATAAGCCGGGTGTATATGAAATTGATATGACCATTTCAGTAGAAGAATTTATTTACAGCGATGAATATTGTGGCGGTATTCCCAATGGAAAAAGATTAAAGGCTTGCATTCCGGGTGGTTCATCTGTTCCTATTCTTCCTGCTAATTTGTTATTGACAACAGCAAAGGGAGAAAAAAGAATGATGAATTATGAAAGCCTTGCTGATGGAGGTTTTGCAACTGGTACGATGATGGGTAGCGGTGGATTTATTGTGTTGGATGAAGACCAGTGTGTGGTAAGGCATACGATGTCGTTAGCAAGATTTTATCATCATGAAAGTTGCGGACAATGCAGTCCTTGTAGAGAAGGAACTGGCTGGATGGAAAGAATATTGAAGAAGATCGAGAATGGAAAAGGTGAAATGAAAGACATTGATCTGTTGTGGGATATTCAAAGGAAGATTGAAGGAAATACGATTTGTCCATTGGGTGATGCAGCAGCATGGCCGGTGGCAGCAGCTATCCGTCATTTTCGTGACGAGTTTGAATGGCATGTAACGAATCCCAATGCATGTTTGAGTAAGAATTATGGATTGGCTCATTATGCAGATCCTATTCATGTGCCGGTAACAGCGTAAACCCTCCGCTCCTAAAGGGCGACGGTGACGTGTACAATATTTTATACAACTCTTAAATATTTTAAGAGTGAATTTTAAAAAAATTAAAAGCCCCTTTAGGGGTTGGGGTAAATATGGCAGACGAAATAAAACCAGCACAACCGTCAACTTTTAAAGTTACCATCGACAACATTACTATTGATGTTGCTCCTGGCACAACTGTATTGAATGCGGCCCGTTTGATCGGTGGTGATGTTACGCCACCTGCTATGTGCTACTACAGCAAGCTGCAGGGCAGTGGCGGTAAATGCCGCACCTGTTTGGTGGAAGTAGCTGCTGGTTCTACAGCAGACCCAAGGCCAATGCCTAAGTTGGTTGCATCCTGCAGAACAACAGTAATGGATGGTATGATCGTAAAAAATATTACCAGTGAAAAAGTAAAAGATGCAAGGGCAGGTGTGGTGGAATTTTTATTATTGAATCATCCGCTGGATTGCCCTATTTGTGACCAAGCTGGTGAATGTCATTTGCAGGACCTGGGTTATGAGCATGGCAAAGAAGGAACCCGTTACGAATTTAAGAGAAGGACTTTTGAGCCGGAAGATATTGGACCGTACATCCAACTGCACATGACACGTTGCATTCTTTGCTATCGTTGCACTTATGTAGCCGATCAATTGACCAATAAAAGAGTGCATGGCATTCTTGACCGTGGTGAACATGCAGAGATATCAACTTATATTTCCAAAGCAATAGACAATGATTTCAGCGGCAACATGATCGATGTGTGCCCTGTGGGCGCATTAACAGATAAAACATTCCGCTTTAAGAACAGGGTGTGGTTTACAAAACCGGTTGATGCTCACCGTGAGTGTACTACACCGGGTTGCTGTGGCAAAACAACTTTATGGTTGAGAGGTGATGACGTATTCCGTATTACAGCAAGAAAAGACCAATGGGGCGAAGTGCAGAGTTTTGATGGCAAACCGGGATGGATCTGTAATACCTGCCGTTTTGATAAGAAGAAAACAAGTGATTGGGTGGTTGAAGGCCCAACAAAAGTGAGCCGCCATTCAGTTATTTCACAAGGGCATTATGAAGGTGTGATAAAGCCACAGGAAACAGTTGAGAAAGTAATGGGCGGCCGTTCACCGAAATTGCTGATGGATATTCATGATGAAAGTGAAGTGAACAAACCGGGCATTGATCTGAGCAGGATAAATGGGCCTGCTCATTCGGATGACTTTAGGAATAAAAATTAAACTGGTTGTTACGACTGGATAAAGATTTATAAAATATTATGTTATTAGGAATTGAACTTGGCTTATTAATTGAAAAATTGTCGCTCATTGTAGTGGTGGTAATGTCATCATTGGTAGTGGCCATGTATGCAACTTTTGCTGAACGTAAAGTAGCCGCCATATTACAAGACAGGCGTGGCCCTAACCGTGCCGGGCCGTTTGGTTTGCTACAACCATTGGCAGATGGGCTAAAATTGTTTTTCAAAGAAGAGATCATCCCAACATTTTCTTCAAAATTTTTATTTATCCTCGGCCCTTGCCTGGCAATGCTTACCGCAATGATGACCGGTGCAGTAGTTCCGTGGGGAGATAAAGTACATTTCTTTGACAGGGATATTTCTTTGCAGATCGCTGATGTAAACATTGGTATCCTGTACATTTTTGGTGTGGTAAGTATGGGTGTCTATGGAATTATGATCGGTAGCTGGGCAAGTAACAATAAGTATTCATTAATGGGTGGCTTAAGGGCTGCTTCTCAAATCATCAGTTACGAACTGGCAATGGGTATTTCATTGATCGCTTTACTGATGGTAACAGGAACGCTGAGCCTGGGTGAAATGGTAAACCAGCAATTAGATGGTTACTGGAATATTGTAAAACAGCCGCTTGGTTTTTTAATTTTTCTTATTTGTGTGTTTGCAGAATGTAACCGTACGCCATTCGACCTGGCCGAAGCAGAAAATGAATTGATCGGTGGGTATCATACAGAGTATTCTTCTATGAAACTTGGTTTTTATTTGTTTGCTGAATACATCAATATGTTTATCAGCAGTGCAGTAATGGCAAGTCTGTTTTTTGGCGGATATGATATTCCTTTTGTGAATGATGGAAACTTATTGGAAAAGGTTGGTACCAACTGGATGGCATTGATACATGTGGGAATGCTGTTTGCAAAAATTGCGTTCTTCCTGTTCCTGTTTATGTGGGTGCGCTGGACAATTCCACGTTTCCGTTATGACCAATTGATGCGTTTAGGTTGGAAGATATTGATACCATTGGCATTGTTCAATATGCTGGTAACAGGAGCGCTGATATTGTTCAAACAAAATGGCTGGCATTTTTAAGGGCAATAAAAATATATTTGCACCCCGGTTGCCGGTCGGAACCGCAGGTCAGACCGGATATAATGTGGGAAAAGATGATAGAGGAAAAAAATGTAGAAGAGTGCGACGCCAATGAAGTCGATTAAAGATTAAATGTTTGTAACAAAAAATATTAAATGCAACCACTAACAAACAGGGTAAAACAAGTTGACCGCAGGCCAATGACATTGCTGGAGAAAGCATATCTCCCGGCAATATTTAAAGGCATGGCTATTACGTTTGGGCACATTTTTAAGAAAAAGCCTACGATCAATTATCCTGAAAAAACAAGGCCGTTTAGTCCTGTGTTTCGTGGGCTTCATATTTTAAACAGGGATGAAGAAGGAAGGGAGAATTGCACAGCCTGCGGTTTGTGTGCTGTGGCTTGCCCGGCAGAAGCCATCACTATGGAAGCGGCAGAAAGAAAAAGCGGCGAAGAAAACTTATACAGGGAGGAAAAATATGCAGCAAAGTATGAGATCAATATGCTGCGTTGTATTTTTTGTGGTTTGTGTGAAGAAGCTTGTCCTAAGGATGCTATTTATTTAAGTGAAACTTTTGCACCGGCTAATTACGAACGCAAAGGTTTTATTTATGGCAAAGATGATCTGTTAATACCCAACCCCAAAACCGAGCCGGAGGCATATGCCAAAGCAAAAGGCGGAAGGGTTGCAATAAAAAAGAATTAATATCTTAATAGAACATGCCTGTTTATAACAGGCAGTTGAAGCGAACTAACTGTTATGGGTGTAACACAAATATTTTTCTGGTTTTTAAGTGCTCTTGCGGTCGGTAGTGCTATACTGATGGTTATGAGTAAAAACCCTGTGTATAGTATTCTTTATCTTATCCTTGTTTTCTTTGCCATTACAGGACATTATCTTCTATTAAATGCACAGTTCCTGGCTATAGTAAATATTATTGTATATGCAGGTGCAATCATGGTGCTTTTCTTATTTGTTGTAATGCTGATGAACCTGAATGCGGATAGTGAGCCGCCACATAAAAGCAAATACCTTATGTATGCCGGTGTAATTGCCGGCGGCAGTTTGATATTACTCGTTATAGCTGCTTTGAAAAAGAATGAGACGATGAACCAGCTTACACAATTAAAAGATGGCGATGTGGGCTTGATAAAAAACCTTGGCAAAACACTCTTTACAGATTTTGTATTCCCATTTGAAATAAGCAGCGTATTGTTTTTAAGTGCCATGATCGGTGCTGTGGTGCTTTCAAAAAGGGATACACAAAAAACTAATTCTTAATCAACAGGTAAATGAAAAAGATAATAGCGCTCGTTTTACTGGTTACAGCTTTTGGAAAATTCTCTTATGCACAAATTGATATTAATAAGATACTTGACGCCGGTAAGAGCATCAATATTAATGATATTGTTGGTAAGGTATTGAAAGTAAAAAAGGGTTTTGCGCCGCAATTTTCAATTGGCAACCTGGATGTACCCAAGATTACAAAAGTGGCGGAGATATTTAATGTAAAAGGAAATGCAGAGGCAAATAAACTCTTTAAAACATTTAAGACCGGCCGCACTGTTTACCGGATAGCAGCTATTGCCGGAAGTGCAGTTTCCATTTATGGTGCTGTAAAGGCAGCAGATAAAGCAGCAAGACAGGAAGATTATAAAGGAGCATTGATAAGTGGCTTGAGTACGATTGGCGCAGGATTGATAACAAAGTTTTTGACCAAAGCGGCTGCCTATAAAGCAGTAGATGTTTTTAATGGAGTGGTGAGAAAGAAAATTGGAGATATATTATCTATAAAGCCTGCAGAAAGCACATTAGGTGTGGGCTTGTTTGTAAAATTGTAATAACATTATGCCGATACATTATTATATCATTTTATCAGTTACACTGTTTTGCATTGGTGTTATTGGTGTGTTGACACGCCGCAACGCCATTATCATTTTCATGTGTATTGAATTAATGCTGAATGCAGCCAATCTTTTGCTGGTGGCATTTTCAAAAATGCACAATCTTACGTTGGGGGCAAGTAATCCAACACTGGCAAGTGAAGCACAGGTATTTGTTTTCTTTATCATGGTGGTGGCAGCTGCGGAAGTAAGTGTGGGATTGGCAATTATTGTGATGATATACAGGAACATTCATTCGGTGGATGTAAATTTTTTAAACAGGTTAAAACACTAAAGTTCCTTCAGCGGAATATGGCTTATGGGCAATACGTTACAAATAGTTTGGCTGATTCCTCTTTTACCATTAATTGGCTTTTTGATCAATGGATTATTCAGGAAACAATTATCTAAATCACTGGTTGGGATTATCGGCAGTGGTGTTATACTGGCTTCTTTTATTTTAAGCATTTATGTTTTTATGCAGGTAAAAGGCGGCAATACACACCTGGCACATTACTTCAACTTTATCAACACCACTTCTCTAAAGGTTGGGTTTGATTTCCAGATCGATCAGTTGTCCTCTATCTTCTTATTAATAATAACAGGTGTTGGTTTTTTAATTCATGTGTATTCCACTTCTTACATGCATGAGGAAGAGAGCAAAGACTTTGCAAAGTATTTTGCTTATCTCAATCTCTTTGTTTTTTCAATGTTACTGCTGGTAATGGGCGGCAACTATATCATCATGTTCATTGGTTGGGAAGGCGTGGGGCTTTGTTCTTACCTGTTGATCGGTTATTGGTTTAAAAACAATGAATACACCAATGCAGCAAAGAAAGCATTCATCATGAACCGTATTGGTGATCTTGGATTTTTGCTGGCGGTGTTTTGGTTGTTGAACAGAATAGGCTCTGCGGATTATCATACTGTTTTCGAAAATGTTTCCAAACTCTCATTGACAGATATTACAGGGATCACAATGTTATTGTTTGTTGGTGCAACTGGCAAGAGTGCACAAATTCCATTATACACCTGGTTGCCGGATGCGATGGCTGGCCCAACACCTGTTAGTGCATTGATACACGCTGCCACCATGGTTACTGCCGGTATCTACATGATTGCCCGTAGCAATATTTTATTTACCATGGCGCCGGTTACTCAAACTGTGATTGCTGTTGTTGGTTTGGCTACTGCTATTTTGGCCGCTACTATCGCACTCAAACAAAACGATATTAAAAAAGTGTTGGCATACTCCACCGTTAGCCAGTTGGGTTATATGTTTCTTGGTCTTGGTGTTGGTGCTTATACAGGCGCTGTGTTTCATGTAATGACACATGCTTTCTTTAAAGCATTATTGTTCCTTGGTGCAGGTAGTGTGATACATGCTATGAGTGGAGAACAGGATATGCGTAATATGGGAGGCTTGAAAAAATACATGAGCGTTACCCATATTACTTTCTTATTAGGATGTATTGCTATTGCCGGCATTCCCCCATTCTCGGGCTTTTTTAGCAAGGATGAAATACTGGCTGGTGCGTTTGCAAATAATCCATTGTATTGGGGTATTGGTGTGGTTGGCGCTTTGATGACCGCATTTTATATGTTTCGTTTATATGCAATGACCTTTCTTGGGAAATTCCGCGGTACACATGAGCAGGAACATCACTTGCATGAAAGTCCTGCAGCCATTACTATTCCTTTGGTGATACTTGCAATACTTGCAGTGATAGGCGGTTTTGTTGGTATACCAGAAGTATTTATGCATGGTGGGCACAAACTGGAAGCTTTTTTAGAACCCATATTTGAGGAGACAAATAAATATGTTGCAGCAAATCACCCACATCAACCTTTATCACATTCCAAAGAATATTTACTGATGGGAATATCTGTTGGCGGTGCTTTAGTAGCGTTGATATTTGCCTGGAACAAATTCAGTAAGTATGAAAAAAGTGATGCAGAGGAAACTGGCTTTGGAAAAGTGCTTGCTAACAAATGGTATGTAGATGAATTATATGATGCCATCATTGTGAAACCAAGAAATTCATTGGCTGCATTTCTAAATAATATTGTAGAAAAGAAAGGCGTGGATGGTTTGGTAAATGGTGTTGGTAAAGCAGTTAGTTACGGAAGCCGGCAGATACGTTTGTTGCAAAGTGGCCAGGTAGGTGTATATGTGTTGCTGATGGTAATTGGTATGTTGGTGTTATTCATTGTTAAATTCTTTTTGTAAAAATATATTTGATGTTCGGTAACGATATTACAATACCTCATTTGCTTATTTTCATTCCGTTGCTGGCGGGGCTGCTTACTTTTTTTATAAAGAAAGAAGCAACTGTAAAAGCATGGAGTTTGATCGCTTCATTTATTACCCTGGCTGTTTCTATACTTAGCCTTGTGTATGCAAAACGTGATGACCTTAGCGGATACAGCTTTAACTACGAATGGTTAAAACATATTGGAGCCAGTTTCGCTGTTCAGTTAGATGGCGTAGGAAGGTTGCTTACATTGCTCACTGCAATTGCTTTCCCTTTGATTTTTATTACAGCTTATAAAGCTTCATACAAAAATGCCAATAGCTTTTATGGCCTCATGCTTTTAACGCAGACCGGTTTGATGGGTGTGTTCCTCTCTACAGATGCTTTGCTGTTTTATTTCTTCTGGGAGTTGGCATTGATACCTGTTTACTTTTTATGTAGCCGCTGGGGCGGAGAAAGAAGGATACAGGCAACATTCAAGTTTTTTGTTTACACATTTGCCGGCTCATTGATAATGCTGGTAGGTATTATATATGTTTATCTTCATACAGTTCCCATACTTGATCAGCAAACCAAAGCTGTTGTTTCAGATCACAGTTTTGCATTAAGGGCTTTCCAGGCAGCTGATTTTTCTGCTTCACAACAAAACTGGCTCTTCTGGCTTTTCTTTATCGCCTTTGCTATCAAGATGCCGATCTTTCCTTTTCATACCTGGCAACCGGATGCATACGAACAATCACCAACACCCGTTACAATGGTGTTAAGTGGTGTAATGGTTAAGATGGGTTTGTTTGGTGTGATACGCTGGTTATTGCCAATGTTCCCCCTGGCTGTTGTAAAGTTTGATAATGTAGTGATTGGCCTTTCAGTGATAGGAATTATTTATGCAAGCCTTATTGCAATAAAGCAGGACGATCTTAAAAGGCTTGCTGCTTATTCATCTATTGCACATATTGGTTTAATGTGTGCTTCTTTGTTTACCACTAAGCAAGTGGCAATAGAAGGGGTGATGATACAAATGTTTAATCATGGTATTAATATTATTGGTTTGTGGATAGTGATCGAGTTAACTGAAAGGCAACTTGGCGTAAGAAAGATTTCCCAGCTTGGCGGTGTGGCGCATAAAGCACCGGTGCTTACTATCATGCTGGTGGTAATTGCATTGGCCAATATCGCATTGCCATTAACCAATGCGTTCGTTGGTGAGTTTATGATGTTCACAGGTTTGTTCCAGTTTAATATCTGGTACACCGTTGTTGCAGGATTAAGTATTATACTGGCGGCTGTTTATACACTCAATATGATACAAAAAGTTTTTTACGGTGAAAGCAATGTCTTAACTGCATCGATGAAAGATATTTCACTAAATGAAAAATTAGTGCTGGCTGTAATTGTGGTATTGATATTTGCAGTGGGGATTTATCCGCAGCCATTTTTTGAATTGACCAAGGCGAGTGTGGCAGCTTTAATAACAACATTTAAGTAATTCAATAAATATTTTCTTCCACGGGAGAAACAGGAATATGAATGCAATTATTTTATCAGCGGTTTGGGGTGTGGTGATGATGTTTGGGGGTGTGTTCTTCAAAAATAAAAGCAAGGCCTTATACTGGGCCGTTGCTGGTTTATTGATTGTATTTGCTGCTAACTGTTATGAATTAGTACAGCCAGCATTATTTAATGGCGAATACCGCCTGTTATTTGATGTTGACGTAAAACAGATGCTGCACTTCAACAGCTTCAACCTTACATTTATTGGCATCGCATTATTCTGTACGCTGCTTTATTTTTTATTGAATGGAAGAGATATTGAAAAGGTAGGAGAACATGTGTCAGAATATTTTGCATTGATATTTTTTGTTTTATGCGGCGTATGTATTTCAGCCACTTTCAATACACTGCTCACCCTGTTCCTTGGTATTGAAATTATGTCAATACCATTATACATACTTACGGGCAGCGATAAAAGAAATTTAAAAAGCAACGAAGCGGCACTCAAATATTTTTTGATGGGTTCCTTCTCTACTGGTATTATGTTGATGGGTATTGCTTTTATCTATGGCGGCAACAGCAATGCTTCTTTCTTTATTGATAATATTAATTTGGGCGAAGGTAAAATGCCTGTGATGGTGGCGGTTGGTTTAGTGTTCATGTTAATATCAATGGGATTTAAAGTTTCTGCCGCACCTTTTCATTTCTGGACGCCTGATGTATATGATGGCGCCCCAACAGTGTTCACTTCCTTTATGGCTACCATTGTAAAAGCTGCAGGCTTTGTAGCTTTTGTACGGTTGTTTGAAAATGCTTTTGGAAGCATGCAGTCGCAATGGCAATCATTAATTGCAGTTGTTACCGCCGCTACATTATTGATTGGTAACCTTACTGCTGTATTCCAGCAAAGTGTAAAGCGAATGCTCACCTATTCAAGTATTGCACAGGCTGGCTTTATGTTGTTTGCTGTATTTGCCATTAACCAGGCTGCAAAAGAAGGGCTTATTTTATATACTGCTGCGTACAGCCTTGCGTCCATTGGTTTGTTTGCTATTTTAACCAGGATGAATGATTACACCATTGATGGTTTTAATGGGTTGGCAAAAAAACAACCGGTACTTGCTTTAACGGCCACCATATTTTTATTGTCCCTTACGGGCATTCCTTTAACAGCCGGTTTTCTTGGTAAATTTTATATGCTGGTGGCAGCATTGAAGAACGGGCAACAGCATTGGCTGGTGATTTTTGCCGTATTGTGTGCAGCGATAAGTGCTTACTATTATTTCAAGATCATCCAGGCAATTTATTTCAAAGACAGTAATGAAGCGGCTGTTGATGAGGAGAACATAACACCTGCTTTTAAAACATTATTATTGATCACTGCAGCACTTATAATTGTGCTGGGCCTTTTCCCATACCTCATCACAGACTGGATATATCATTAATATTTTAAAAAGGTTGTTTTGCTGAATAACCTTCCGGTTTTTATTTTTCTCCATTCAAATTGTTTTCTGTTGTAAATCGGGGTAAGCATTTACCTTTGATCAGATTCTTTTTTAATGAGGTACAACGACGTTATATCACTTGCTTACAATACGGTAAAAAGCAACCGCCTCCGTACTGCTATCACCATAGCCATCATCGGTCTTGGCATTATGTCGCTCATTTCAATAATGACGGCCATTGAAGCTGTAAACGAAAGCCTCACCACCAGTTTTTCCAGCATGGGCGCCAATGCCTTCAGCATACGGTACAAGGAAAGGCGTGTACGCTTTGGCGATGGTGGCAACCGTGGCAGCACAAAAAAGGTAAGCCGCAGTTCACTGCAATCAAAAGCATCAAGCGAAGGAAGGCTCATTACTTACGATGAAGCAAGGCAATTTAAACAACGGTATAATTTTCCTGCAGTGGTTGGTATTGCTATTGGCGGGCCTGCAGGCGTTATTGCCAATACCGGCACAAAAAAAACAAATCCTGATGTGAGAATGATTGGAGGTGATGAAAATTACTTAGAACTGAATGGATATGATATTGAGGCCGGAAGAAATTTTGTGGAAACAGATGTGGAAAGTGGCGCAGGGGTTTGCATACTGGGTAATTCTGTGGCACAAAAGATTTTTGGTGAAAACATTGACAGGGCTATTGACAAAGTGATAACAGTAGCAGAAAACAAATACAGGGTAATTGGGGTATTGAAAGAAAAGGGCAGCAGTGCCTTTATGAATGCAGATAAAGTGGTGATAACAACGTATAACAATGTCCGCCGTGTGTATGGCACCGAAGGTAAATCATATAACATAGCCGTAATGGTAAGGGATATGAAGATGATGGATGTGGCAGTGGGAGAGGCCATTGGTGCCTTCAGGCCGGTACGCAAACTGGATGTAAAGGAAGATGATAATTTTTACGTTGATAAAAGCGACAGCATTGCACAGGCTTTGATGACCAATCTTGGGTTTTTGCGGTATGCCACTATAGCCATTGCATTAATTACATTATTGGGAGCCGCCATAGGGCTGATGAATATAATGCTGGTAGCGGTGAATGAACGGACCAAAGAAATTGGTTTGATAAAATCACTGGGTGGTAAGGCAATAGACATACGGGCCCAGTTTTTATGGGAATCTATTTTAATAAGTTTGATGGGTGCCACAGTTGGGATCATTATTGGTATCCTCTTTGGTAATATTATTAGCGTGATGCTTAAAACCGGTTTTGTGGTACCCTGGGCCTGGGTGATAACAGGCATAGTGGTGTGTGCACTGGTAGGTTTGCTGGCAGGCCTGTACCCTGCATATAAAGCTTCAAAGCTCGATCCTATCGTTGCATTGAGGTACGAATAAAAGCAACCGTTTGCGGCCGGATAATTTTGAATGAAAACTAAAATCACCACCCCGCCAGGGAAAATTTTAAAAAAGTTTAAGCCCGTTTGTTTCTTTCGGTTTATTTATTAACTTGTGCCACACAACAATAAAATTTGTAACGATTGTTTTTTGTTGTTACCTTTTTCAGAAGGTACTAATCCGAAAAATTAATTAAAGAAACCGCTTTATTTTCACTCACAAAAAAACTGAACGTCATGGCAGACACAAAACCAACTGCAACCGTAAAAGCATCAACATCTGCACCGGCAAAAGCATCCGGTAATTCAATTTCTTACCTGGCACCTATACTATGTATATTGGGTGGGTATTTGATCTGGAGATTTATTTTAGGAAACCCATCGGGCTTTACGAAAGTAGGAACCGGATGGTTTTGGCCAGAACATGATGGCCCTAAAACTGCCCTTAATAAAATGTACCTGGGTGGTATTATTGTACCTATCCTGATTGGGTCTTTTTTAACCATGTTAACTTTTGTGATAGAAAGGTTTCTTACTATTTCAAAAGCAACAGGTACAGGCAGTAATGCTGATTTTATCCGTAAGGTTCAGTACGAACTGGCAAATAAAAATGTAGATGCTGCTATTGCTGCCTGCGACAGGCAAAAAGGTTGTGTTGGTAATGTAATGAAAGCCGGATTGCACAAATACAAAGAGATGATCCATAATACAGAGCTTTCTACTGACCAGAAAGTGATGGCCATACAAAAAGAGGTGGAAGAAGCTACGGCACTTGAATTACCCATGCTTGAAAAAAACCTTGTATTCCTTTCTACTATTGCTTCGGTAGCAACGCTACTTGGACTGTTAGGTACGGTATTGGGTATGATACGTTCATTCTCTGCACTTGGTGAAGGTGAAGGTGGCGGCGATGCTGCAAGTAAACTTTCTGTAGGTATTTCTGAAGCATTGTATAACACTGCTTTAGGTATCGGTACTTCTGCTTTTGCTATTATTTTCTATAACATGTTTACCACAAGAATTGATGGTATCACTTATAGTATTGATGAAAGCGGATTTACACTTACACAAAGTTTCGCTTCTTTATATAAATAATTCATCACAACAGTGTATGGAATTTATCCATCACTGAATCTAAATGCTAAACAAGCAATATTATGGGAAGAGCGAAGATTGCCCGTAAAAGTACCTCGATAGATATGACAGCAATGTGTGATGTTGCATTTTTGCTGTTATCATTTTTTATCCTGGCTACCAAACAAAAACCGCCGGAAGCGGTAACGGTTGCTGCACCTAATTCCGTGTCAGCAAAAGCCGCACCTGAAAAATCAATTCTTATTACTTTAACAAAGGATGCCAAGGTTTTCCTGATGCTGGGAGATGATACAAAAAAGAAGGCAGTGATTGACGATATTAATACTACAAAAGGTATCGGCCTTACTCCTGCTGAAGTGGATAAAGTGAGCAAGATGGCTTTTATTGGTGTGCCTTTAGGACAGCTTAAGTCACTTGCAACCAGGAGTGAACCGCTGCCACCTGCACAAATGATGGGCATACCTATTAAAGATAGCACTAATAACGAGATGGTGGACTGGATCAGGAGCATTGTGAATGCATACAAGGGTGAGAGCCTTAATAAGTTGCAGGAAATGATACTATTAAAAGGCGATGGCGATGCCTTGTACCCCGATTTTAAAAATATAAAATTTGCATTAAAGAAAAACGGGGTGTATAAATTCAAGATTGTAACTAATTCTGAATCTGCTCCTGTTGGCTCTGAACTATACAAGCAAAGAAAAACGGAAGGGCTTGAAAAGGCTGATTAATAACAATTAAAATCGTTTACGATGGCAGAAATGGATACCTCGTCGGGTGGCGGTCATAAAAAAGGCCCCGGCGTCAAAAAACCAAAAAAGCTTTCTACAAGAGTTGATCTTACACCAATGGTTGACCTTGGTTTCCTGCTTATCACATTCTTTGTGTTTACTACTACTATGAGCAAACCCACTGCAATGAAGATGAACGAACCTAAGGATGATACCAATGAGGAGGAAAAAATGATAGTAAAGGAAAGTGCTGTAATGACCATTCTGTTGGGAAAAGCAGACCAGGTATATTACTACAATGGCATACTTACAGGAGACAATGCTACCCAGATATTTAAAAGCTCCAGTTTTAAAGATATACGGCAGATAATATTGGATAAGAGAAACGCTGTGCCGGATGGCGATAAGTCAACCAGCGACCTGATGTATATTATTAAGGCTGATAAGGAAAGTAAGTTTAAAAATGCTATTGATATCCTGGACGAAATGCAGATAAACAAGATCCCTCCCGGCCACTATGCTGAGGTGGATATTAATGATGCAGAGCGTTCGCTTATTCAGCAAACAGAAGCGGCAAACGGAATTAAATAGCTTTATGGATTTATTCTGTATTTGAGTCTTACAAAAAAGAAATTTAAATGGAAACAAATAAAATTTTACACGCAGATGTTCTGGATCTCATATTTGATGGAAAGAACAAACAATATGGCGCTTACGAGCTGCGTAAAACGTACAATACCCGGCTTACAAGGGCCTTGCTATATACTGCTGCATTGGGTGTATTGATCTTTCTGATATCCATTGTATCAAATGCAATCGGCAAAAAGACAGGTTCTGAATTTGATGTAGTGGATACACAAATGGCAGAGGTGAAAACGAATGAACCACCTCCTCCACCTCCGCCACCACCACCACCGCCACCACAGGCACCACCACCACCGCCTGTAAGTCAAATTAAGTTTACTCCGCCGGTGATTAAGAAAGATGAGGAAGTAAAGGAAGACGAAAAAATACAGGAGATTGAAGAACAACAGATAAGTGACGTAACCGTTAAGAGTGATAATACGGAAGCTATTGTGCAAAAACCGGAGGAATTGGGAAATGTTGGCGAAGCCCCAAAAGAAGATGATGCAGATAAGATATTTACCAGCGTGGAAAAAGAAGCTGAATTTCCCGGCGGCAATGCACAGTGGGCAAGGTACCTGGAAAGAACATTAGGCGGTTTTAATCCTGGCGATAACGGCGCTGCACCCGGCAAATACACAGTAATTGTAAAGTTTATTGTAAGCAGGGATGGAAGCCTCAGCGAAGTAATGGCCGAAACAAAACATGGTTCAGGAATGGAAGAAGCTGCGATAAAAGCTATAAAAAGCGGCCCTAAATGGACACCAGCCTTACAGAACGGACGTAACGTAAACGCCTACCGCAGGCAGCCAGTTACATTTATTGTAGAAGAACAGTAAAAAATACCATTTGATTATTTATATGTCCCCCGGCTTGCCGGGGGATTTTTTATTTGGCTATACACATTTCATAGATCAACCTGCTAACCTGCCTGCCGTTATACAGGTCTGCGGCATCTTCAGTAATTTTTATGGAAACTTATCAATCAGCCATCTCATTACTAAACTTACCGATATGGCAGATATAGAAATAAAAAAACAGCAGGGCAAACATGCTGCAAAACACACTTCAAAAAAACTAATACGGGTTGACCTTACGCCAATGGTTGACCTTGGCTTTTTGCTTATTACATTTTTTGTGTTTACCACTACCATGGCAAAAGCAACGGTGATGGAAATAAAATATCCTTATGATAAGGAGCCAGGTAATGCGGTATGCAATTCCTGTGCACTTACAGTATTGCTTGATAAAAATAATGCATTGTATTACTATACCGGGGCTTTTGAAAATGCTGCCATAATAAAAGGGAGCTTTAATACTATCAGGGATATTATCCAGCAGCAAAAAGCAAACCTTAAAGCAACAGGAAGGGACGAAAGCCAGTTTAGCCTTATTATAAAAGCATCGGATGCAGCGTTGTTTAAAAACTTTGTGGACATCACCGATGAGGTAATGATAAATGCAGTAAAGCAGTATTATATTGATGAACTAACGGAAGGGGAGAGGTTAAAAATGAAGGAATAGGTTGTATCACTCAAACCTGTAGCCTCTTAAAAAATCTTCCACACTCATTCTCTTCTTTCCTTCCATCTGTAATTCTTTTACATGAATGTATCCACCGGCACAGACAAATTTTAAAAATAGTTTACCGTCTGTTTTATAAGTGCCGGCATCCTGTGTAGTATTGATAATCTCTTTTTCACTCTTGTATATCTTCAGTGTTTTTCCATTGAGCAATGTAAACGCACCGGGAAAAGGCGATAGCCCCCGGATCAGATTATGCACTTCTGCTACAGGTTTATTAAAATCAATTTTACAGGTATCAGTAAAAATTTTGGGTGCATGATGAAGAATGTCTGATGCCTGATGTTTGATGTCAGATTGCGGCTGTTCCTTTAATGAACCATCAGCCAATCCTTTCACTGTTTTTACCAGTAAAGCGGCACCAATCTCTTTCATTTTATCATGCACTTCTCCAGCCGTTTCATTTTCATCAATGGTAAAACTTTCCTGTAATAAAATATCACCTGTATCTATTTCATGTTTGAGTTTAAAGGTGGTAACGCCTGTTTCTTTTTCTCCATTGATAACAGCCCAGTTGATAGGTGCAGCACCACGGTATTGGGGCAATAAACTGCCATGCAGGTTTACACTGCCCATTGCCGGCATATTCCAAACCACTTCAGGCAGCATTCTAAATGCAACTACAATTTGCAGATCAGCAGTAAGGGATTGTAGTGCTGATAAAAATTCAGGGTTCTTTAATTTTTCAGGCTGTAGTATGTGTAATTTATTGTCTGCTGCGTATTTTTTTACAGCACTTTGCTGCAGTTGCATACCACGGCCTGCTGGTTTATCAGGAGCAGTGATAACGCCTACAATATTACAACCTGCTTTTACCAGTGCATCTAATGAGGCAACAGCAAATTCAGGCGTACCCATAAAAACAATCCGTAAGTCTTTGAAATCACCCATGGTTGCGAAGGTAAATAAACGGATAGTTGAAAACTCACCCGAAAATTTATATGGCAGTTATAAGAAAGGAAATGATAAAAGGCAGCGCAATTATTTTTTTGCCGGCCTGCTCCTGCTAAACCCACCGGGCCGTTTTCCATTGCGGTGTCCTTGCCCTCCCTGGTGTGTATGATGCGGTTTTTTATACTCTGGCCCTTCGCCAAACTGCTCTGGCAATTTTTCTTTGTGTACTTCTTTGCCCAGCAATTTTTCTATCCGGTGAAATTTGTACTGCTCTTTTTCACTGATAAATGTGATGGCGGTACCCTCTGCCGCAGCCCTTGCAGTACGGCCAATGCGGTGTACATAATCTTCGCCGTCATGCGGTACATCGTAATTTATTACAAGCCCAATATTATCTATATCGATACCACGGCTTAAAATATCAGTAGCAACCAACACTTTCAGTCTTCCACTTTTAAAAAACATCAATACCTCTTCCCTCTTATCCTGTTCCAGGTCGCTGTGTATTTCATCCACTGCCAGATTGGTTCTTTTCAGATCACGGGCAAGCTGCTTTACACTTTGCTTACTGCTGCAAAAAACCAATACAGAACTAAACTCTTTCTGATGCAAAATGTATTTTACCAAAGGAATTTTCTGTGCTTCATACACTACATAAGCCAACTGTGTAATTTTTTCATTCGGCTTGCTGATTGATATATTTATCTCGGAAGGATTGTGTAGTATTTTTCTTGCCATCTCCCTTATCTTGGGTGGCATGGTGGCAGAGAACAAAAGATTTTGCCTCTTAGGCGGTAGCGCATTTATGATACGCATAATGTCATCATAAAAACCCATATCAAGCATACGGTCTGCTTCATCCAGCACTAAATATTTTAAGCCTTTTAGTTTTACATATCCCATGTTGATGTGGGCAATCATTTTGCCCGGTGTACAGATCACTACATCGGCACCTGCACTCAATGCTTTTTTCTCCTGCACAAAGGCATTGCCATCACCACCGCCATACACAGCAATGGAACTTACGCTGGTAAAATAGGAAAGCCCTTCCATATGCTGTGCTATCTGTACGGCCAGTTCTCTTGTAGGCACAATTACGAGTGCAGTGATGCTGTGCTCATCAAATGGCTCCTTCAAAATATTATTGATCAAAGGCAACAGGAATGCAGCCGTTTTGCCGGTGCCTGTTTGTGCTGATGCAATTACATCTTTGCCTTCTAATACCAATGGAATTACCTGTTCCTGTACCGGAGTGGCGTCTTCGTATCCTGATGCTTCAATGCCTTCTGACAAGCGGTTGTCGAAATTAAATTCTGAAAATTTCAAAACTGAAATGTAGTTAAATGAACAATTGGTTTTTCACAAGGCATTAAAAGTAATACTTATTGATGAGATGGGTGCAGTATTGTATATAGTGACTGCAGAAGCAATGAAAAAAAACTTAACATCGAATTGTAAAAAGCAATTTGACCTGTGCATAGTATTTGTTGTTACCTCTTCTGTATCAAACACCGGCTGCTATTTCAAATATTAAAACTGGTAAAATGAAAACGTACCACAACAATTTTCAGCCCATCGTTCAACAGGTGAACCATAACAGCACCAATTGGATCGGCCACCGGCCCGGACAGGCCGAACAACAAATGGCGGGGCAAACCTTTATTGTGCCTGAAGAATGCCCATTAGAAGCCATCGAGATTTTTTCTTCGGTAGTAACAAAACCCGGGAAAATTATTATGACGCTTCATTATTTTGACCCGGTGGAGAGGAGCTGGGGGCCACCTGTAAGTACCTGTAGTGTAGACGTAAGTTGCAACGAAAGCGGTAAGTGGCTGGCCTTTGATTTACATGGCATGCAATTACATAAGGGAAAAGTATATGGCTTTCGCATTGAAAGCCCTGATACTTACATTGGTGTGGGCGAAGCCGCAGGCAGCTATTGCAAACCTCCTTTTGAGCAGGGACAGGAATGGATGTTTACACAAAGGCGTGGCAGCGGCAGGTATTTTTCTTATTTCAGCCTTGCTTTTAAGATTGATATGAAAGCAGCTTAAAAGAAAGGAGTTTCTTTTAAGAAAAATAATTTCAGCTGCACACAATAATTATTCAAAAAGGGAGTTAGAGCAGTATAATTCCGTACCAGCATTCTGCAGGCATCAGCCTGTGCGCCACCATTTAAAACCTTGTCTATGAAAACTGGAAATAAAAACTCCCAACATTTTGCCGTTGTACAACAAGTAACCAATAATGCCACCAGTTGGATCGGTCACCGACGTGGTAATAAAGATGTAATATCCGGGCAAACCTTTGTAGCGCCCAAAGAAGGCGACCTTTCAGCCATTGAAGTTTTTTCTGCTATTGTAACAAAGCCGGGAAAAGTCATTATGACCTTGCACAATTTTGATGCAGAATTAAAATGCTGGGGGCCTGCATTAAACTCCGCAAGCATGGACATTGATAATTCAGAAGCCGGTAAATGGCTTGCATTTGATATGCTGGGCATGCACCTTGATAAAGGCAAAGCTTATGGTTTTCGTTTAGAAAGCCCTGATACATTGATCGGTGTGGGTGAAGCTGCCGGTAACTTATCAAAGCCGCCGTTTAGTTTTGGGCAGGAGTGGCAGTTTACAAAAG
>JAZKGV010000077.1:48971-65432 GCA_040385725.1 Bacteroidota bacterium | reverse complement strand
TTTTCTGTATTGCCGCCTTTTAATGAAACTGTCAATACAACATCTCTTACTTCATCAATGTTATTATTTATAAAATAATCAACATTGTACCAACCAGACTGGTCAATTGAAAAACTATACATCGGTATCTCTTGTGGCTTTGCATAATCTGAAAATGAAGTATCAATTAAACTTAAAGAGTCTGGTGGCAAAATGCTAATGGAATTATTTTCAAAAACCGGCACCGTATCATTTCCGCAATCAATACTAAAAGAACCAGCTGAAGATGTAGAGTCATTTTTTGGGTTGTCTTCTGGCATTGTAGCTCCGGGCAATGGTTTTGCTTTATTTAGAGCAGCTTCATTATCACAATAATCCAATATTGCTTTTACTTGTTCTTTTGCAAGATTTTGTGCTGTCATCCTGGAACCCCACTTTGCCAAAAGCCTTTTTGCATAAGGGTCTGTACCCAGCATTGTGTTCACATTGTTATTCATTAACCACTTGTACGCCCAGTCTGGTGTTGGGGTCCTGCTCCTCACGCCTTTCAACGCAGGTCCGGTCATATCCACATCAGGTTTATGACAACTGGCGCAATTCGCCTTGAACAATGCTTTTCCTTTCGCAAGTTCTTTTGAAAAAACACTAGTATCAAGTGTCCTCGGCTCGATCCAATTAATGCTACTATCGCTTGTAATCTCTCCTTTAAAAACTTTCATACTATCGTTGTAAAGCTTAGAAGGAATAGTAATAGCAACAGGCTTTAAAAAATTTACAGGTTTACTTTCCACACTGGCATTAAAGTAGATCATACCACCGCTTTGCAATAGTTTTCCATTGCTCATGGTGGTAAGCCCGGCTTTCAAAATATCCTGCACACTATACGCCTCTTTAATTTCAATAGTCACTTTTGTACCTGCAGGTACATCAAAACTGTTGGCAGCAATTTTGATAATAGCTCCTTTGGGTGTTTTAAGGGCATTATCCTTCCCAGCATCAATACTGATAAAACTGCTTGTAAGATTGGAGTGGTTTAAAATACCTGTTCTTTTGTCTTTACAGGAAAAAAGCAGCAGGGTAAAAAGCACTGGCAAAAAGAGTAACCGCTTCATAAAATAAGAAGTTGACGATGATAAAAGGGTGGTACTTATTAATACCGGAAGATAAATGAAGTAACCTGACTTAAGAATAAATATTTTACAGGAACGGCAACATTTAATTTTCTTAATTTTCAATATTTTTTGAAAACATTGTATCTTTGGGCCATCAAAATTTCACACTATGAAACTCATCATACTCGGCGGCGGTTTTGGAGGGTTAAGATTGGCAAGAAAGCTAAACAACAAACCCGGCTTTGACATCACTTTAATTGACAGGCATAACTATCACCAGTTTCAACCACTCTTTTACCAGGTGGCAACAGCAGGACTGGATGCCAGTAATATTTCTTTTCCCTTAAGAAAGGTTTTTCAGAAAAGTAACAATGTAAAAATAAGGCTGGCAGAAGTGCAGGAGATAAAAGCGACAGAAAAGAAAGTAGTAACTGACATCGGCCATTTTGATTATGACGCATTGGTGATTGCCACTGGTGCAGACACCAACTTTTTCGGCAACAGCAATCTCAGCACAAATGCCTTTCCTATGAAAAGCACCGTGGAAGCATTACAGATAAGAAATAAACTGTTGAATAATTTTGAAGAAGCAACAATAGAAACAGATGCAGTAAAACTGGAAAGCCTGATGAATATTGTAGTAGTTGGTGGCGGCCCAACCGGTGTGGAAATGAGTGGTGCCATTGCAGATATGAAAAGATACCAGTTGCCAAAAGATTATCCTGAAATTGATTTCAGCAAAATGAAAATTTATTTGTTAGAGGGTTCAGCAAAAACTTTAGCAACCATGAGTGAAAGATCAAGCGCCGATTCAAAAAAGTATTTAGAGAAATTAGGCGTAACACTTTTAACCAATACGCTGCTGCAGGACTATGATGGCGAAAAAATAACATTGAAGGATGGCAGCAGCATTAATACAAAAATGGTGATCTGGGCCGCCGGTATAAAAGGCAATGTGCCGGAAGGCATGAATAAAGAATTGATAGCAAGGGGTAACAGGATCAAAGTTGACAGGCTATGCCGTGTGCTTAACTCTGATAGTATTTATGCTATTGGCGACGTAGCTTATATGGAAGAACCAGCATGGCCTAACGGTCACCCACAAGTAGCAGCAGTTGCAATACAACAGGGTGACCTGATTGCAGACAATCTTAAAAGGGTTGAAATGAAAAGCAGTGAAAAGGCTTTGAAGGAATTTATTTATAATGATAAAGGAAGCATGGCCACAGTAGGCCGCAACCTTGCGGTGGTGGATGTTCCCAAACCAAAATTACATTTTGGTGGTTTCTTTGCCTGGATGATATGGATGGGATTACACCTGATGCTGATATTGGGCGTAAAGAACAGGTTCTTCGTTTTTAGTAACTGGTTGTACAATTACTTTACGTACGATCAAAATCTGCGGTTGATATTTAAACAGTTTTACAGGGAGAGAAAATAAGAAATAAGGAATGAAGAATAAGGAATAAGAAAGTTTCGGAGCTGTTCACTAACCAATAATCACTTTATAGTTGCAGATTTTAAAAAAAACTTTGCTCTTACTTTAAAAGCCGCCGTTTGGTGTGGCAACTGGTCTTCTATCAGCAATTTTACTTCAGGAATAATTTCTGGATATTGTTTTGCAAGATTACTTAACACAGTTAAAGAAAATGCTTTGATAGCAACTGCTTCCGTTGGGCTTTCTAAATACTGAAAACAAATATTCATTACTTCACCCTGGTATTTTTCAGGAATATCTACATGCTGTAATAATCTTACTGAATTTCGTTTGATCGAGTCATGCAGCTTTGGCTTTTGTAAATTCTTCAGCAGCTTACTGAAATTTGATCTGATAAAGACTGGATGATCAGCCACACAATAACTCACAGCCCATGCTGCCCTTTGTGTAACACGGCATTCATCATTTAAAAAAAGGAAAAACAATTCATTAAAGCGTTGTTGCGAATCACCCACCCAGTTCACAACTTTTGTACGCTGTGCCCTGGAATGCTCTTTTAAAATTTCTTCACGAAGGTTCATCTTACTCCTGGTAAACAATTAAAGAACTAAAAGCAGGGATATTCAAATTTCCTGAAACAGGTTCATCAATATTATGTAATGCATTCTTCCATTGCCCGGGAGGAATTTTGATGTTGCTGAATTTGCTGTTGCCATTATAAGCCACAAATATTTTTTTCCATTTGTCTTTTACAGCAAAACCATCTATCGTAAAAGCAATTATTCCTTCGGCTGCTTTAGCATCAAATCGAATAAACTTTTTTATTTGCTCATTGCTTGTCATGCGGAAAGCAGGGTGCCCTTTACGCAACTGTATCAAACTTTTTACATACTCCAACACCTCTTTGTTCTGTTGTTTCATTGCCCAGTCAATAGCATTAATGCTGTCGCCTGCGTTGTATGAATTCTCCACTTCCTTCTTATCTCTCAAAAATTCTGTACCGGCATGTAAAAAAGAAATGCCTTGTGAGGTAAGCACTATCGTTAATGCCAGCTTGTGCATCTTTATCAATTCCATTCTCGATGCTTCGGGACAACTCAGATACAATTTATCCCACAGTGTATTATTATCGTGGCACTCACAATAAGTAATAACATTCCACGGTGCTTTTGAATATGCCTTTTTTGAATAATTTACTTTCTGCATATTCACCTGCGGATGATTGCAGGCTGCCACTACACCAAACTTTACACTTTCTTCCATACCTGGCTTGCCGCTTACAAAGCCTTTATCTTTTATATCAAATACATTTCCTTTTATTCCATCTCTTATATCATCACTAAACACAGCAATATGATTGAGCCTCGACGCATTTGCTTTTAAGGCTCTCATATTATCAGGCAAGGGCGAAGCTCCGGCAGTCCATCCTTCACCATACAATAAAATATCAGGTTTTATTTTTCTTAATTCCGCAGCAATCAAATTCATTGTTTCAATATCATGTACACCCATCAGGTCGAAACGAAAGCCATCAATATGATATTCTTTTACCCAATACAAAACACTTTCCACCATAAACTTTCTCATCATCGGCATTTCACTGGCTGTTTCATTTCCGCAGGCAGTAGCATCAGAAAAACTACCATCTTTTTTATGCCTGAAATAATAACCGGGAACTAATTGTTCAAAATTTGAAGTGGCTGCATTGGCAACATGATTATACACTGCATCCATCACCACCCTCAATCCATTTTTATGAAAGGCAGCGATCATTTGTTTCAGCTCCTTTATTCTTGTATTACCATCGTAAGGATTGGTGCTGTAGCTTCCTTCCGGTACATTATAATTCACCGGGTCATATCCCCAATTGTATTGCGGTTTATCATGTTTGCTTTCATCAACAGAGTTATAATCATAAAAAGGAAGAACATGAATATGTGTAACACCCATTTCTTTTAAATGAGATAAGCCTGTTGACAAACCATCGGAGCTTTTTGTATTTTCTTCTGCCAACCCTAAAAATTTCCCTTTGTGTTCAATACCTGAACTTTCATGTATGCTGGCATCTCTCACATGCAGTTCATAAATAACAGCATCTGTTGCGGCATTTGTTTTAGAGAAGAAAGGGCTTTTATCATTTTCCCAACCTTGCGGATTGGTTTCTTTCAGATCTACCACCATTGCTCTTTTACCATTTACCCCAACAGCTTTTGCATAAGGATCAGGAATTTCATTACTCCATTTTCCATTTACATAAACTCTGAATGTATAAAACACGCCTTTCAAGTCTCCTTCCACCTGCGAATGCCAGGTACCTCTTATCCCCTTTTCAAGTTTGCCTACTTTATATGCCTCACCGCCATCACCTTCTTTGTAAAATAATAACTCTCCCTTCTCTGCAGTGGGGGCCCAGATCTTAAAAATGGAAAAATCTTTTGAATATGTCAAGCCCAGGTCCTTTTCGTAATAAAGAGGATAGGTTGTATGATCTGCTTGGGAAAAGCCCTGGTTCATCTGTATAATAAAAAAATAAAACAACAATGTTACTCTCATACATTATCATTTACTCTGCGGTGTTTTTTCAAGTACCAAAAAGTCCCATGCCTTAAGGCTGAATTGTTTAGGGGCACTTCCATTTTCGCTTGAAGCTTTGGAGGTGGATGGAAGTTCTATTCGTTCTTTTTTCTTTTCGTCACCAAAATCAACTTCTTGCTTTACAAACACATTTGTAAACACCCCATTAACTATAGGATCAGGAATTGTGAAAACAGCATCCGAAGCCGACAGGTTTAACAATACTAATACTTCGTCATTCCCATTTTTTCGCAGGTAGCCCAAAATATTATCATCCTTACTTGTATGCAACAGGTAAGTCTTTACAGCATTATCAGCGGCCCTTAAGGCTGGATTTTTTCTTATTACCAATAATCTTTTATAGAAATCCTGCAATTCAAAATTCTCACTCCAGGGAATGGGGTCTTTTTCAAAAAATTCCAGTCTTTTCAGGTTAGGCAGTTCCTGTCCGCTGTATATCAAAGGCAAACCATTCCACGTAAAGCTAAAAACAGCCAATGCTTTTGCAGCATCACCATACTTTTCATACTCAGTCCCGTTCCAGCTGTTCTCATCATGGTTTGTAGTAAACCATAGTTTCATTGCCTGGCTATCACCAGCTTTGTCATACTGCTGCAACAATTCTTTTAGCACAGAAAGAGGTTGTCCTTTCTTATAGAAATCTTCTGTTTGATGCATCCATTTCCAGCTATAACAAGCATCAAAAGCTTTATAATAATCCACACTTTCAATACCATCACATTCAGCAAGCCAAAAAAGTGTTTTTGTTTTTTCAAGTTCTGTTCTTGCTTCTACCCAGAAATCTACTTCAACCCACGAAGCAAGGTCGCAGCGGAAACCATCTATATCACACTCTGTTATCCAGAATTTCATTGCATCGATCATTGCCTTTCGTAAAGCAGGTTTTTTATAATCCAGTTCAATGATATCATCCATGCCGCTTGCTATCTTGAAATCATTAGTGGTAGCATCTTTCTCATAATAATCCGGATGTGTTTTTGTCCACACATGATCCCATCCAGTATGATTTGCCACCCAATCAATAATTATTTTAAACCCCATGCTATGTGCATTATTTATAAGCGCTTTAAAATCATCTACTGTCCCAAATTCGGGGCTCACAGCAACATAATCACTGCAGGCATACTGGCTACCCATACTGCCTTTTTTATTTTTTTGTGCAATAGGAGTTACCGGCATAAACCATAAAGTAGAAACACCCATTTGCCTGAGCCTTGGCAATTCATTTGCAAATGCATTAAAAGTACCCGGTTTGGTATATTGCCGCAGGTTTACTTCATATACATCCGTATTGTTGATCCAATCCGCTTTCTTAAAATTATTCATGATACTTCCTGTTTTTTTAACTGGCACAACTGTTCCAGTTTGCTTTACTGTTTTAATAGTTTTTACTGTAGCTTTCTTCTTGGCTACCGGTTTCTTTTTTACCTGCCCCTGTACATATGTCACGGTAAATAAAGCAACCAGGCACAATACATATTTTTTCATTACAAACGTTTTGTTGGTTTCAAATGTATGATGGATTTTTAGAACCACAAAGGCACTAATTCATAAAGTGTCACAAAGAATTTTTTAGTGCTTTCTTCTTGCCTTTGTGTCTTAGTGGTTCAACCCGTAACTTTGCCCTGAAATGAAAAAGTTTAATGTTCCTCTTATATACCGCAGCCCTTTAATTACTGCTGTAAAAAATAAACGCAGGGATGCTGATAAAATGAAAAAAGATTTCAGCCCTACCCTGCTTGATTTTGGCTCCATACAAATTTACCTGGCAAGGCATTTTGGTTTTTGCTATGGTGTTGAAAATGCCATTGACATTGCTTTCAGAACGGTGGAAGAAAATCCTGGCAAAAGAATTTTTTTATTGAGTGAGATGATACACAATCCGCAGGTGAATGCCGATCTGCAGGAAAGAGGTGTACAGTTTTTACAGGATACTTATGGAAAAGAAATTGTACCGATTGAATCGCTGACCAAAGAAGATGTGGTGATCATCCCTGCGTTTGGTACTACATTGGCGATTGAAGAAAGGTTAAACAAGATCGGCATACCAACAGAAAAATATAACACCACCTGCCCTTTTGTAGAAAAGGTTTGGAACCGCAGTGAACAGATCGCAAAAAAAGAATACAGTATTGTAGTACATGGCAAACCAAAACATGAAGAAACAAGGGCTACATTTTCTCATGCTGCTTTTCATACGCCAACTGTAGTGGTGAATGATATGAAAGAAGCGATCGAATTAGGAAAATATATTACCGGTGAAAAACCGGCTGACAATTTTTATACAGAGTTTAAAGGAAGATTCAGCGAAGGTTTTGATATAACCAAAGATATGCAACGCATTGGCGTGGTAAACCAAACCACTATGCTGGCCAGCGATACACAAGCCATTGCTGATTATTTAAAACAGGTGATGATGCAACAGTATAATTTAACTGATGCCACTGTAGGAGATAGATTTGCAGATACAAGAGATACTTTATGTTACGCAACAAACGATAACCAGACTGCGGTGTATGGCATGTTACAAACAGCAGCCGATATTGCTGTAGTGGTTGGTGGTTACAACAGCAGTAACACTTCTCACTTAGTTGAATTGTGTGAAGAAAAATTGCCCACTTATTTTATAAATGCTGCTGATAAAATTATTTCTGCTGACGAGATTGTGCATTATAATTTTCATACTAAAGAAGAAATTACAAGCAATCAATTTTTACCGGTTGATAAAGAGCCAATAAAAATTTTAATTACCAGTGGTGCCAGTTGCCCGGATGCTGTGGTGGAAGAAGTAATCGAGAAGATTTTGATGGTGGCTGGTGTGGAGAAGAACATTGAAGAAATGATGGTGGAATTTACCGGATAGGTTATCATTTTTAGCCGCCATTATTACTCAGCTTTTGAGAAATTTCTTAATGCAAAGCCTTGGCATTTCTACAACCCGAAGGCATATTTACATAAAATTTCAGCTTCACAATTATAACCATCTGAATAACTTTAGCCCTTAAAATTTATAACTATAACCCAGTCTGAAAACCTGTGTTTCGTAATAGTCGGTACTGGTTAGCTTAAACCCATTTCCATTTAATTCTTTCTTTATTCTTAGCGTATTAAAAATGTCGCTGGCATTAAAAAACAGTTCCCCTTTGCTTTTTTGTATTTGTTTTTTTATGCCCATATCCACCGAAAACCTTGTACTAATTTTTCCCTGTGGTATAATGTCAGGAGCCAAATAAATACTGGTGATCTGTATATCTGTTTGCTTTGGCAAATGAAAAACGCCATTGATCTTTATATTGCCCGAAGTGAATGTTTCTTTGTCTGCTGTGTAAGTTGAAACTACCGGATATTTGTTATCTACAGAAAATGCATCTATGATGTTTTGGTAGAGGTTAATATTGGTATTGAATGAAAAGACTTTTGAGAAGTCGTGTTGCAAAGCCATTTCGATGCCTGTGTTACTGCTATGACCTGCGTTTTGAAACACGGTATAAATTAAAGTGTTTGGTGGAACCTGTGTTGCAATTCTCGTAATAGTACCTTGTGTGCTGCGGTGATACATTGCTGAATAGAAGTAGCCTTTTTTCAGCGTGGTTTTATAACCTAACTCTATAGTATTAGTAAACTGTGGACGAAGTGCCGGGTTGCCAACTTTAATAATTTCAGCATCATCATATTTTGGAAAAATACGGATGTCCACTTCATTAGGTCTGTCAACCCTTCTATTGTAGAATAGCGAAATTTTATTTTGGTCATTGAATTTATACGCCAATCTTACATTAGGAAAGGGCTGTGTGTAATTGTAGCCGTCACTTTTATAAGTATTGTGGTTGGGGTTTACTTTATATTGCAAATCCACATATTCAACTCTTAAACCAATTTCGGCTTCTACCTTTTTACTTTCATAAACATAGTTGCCATAAACGGCTGGAATAATTTCTGTATAGGTTGCTTCTCCGCCTGCATTGGTGTCTAAAGGCGAATTTAATCCCGGCTTGAATTGCATATTAGTTGGGATGTCACGATAACGAAACTTTACACCGCCTTCAATCCGTCCATGTTTTAAAGGCTTTACATAGTCAATATTAAAATCAGCAACATGCTCGTCTGATAACAACTTAAATGAATCTAAACCTGTATAAGTTGGCAAGCTGTTTACAAAATTATATTTTTCATCTTCCCTGTGAAAAGTGTAATTGAAGCCGATATTTAATAAATGTCCTGCTTGCTTAAATTTATGCTGATATGCTGCTGATGCCACCGCCGTAGTTTTTAATTCATCTTCTAAAAACTGCCAAAGACGAAGCCTGTCAGAATGATCTTTGTTAAAAAATGGCTGGTCGCCACGGTCAATTATTTTTTCAATACCAAATAATCCTGAAAGGGTTAGCATATCCTGGTCATTGATGCTCCAATCAATCCCTGCTTTGGTAGTAATAAAATGAGTGTTCCTGTTTCTTTTAGTTTGCTGGTTAATGATTGTACCATCATTAAAACTCCTGGTCACAAATTCATTTTTATTGAGTGTTTCTGTGTATAACCAATCTGCCTGTAAAAACGCATTGATCTTATTTTTTCGATAATTTAATGAAAGTGAAGGATTGATCTTAGGCGTTGCCTGGTATTGTGGACGGATAGTTGGCAGGTTTTCCTTTTTCTGCCACAATGCACCCATTCCTGCTGTAAAGCCACCTTTACCATTAAAGCCTTGCTGCTTATTTTTTTTGTAAATAATATTAATAATTCCTGCGTTGCCGTTGGCATCATATTTAGCAGATGGGTTATTAATGATCTCAATTCTCTCAATAGCCGATGCAGGAATGTTATCTAATCCTGTTTGGCTGCCAAAGCCTGTTAATGCCGTTTGTTTGCCATCAATTAAAACAGCTACCTTATCACTTCCTCTCAATTCTACTTTACCTTCCTGGCTGGTAGTAACGCCTGGCAAATTTTTTAATGCCTGTAAAACAGAGCCACCGCTTTGGCTAATGTTTGCAGCTACTGAATACGTTTTTTTATCCATCTTATTGCTCACATCATCCTGCTTTGAACTTACAACAACTTCTTGCAGTTGCTTTAGATCCTGCTGTAATTCTATTATGCCAATATCTAAGAATGTACTTAATGAACCAACCAAAACCGGTTGTGATTTTAATTCAAACCCAGTGTATGAAAACTCTAAAATATAGTTGCCCGACTTTATATTACTCAATGTAAACCTGCCTTCTTCATTGCTTACTGTTCCTGTAACAAAAGCGCTGTCTTTTTCTGTTTTCAAAACAATGTTTACAAAAGGCAAGGTGGATTTATCAGTCTTGTTTTTAATTAATCCTGATATGGTAACAGCAGCGATTTGGGCGTAAGAAGCAGGTGTTAATAATGCGGCTAAAAGAAACGATAACAATATTCTCATTTGCATTATTTTCCCCAACGATAAGTATTTATTTTCAATCCAGCCAGGTCAATCACCCTGTCCACAATAGTAGCGGCCACTTCTTCAATTGTTTTTGGCTTGCTGTAAAAAGATGGTGTGGCAGGGCAAATAATTCCTCCAGCCAGCGTAACAGCTTCCATATTTTTTATGTGGATTAAATTATAAGGTGTATCCCTCACCACACAGATCAGTTTTCTCCTTTCCTTCAACACAACATCGGCAGCCCTTGTGATAAGGTCATTACTGATGCCACCTGCTATCCTTCCCAAAGTTCCCATGCTGCAGGGAACAATGATCATAATATCATATTGCCCGGAGCCGGAAGCAAAAGGCGCATTAAAATCCTGCTGGGTATAAAATTTAGCAGGGTAATTTTTATAACTGTCGCTATCCAGTTCAGTCTGCCAAACCAGTTTGGCATTTTCTGTTAAAACTACAGACAGTTCACTCCATTGCTCTTTTATGGCAAATAATTTGTCAAGAAGCACTTTAGAATAGACAGAACCGCTGGCCCCGGTGATAGCTACAACAATTTTATGCATTACCTTTCCGTTAAATAAGTGACTAAGCTACTAAACAAATATTGTATGCAAAAGGTTACAATTTCTTTTATTGCTTTTATTACACTGGTAAGTATTTTTTCTTTTTCTGTGAAAACAAAAGAAAAAGTGCAATGGATGACGGTTGCAGAAATGCAGGAAGCCTATAAAAAAAATCCAAGGCCTATTTTGGTGGATGTATATACAAGCTGGTGCGGCTGGTGCAAAGTAATGGATAAGGAAACATACGCAAAAGAGGATGTGGCGGCTTATATCAATAGTCATTACTATGCTATAAAACTTGATGCAGAATCAAAAGAAAGTTTTGAATGGAACGGGAAAAAATATGAATACAATAAAGAATACAAATCAAACGACCTGGCCATTTATCTGTTGTTTGGGCAAATGAGTTTTCCTTCCACTGTTTTTCTTTCTGCCTTAGATGCACAACCTGCGCCAATGCCCGGCTACTTAAAGCCAAAAGAATTAGAAGCTCCGCTGAAATTTTTTGGGGACAGCGTTTATAAAACCAAAAACTACCCCGAGTTCATGAATGGTTTTAAACCAAGCTGGTAATCTCCCACCAAGACACAAAGGAAACCAGGTATTTTCTTTGTTAGCCTTAGCGTCTTTGTGGAATACTTCCTTTAAACATCTTTTGTATTTAATTAACAGTTTTCACATACACATGTGGTTGCCTGCTGTTGTCCTATTACAGACATTTGCATCAAGTATAACCATCTAAATTAAGTGTATGAAAAACATTCAAACAAGCACTCCTGGTTTTGTATTAACCAGTTTATCATTCCGGCAAACTGACGGGCAAAAAGCGGCACACAACGGCTGGCAGCAAACAAACATTCCACCACACAGCAGTATTACAAAGTTTGACTACTGCCTGCCACCGGATGAATTGATTGCTGCTGAAACCAGTAATCAAACACAGGCTGCCTGATTATTATAACAGCGTTTTATTTATGCCTCAATGTTTATCTTTGGTTCATTACCAAAATAAATTACCTGTTTTATAAAAGCAGGAAGTAACCGATGCCACAACCGCTAAGCGCTGTTATCATTACAAAGAACGAAGAAAATAGAATTGCTGCAACAGTAAAAGCATTGCAGTGGTGCGATGAAATTGTAGTGGTTGACAGTGGCAGCACCGACAACACGGTTAGCATTTGCAAACAACTTGGCTGCACTGTCTCTCATCATACATTTGAAAATTATGGCAGACAAAAGCATTATGCCGTAAGCCTTGCGAAAAATAACTGGGTGCTGGTGGTAGATGCAGATGAAATTGTAACACCGGAACTGGCACAAGAAATAAAACAAATTCTTAGTGCTGATACCACACCATATCATGGATACAAAATAAAGATCAGCCTTGTATTTCTTGGCAGGCTGTTACGTTTTGGTGGCGAATACAATATGAGCCACCTCCGTTTTTTTAATAAACAACATGGGCAGTATAACAGTGAGGATGTGCATGAAGATGTAATACTGAATGGCAAAACCCCTCTATTAAAAAACAGGATGTTGCATTATAGTTATGAAACCCTGTATGATTATTTTGAAAAATTTAATCAGTATACTTCGCTGGCTGCAGCTAAAATGAAAGGGAAAAAACCAAAAAGCAAGTTCTATCTCTTTTTAAAATTTCCACTTACCTTTTTACAAACTTATTTTTTAAAGGGGTTGATATTTGATGGCTATCCCGGTTTTATATGGGCCATGCTGGGCTCTTTTTATCCCTTGGTAAAATATGCCAAACACAGGGAGATAAATTCATAAAATGAATTGATACAAAATGTGGCCTGTCAAAATGCGCTTGTAAAAATTAGTTGTACTTTCAAAATAAAAATGCAGGACGAAACCACAGTACATAAACACAAGTCGAATTTTTTCAACCGCCTGAAACCCTGGCAAAGAACATTGCTTGCGATTGTGGTGGCATTAACTGCCTTTTTTATCATACCCCCTTGCGATAACAGGTATTTTAATTCATTGATTATCCTTGATTTTTTCTCATCCGCTTACCTGCTGTTTTGCTGGATCGTGCTGCTCACCATGCCCATATCAAGTATCAGGCGCAACGCCTCAAAGGAAGACGGCAGCAAGCCTTTTGTATTTGCCACGATCATTTTAGCATCGCTTGCCGGCATGGTAAGTGTGCTGCTCTTGATACTAAACAAGGATACTGTTCTTGTTAGTAAAAATCTCTTTCTTTTAGTATCAGTATCAGGTATTATTTTTTCGTGGGCTATTGTACATACGGTTTTTACTTTTCACTATGCCCATTTATTTTACAGTGGTAAATCTGAAGGCGGGCTTGATTTCCCCGGTGATGAAAAACCGGATTATCTTGACTTTGCTTATTTCTCTTTTATCATCGGTTGCACCTTCCAGGTATCTGATGTGGAAATAAGTTCAAAAAAAATACGAAGGGTGGTTTTATTGCATGGATTGCTGGCTTTTATGCTAAACACTTTTGTAGTGGCTTTAACTATAAACATTGTATCCGGCTTATTAAAAACAGCATAAGAAAATTACAGGCCAAGGGCTTCTCTCAATTTTCCATACCCACTCCTGCTCACCGGCACTTTTGTTCCGTTCTTTAACACCGCCACATGGCTATCTTTTTCGTAAGGGTCGATCCTTGTGATGTATTGTGTGTTTACAAGATAAGAGCGATGGCAACGGCAAAAAATATTTGCATCCAGTGTGTTCTCAAAATGCCCCATTGTTTTACTTTTTAAAAAATAGCCTTCAGTTGTGTGCACTTTTACATAATCATCTGCAGCTTCCAGGTATAGAATATCATTTACCGGGATGATCTTTATTTTACTGCCATTCTTTACTACAATGCGGTTTTGTTGAGCAGGACTTTGAGCTACTGCTTCCAGTAGGTGTTGAGTATTAGCAGCGCTTGTATTATTGGTTTGCTGTTCAAGCCATTTATTCACCGCTTTATCAAAACGCTCCTTACTAAATGGCTTTAATAAATAATCCACCGCATGTGTTTCAAATGCTTTGATGGCGTAGTCGTCAAATGCGGTAGTGAATATAACAGCAGGTGGTTGCTCCAGTAATTCCAACATTTCAAAACCGTTAATTTTCGGCATCTGTATATCAAGAAAAATAAGGTCGGGCTGGTGCTGCTGAATGGCTTTCACACCTTCAAAACCATCATTACATTCCTGCACCATATTCAACTGCGGAAACGACTGCAGGTATTCCATCACCACCATTCTTGCCAGTGGCTCATCATCTATTAATATTACTTTCTTCATATTAGAGTTTAGGAGTTTAGAAAGTTTAGGGGCGTTAAATCTCCATAATTACACCCTAAACTTCTAAACCATCTGAGGTATTGTTACACTCACAATAAACAGGTTGCCCTGTATTTCTGTTTCCACCAAATCATTTCTGCCAAATAAAAGATACAACCTTCTCTTTACAGAGTTCAGCCCAAAGCCGGTACCTTTTTCATCTGGTATGCTGTCGTTGTCGAATGGATTGATAACAGCGATCACTATTTCCCCATTGATAACTGAGGCATGAATCTCTACCGTTGTTTCACCAACAGTTCCGTATAGCCCAAACTTAATGGCATTTTCCACCAATGGCTGCAGTAGCAATGCCGGCAGTTTCATCTGCAAAGCAGCTTCGTCTGTTTGCACCACTGTTTGCAGGCGGTTACCAAACCTTACCTTTTCAATGGCAAGATATAATTCCAACTGCTCCAGTTCCTCCTGTAAAAGCACCCACTGGTTTTCATCCTTTTTTAATGTGCTTCGTAAAAAACTGCTCAACTGCTGTACCATTGCCCGGGCTTCTGCCGGCCTTGTGCCAATAAGTGCATTAATGGAATTTAAACTGTTAAACAAAAAGTGTGGTTGCAATTGTTGCCGCAGGTTAAACAGTTCTGCCTCCCTTGCCAATCTTGCTGTTTCGTTTTCCCTTTGCGTTTCTTTTTCCTTTTCTTCAAAAGTGTACCACAGCACACTTATCACTGCCATAAATGCGGAAATTAAAAATGCTGTACAGTAGCGTATGGTATATGACTGCTGTACTATGTTGTGATACATGGTATCACCAGGTGCCAGCCACCGCAATGAATATTTTACTATCAGCCAAACTACTGCCGCAATAAACATACTAAAAGTAAGTATATACCAATAGCGGTCTTTTTTAGGAAGATAGAACTGGAGGTTATTGCTTAGCAAAATACAGGCACCACTAAGAAGGAAGTTGGTAATGGCGCTATCTGCCAGCGCCACTGTCCAGTTAATACCAAGGCTGTACAACACATATGTATGTACACTTGCCCACACCAGCCAGCTGCCAATGAATATGCTTATAAATTTTTTTTGTGATAGTGGTGTTTTGGCCATGGTTTGTTATACTAACTGCAATATCTCTAAAGTATCATTGTTTTTAATACATGCCGCTTTGTTGTGTACCATTTCAATAAAGTTTTCTGCACTATCCGGTTCATGAGTGGTGGAACATATTTCTGCTCCATCCAGTAATTCCTTTAACTGGTACAAAGCTGATACATTGATAAATTTCCAATGGATAAGCTGGCTGTTATTCATATTTACCACACTTCCCTCCTCGCTACTGCCCAATTGTTGCGCCTTAGCAAAAGCTTCTTCCTTTGAAGATGCCATAATGATACGCAATTGCTCATCAAATTGTGGCAGCTCTTCCCGTCCGGAAAAAATTACCTGGAAAACAATTTTGGTGATGTACCAGTTCATAAAATTTTGCTTTGTTAGTTTGGCTTACTTTAAATCCCGTTTATCGATTGAAAATTGAAAATGAATTATAAAGCGTTAGAATTTTCCATTTTCAATTTTCAATTTTCCATTTTTAATTATCAATTAGCGATAGCTTGAAATCTCAATACCACCCATAAATGCAGTTCCGTCCAATATCAATACTTTATTCTGTGCAGTCACCACATTGTATGTGTCACGTTTATCATCCACACCACCGAAGATGGCAGTTACGTCCTGTCTTACCGTCCAGTGTGGTGGAACAATTAATTTTACGCCACCAAGTATGGCTGTAACATCAATTTTAACGGTGCCGTTTATATCAGCTTTGCTAAGGTCAATTTCTGATCCGCCGAAAATGCTGGTGGCATCGCCGCCCCTGAAGTTTTTACTCACTATAATTTTTTTTACTGCACCGAAAATGGCGGTGGCATCTAATTTTTCAGCTGTATCAATGTATTCTTCACCAGTTGTGGAATTATCGGTTGTTTCATGAATTATTGCAGGCCCTGTTACCTGTACTATGCCATCATCCTTCCATTTCTTCCATCTGCCCTTGCATCCCCACCCGTCTTTTTTTTTT
>JAZKGV010000077.1:19680-48961 GCA_040385725.1 Bacteroidota bacterium | reverse complement strand
TCATTAGCCCAACACCTACTAAAATAGCAGGCACTAGATAAGGCCGTAGTGAATACATATCCAATACATCATCTACTAAAAAGAAACCGCCGATGATAAGCATTACCAGCCAGCTGCTGCCGGTAAAATTATGTTTGATGCCAAGGTAAACACCAATGGCAATTAATATCATTGGCCAGGTAAATAACCAGTAGGGTAAAATGTTGATGTCTGTTTGCCTTACAAAAAACAGGAGGCCAATTATTATAATGAAAACACCTGCCACTATCCTGCTGTTGTTAGGTTTGTTATCATTTCCGTTGCTCATAGTTGTAAATTTTAAACAAAACTATGTTGTATGGGTTATGCAGGCAATACCAGCAAGGTAATATGGGTGGATTTTTCGGTAAGCTGCGGTTTACCGGCGGTGAACGGGTTTGGAAAAAAGTAAGAAAAGACAAATCTAATGAAGCAAATAAAAAACCATTCATTAATTTACAATGTATTTCATCTTTTAATAAACAAACTGCTTTATACAACTATATGCATCACCCTGTGTTAAAAATAATTTTGTTGCATTTTGCTTTTTTTACTGTACTCAGCAGTTCAGCACAGGACTCAACTTTTAATGCAAAGCACAGGGCCATTTTTTTTCCTTACCCAATGTATAAGGAGCACTGGCGCACTTCATTAGGGTTTAGTTTTTTAACCACACCACAAGATATTACAGAAGAGGTAAGGCTGCGGATTCCATGTGGTGAGTTTGTAGCATTGAGAAAAATATCTGAAAATGTGCAGGCACAGGCAAGGGTTTCATTCCAGTTTCTTCAAAACCATTTTACGGCAGGTGTACATTATGTAAAACCTTTGGGTAAGAAATTTTACTGGAGTGCAGGCAACGATATTGGTTTTTGGTTTGGCTTTTTAAAAGTTCAGGGCTTTGATAGCAAGGCTTCAGGCTGGTTAACATATCCGTCAGCATCCATTGGATATATGACAAGAAAAGATCTGCTGATAAGCTTAAAATTGCAGGTTGGTTTTAATTTGTATTACGAAGCCCTTAACGGGGAAAACAAATTCATTTCAAACAAAAGATATTACAATGGCGAGTCAATAACATTAGCCATTGAACAACCTTTTTACCAGCGCAAGCATTTAACACTTGCCTTTAGTGCCATCAGTAATAATTTTTACTGGCAAACATGGTCGTTATTTTATAAAACCAACCGAAAGGTTTTTTATCCTCAAATAACTGTTGGCTTTATACTATGAAAAACTTCATCACCATATTATTCATAAGTTCATTCCTTTTTTCCTGCAAAAAAGAATACAAGGTTGAAATGCCTGATCCATCCAGCTGGGCGCTTTTTAAAAACCCTGCTGCACAGCAATTAAATTTTATTACAAGGCAGGCAATGGAAGGAGTGTATGATGTATCAGATGGCAGTGATGTTTTTGGAGGGCTCAGTGCTGTAAAATGGAGTTATATTATAACTGGCAGCGACACGGTGTTTCATGTTTCCGGTTTCTTTGGCCAGGACATTGCTTATTTTATTTGTGAAGGAAAACAATTGAATGGCGAAATTTTATTGAATGGTTACTGGCGCAAAATGGTAAGCACAGAAACAGGGATTGTGAGGTTTACCATTAGTACTACAAATGGCGCCGCCCTGCTCTTAAGCTCTTCGCCGGTGGTTACTACCGGCAGTATTGTAATGGAAGGCGTATTTGGTAACGGCCAGGAAGAGCCGCAAAATAGTATTGTGCTTACTTATAACCGCAGGCTTAATAATTCGCCTGCCGGTTTTAATATTCTTGCACACCGTTCCGGCGGAAGAAACAGCGACCTGCTGCCCGTTTCTGAAAACTCAGTAGAGATGATCCTGAAAACAGCAGAATTTGGTTCTACCGGGATAGAAATAGATGTGAGGTTTACAAAAGATGGCATTCCTATTTTATATCATGACAATGACCTTAACCTTCGCTTAGTACAAAAATGTGGGCTTGTGGGGCCGATTGAAAATTATACCTATGCCCAGTTAAATGCTTTTGTAAGATTGATAAACGGTGAACGGATACCAACGTTAAGCCAGGCATTAAATGCAGTAGTAAACAGAACGGGTTTAACTTTTGTATGGCTTGACACAAAATACATTGGTTCATTAGAAAAAGTACAGGAACTGCAACAGGAGTTTACACAACTGGCAGCACAACAGGGGCGACATGTTGAAATTGTGATCGGCCTTCCGGGAGAAGACCAGTTCAATAGTTTTTTGTCGCTGCCCGATTATGCAACAACGCCATCGCTTTGTGAACTGAGTATTGCCGATGCAGAAAGGGTAAATGCAAAAATATGGGCACCCCGTTTTACAGAAGGAACACAAAATGAAAATGTAGCCACCATACATGCACAAGGCCGCAGGGCATTTGTATGGACACTGGATGTGCCTGAATTTATTGAACAGTTTATAAGGGAAGGAAATTTTGATGGCATATTGTCAAACTTCCCGTCATGTATTGCTTATAATTATTATGTACGCCAGTAAGATCATATTATCGGTTATGTTGCTTTGTGTTTTTAACATTACAGAAGCACAAAGAAAAGTTAAGAAAGACAGGCTTCCCCGGCGCAAACCATCGTTTGTGCTGCAGGCCGGCGGAGGTATGAGTTACTATACCGGTGATGTAAACCTGCGTTCTGTTGCCACACCAGGCAGCTTAAATAAATTTAGCCCTGCAGGTACTGTCAGATTAATGTGGTATCCCCGATACCGCCTGCGGCTGGGCATTGAGAGTGGGTTTACTAATTTTTACAGGTATAAAGTAAATGATGCGGATGGCGAAGGCAAACTGGTACTGCAGGCGATCCCTGCCATGATAGTGTGGAATATGCAAATTCTTCCCCGTTTAAATATTTATGCCGGTTTCGGGTCTTTTTTCCTCAGCAGCCACCTCAATTACAGGGGCAAAGTGGTTTCAAAAGATGTGGTTTTAGGCTCGAATATTGCAATTAGCTATACCCTTCCAATAAGCAAGAGAGTTGGCATTGCAGCAGAAGGAAAATTTATGAACGCATTTGAAACAAAAGATGCTGCACTTACTTTACAATTGCATTTTGTGTGGAAGGTTTTTCAATGGGATTGATTTTTCAGTTTGCTTAATTCAAGATCGTATGAAACAAAAATTATTTTTATCATTTCTTGTCTTTACTATTTACACGGTAGTATCTGCACAGGATACCGCTTCAAAAACTCTTTATTTCGTAAGCGATACACAGCAACCGATGCTGGTGGAAAAAATATGGCTGAAACCAAATAAAAATCTGACTGCCACAGCAAGTATCTTCTCAACAATATTAAAAGAAAAACCTACAAGCCTTTATATGCTTGGCGATGTGGTAGGCCTGGGTTCATCCAACCGCAAATGGAAAAAGGTAGACCTGTTCTTAGACAGTTGCAGGAAAAGCGGCACTGCAGTATGTGGTGTGTTGGGCAATCATGAAGTAATGGGAAGAAAGAAAAAAGGAGAAGCTAATTTTCAAAAACGTTTTCCAATGAATGTGAGTACAGGATATGTTTCCGTAACAGATTCTGTGGCGGTGGTATTGCTTAATTCAAATTTTAAGAAATTGTCTACTTCCGATCTGAAAAAACAAAATGACTGGTATAAAAAAACATTGGCCGATCTTGATGAAACTGATTCAGTAAAAGCAGTGATAGTTACCTGCCATCATGCACCATACACCAACAGCACAATTGTAGGATGTTCCAATAGAGTGCAGGAATATTTTGTGGATGATTATATCAAATCAAAAAAAGCACAACTGTTTATTACAGGCCATGCACATGCATTTGAACATTTTAAAATAAAAGGAAAAGATTTTGTGGTAATTGGTGGCGGTGGTGGATTGCATCAGCCATTAAGTTGCAACGACAAAAGCCTTACAGATTGTGCTTTAAAATATAAACCACCCTTTCATTATTTATCTGTAAAAAGAGTTGATGATAAACTGATGGTTACCTCTCATTCAATCAATACTGATTTTAAAAATTTTAGTGCCAGCTATAATTTCAATACCAATTTACCACAGGTTAATTTGGCACAGGCTGGAAATACTTCGTTTGAAGATCTGAAAAAGAATTAATCAGCGCCTATACAATATGCGAAAGAATGATCGCCGTTGCCACAGCCGCATTTAATGATTCAGCTTCACCAATTTTTGTAATAGTAATTTTCTCTTTGCACAATTGCATTACCTTATCACTTATCCCTTTTGATTCATTCCCTATTACAATGATCCCTTCTTTTAATGCTTTATATTGTTGCAATGGCTGGCCATTTAATGCAGCGGCATACGTGGTGATACTTTTATTCTCACTAAGCCAGTTTACAATATTGGCGTATAACACATTTACTCTTCCCAAACTACCCATTGTACTCTGCACCACTTTAGGATTGTACATATCAGCAGTGTTTTCAGAACAAATAATATTTTTTACGCCAAACCAGTCTGCAATACGGATGATAGTGCCAAGATTGCCGGGGTCCTGTATTGTATCCAGCACTAAACTTATGGTTCCTTTTGCAATGATCTTCTCAATAGGTTTCTTTTTAAACACCGCCAGCACATCACCTGCTGTGGCAAGCGCCGAAATTTTTTCCAGTTCAAAAAGCTCCAGTTCATGCACCACGCCATGAAAATATTTTTGCAGGAACAAACTGTTTTGCTGCAGCCATGCAGTAGTGGCTAAAATTTCTTTACAGTCAAAGTTGCCTGCGGTCAATAGTTCAGGTACTGTTTTGTTACCTTCGGCGATAAATACATTATCTGCATCCCTGAATTTTTTGTGGTGCAAACTTTGGATATATTTGGAATGTGTTTTGCTTAACATCAATGATTAAAATTAAACTGAATTTTTGCCCGAAAGATAAGATGATTAACCGGCTCAAAAATATACTGCTTATTTCTGTTTTAATCAGCTCCTGCAACACAGTTAAAAATTTTCAACAAAATAAACCCTTTGTATTCAGCAGTACTGCAAAAAATATTGAAATTGAAGGTGGCAATTTTTCAAAAGATGAGAAAAATTCGCTGAAACAAAAAATGGCGGGCCAACTGAATGACAGCAGCAAAGTGGTTGTAAAAGATGTCCTTTTCATTTTTCACAGGATAAAATATGCACCAGCTTATGATAGCGCATATGCTGCCATATCAGCAAAAAACCTGAGAAATACTTTACTACACTTAGGCTATTATAACGCAAAAGATACATTTATAGCTGACACATCAACCGGGTATCATTACAAGTCAAGAAACTGGAAGCCGATAATTGAAAAAGAAAAAAGGGTAACAGTTAAATATATCATTACTGCCGGCAACCCCACACTGATCGACACCTTCAGCTATAAAATAAAAAAACCTGAACTGCAGCAATTAGCTGAAGCCTCCAAAGAAAAAGCATTGATAAAAGAAAATGAACCTGTAACAAAGGCGAATGTGCTGGGCGAAATAAACCGCCTGGTGGAACTGTACCGGAACCATGGCTACTATAAGTTTACCCCGGAGGAGTTGCGCATGAGAGGCGACACCACTATTGAGGCCCTTACCAATGTTGATGATCCGTTTGAAACACTCCGCTTACTGGCAGAGGCACACGAAAAACGGGACAAGCCAACTATCAAATTAGCCGTGGCGCTTAATCCACAGGTGGATACATCAAGGCTTGTAAAATACTATATCAACAACATTTTTATCTATCCTGATTATTCTTCAGCCGATGCTGAAGGCAAAGCGCCGCCACCTATAGAAGATACTTTAAGGGATTCTGCTTTTGTACGCTATCATACACCTATAGTAAAAAAGAGGTTTTTAACCTCACAAATGACTTTCAAAAAAGGAGATGTGTATAGCCAGGAAAAATTCAATAGTACGCTGGGTAATTTTTCACGGACAGGTGTATGGCAAAATGTAAACATTGTGGTGGAGGAAGAAAAAACAAAAGACAGTACCGGCAAATTAAACATGCATATACAATTGTCGCCTGCCCAGAAATATGGCTTTGAAAGTAATATTGAAGCCAGCTACAGCAGCGGCAGCACCAACAATGTAAATATTGCCAACTCCGGCAACCTGCTGGGTTTATCAGGCAACGTATCGTTGCAAAGCCGAAACGCCGCAAGACAAGGCATTAAAATAACACATGCCCTCCGTGCCGGTATTGAAATGAACCTGAATGCAAGGCCAGGTGCTCCTAATTTTATTAACTCACAGGAAACGGGTTATAATTTAACTTTTGGTATCCCAAAACTAATTTATCCTTTTAATTATTTTCCGAGCCTCAACAAGTTGTATTCAAAACAAACATTTATTGCTGCAAGCATCAGCCACTCTGATCGTATCGGGCTTTTTAAATTAAATTCTTTTGGCCTTGGCCTTGGTTACGAGTTTAATATCACGCCCACTAAAACCATCACTATTAAACCAATCAATATAGAGTTTTCAAACCTTTACGACCGATCAGCCGATTTTGATACAGCCATTGCAAAAAATCCTTACCTCCGTTATTCATTCAATACCGCTTTAGTAATGGGCAGCACGGCTGCTTTCAGTGATATAAAAAACAAGGTAAAATCAAATAAGAGCATTGTACGGTCTCTTAAATTAACTTTTGAAGAATCTGGTGCCTTACTATACTTTGCTTTTCCACTGGAAGATGTTGGCGCCCTTAACAAATACCTGAAAAAATTTGTGCGGCTTGATTTTGAATGGACAAAATCGTGGAACAAACCCAGGAGTGCAAAAATAATCCACTTCTTTGGTGGCGTTGGTATTCCTATTGGCAGCAAAGACTCTACCCTTCCTTTCTTTAAGCAATACTTTGGTGGCGGGCCCAACAGCATGAGGGCATGGCCAGTAAGGGGCATTGGGCCGGGGTCGCAATCATTACTTAATTTTGACAAACGAACTTTAAATGACCGTACAGGCGATATTAAACTTGAATTGAACTTAGAATACCGCAAACAACTGGCTCAGATTATTCCCAACACACTGGCACTTAAATGGGCATTGTTTGCTGACATTGGTAATGTGTGGAATTGGAAAAACACAAGGCCCGATCAAATGTTTGACAGTACACAATTCCCTTTAAGCAGTTTAACTAATTTCTATAAACAAATTGGTGTAAACCTTGGTACAGGTTTTCGTTTGGATTTTAACTACGTGGTACTCCGCCTTGATTTTGGTTTCCGTTTTAAAAGGCCTGAGCTTTCAGAGAATGATGGCTGGAAGATACCTTCTATCGGATTTAATGATCTATTGCCAAAACTATTCGGCAGGGGCAAAGATGAAGAGTACCGTAAGTGGCGTTATGAAAATTTTAATTTTACTATCAGCCTTAATTATCCTTTTTAAATATTTCCTACAAAGACACAAAGTTCTCAAAGTATTTTCTTTGTTTTTCTTCGTGCCTTTGTGGGACAAGTATTTAATTCTTACTTTCTGTTCTTAATGATGCTTCAAATTGTTCTATTGTCTCTGCATCTTCCGTTTTAAAATTACCAATAGCAGTACGGCGAAGGCTGCTGAGATAAGCGCCGCAACCCAGCGCCTTGCCAAAATCATGCGCCAAACTTCGTATGTAGGTGCCCGTGGAGCAGGTAACTTTAAATGCCACAACAGGTAATTCAATATTTGTAATTTCAAAACCAGTAATGCTGATGTTACGGGCTTTCAATTCCACTTCTTCTCCCCTTCTTGCTAATTCATACAATGCCACGCCATCTTTTTTTATGGCAGAATAAATGGGTGGAAACTGTTCGATGGCTCCAATAAATTGCTGGGTGGTTTTGTGTAATAATGCTGCTGTTACAAAACTCAAGTCTTTCTCCTGCTCAGGATTGCTTTCCAGATCATAAGTAGGTGTAACAGCACCCAATGTAAAATGGCCGGTATATTCCTTTTCCTGCGCCATGTATTCGTTTATCTTTTTGGTAAACTTGCCGGTGCACACTATCAGCAATCCTGTTGCCAATGGATCAAGTGTTCCTGCATGACCGATCTTCTTTATTTGTAACAGGCTACGCAGTTTACGCACCACATCAAAGGATGTCCAGTGCAATGGTTTATCAACCAATATCACTTTTCCTTCCAGGTATTGTTGCTGCAATGCAGGGTCAATGGGTATTCTTTCTTTACGTTCCTGAGGTACAGGTTCTTCTCCGGCATTTATGAGTTTATTGGTATATCGCTGGCGATAAGTTTGTTTTTTTGCCACTGGTTAGTTTTGGGCAAAGGTAAAAAGTAGCCAGCGAAAGGCGCCGGCAAATCCTGTTATTCCCATTCATAAATTTTCCTGAGCCATTCCTGCAAAAAATCCTACTTTGCCCATCCTAAAAATGAAATAAAAAAAAGTATGATGAAACTATTAACAGGAAGCTGTTTACTGCTTTCAATTTGTATTATGGCCTGTAACAACAATTCAACATCTACAAGTACTGCGGCAACCGGAAATGATTCTGCTGCCATCAACAGCATGTTTGATAATTATTGGGAAGACAGGATGAAACTGTATCCTTTAGAAGCCACCACTTCCGGCGATAACCGCTACAATAATATTTTCAGAAATGATGTAAGCGTTGCTTTTATCAATGAGGCAAAACAGTTCTATACCCGTTATCTTGACAGTGTTAAAACTTTCAACAGGGATAATCTCAACGAGAATGACCGTATCAGCTATGACATTTTTAAAAGAGAGATGGAAATACAGTTGGAAAGTTTTGACTACCACGATGAGCTGATGCCTATCAACCAGTTTTGGGGCAAGCAAATAACTTTTGGCATGTTGGGCAGCGGCTCAGGCGACCAGCCTTTTAAAACAGTAAAGGACTATGATAATTTTTTAGGAAGGATAGATGGCTTTGCTGTGTGGGTTGATACTGTAGTAGCTAATATGCGTACAGGCATGAACCAGGGTTATGTATTACCCAGATCGTTGATCGTAAAAATGGTGCCGCAGGTAAGGGCATTTGTAACCGCTGATGCAAAAAGCAACCACTTTTACAGTCCTGTTAAATTATTACCGGATAGTTTTCCGGTGGCTGAAAAAACAAGGATAACAGAAGCCTATACAAAAGCCATTACTGAAAAAATAATTCCTTCTTACAAAAAACTCACTGATTTTATTGAAAAGGAATACCTGCCCAAAGGCCGCAGCAGCAGTGGTATTGACAGCACTACCAACGGCAAAGCAAAATATAATTATCTTATCCGCCAATGGACAACCACCAATAAAACACCTGATGAAATTTATGAAACAGGGCTGAAAGAAGTGGAAAGGATAAAAGGCGAAATGGAAAAAATAAAGACACAGGTTGGTTTTACCGGCGATCTAAAAGCGTTTTTTAATTATATAAACACGGATAAAAAATTCAACATTTTTAAAACACCGGAAGAAGTATTGGAAGCCTTCCGTGCCATACAGGCAAAAGAAGAACCTTACCTGAAAAAATTATTCGGCAGGTTCCCCACCACCAAATTTGAAATAAGAAGAACAGAAGCTTTCAGGGAAGCCAGCGCCAGTGCAGAATACAACCAGGCAACAGAAGATGGCAGCAGGCCCGGTATTTTTTATACGCCAATACCGGATGCAAAAACGTTCAACTACACCGGCATGGAAACATTGTTTGCACATGAAGCTATTCCCGGGCATCATTATCAAATATCATTACAGCAGGAAAATAAAGCATTGCCAAAATTCAGGCGCTTTAGCTGGTATGGCGCTTACGGCGAAGGTTGGGCGCTTTATACAGAATCACTCGGCAGTGAATTAGGATTATACGCTGACCCTTATCAAAAAGTAGGCAACCTTGGTGATGAAATGCTGAGGGCCGTTCGCCTGGTAGTAGATGCAGGCATACACAGCAAAGGCTGGAGCCGTGAAAAAGCGATTGAATACCTGCTGGCCAATTTACCATCAAGCGAACAGGAAGCTGTTGCCGCCATCGAAAGATACATGGCCATACCTGCTCAGGCATTAAGTTATAAAACAGGTGCTTTAAAAATAAGAGAGTTAAGGGCTAAATATGAAAAGCAATTAGGTGCTAAATTTAATATTGCCGCCTTTCATGATGAAGTATTAAAAGATGGCTGTATGCCAATGGATGTATTTGAAAGAAAGATGGACGCATGGGCGGAGAAGCAGAAATAACTATTGAAAATTGATAATGAATTATTGAAAGCGGCTCAACCAGGTTTGAGCCGCTTTTATTTTTTCTACATGTGCTTTATGCAAAATTGATCGCTGCTGCATCTCTACATACAAACCAGCGTATGATGCACATTAGTATTCCCAAACCTTGCCACGAAGACTGGAATGAAATGACGCCGAATGAGCAAGGCCGCCATTGCAACGTTTGCTGTAAAACAGTAGTTGATTTTACTGGCATGAATGACTCAGCAATAAAATATTTTTTCATCAATAAAAAGAAAGAAGAAAGTGTTTGTGGCCGTTTTAAGACTGAACAGCTGCAACGTATAAAAATTCAACTCCCTTACAACATCTATACAGTATCAATGCCCCTGTGGAAACAGTTTTTAACAGCATGTTTGCTGGCTTTCAGCAGCATGCTGTTTTCTTGTGATGCATTGGTTGGAAAAGCTGATACGCTTGGAGAAACTCTTCCATTTGTAATGGCAGATGATAAAAGTGCAATTAATACGCCTCCTCCTTTTAACTCAACTGTTGGAGGCATACGACTAAATATTGATACAACTGTAGAACAAACATGTACAACATTAACAGGTGATATAATATCTGTTGAAGTCATTACACAAGGAATGTCAGTAATAGAACCTGTTGAACCAGAAAAAGAATTTCCGCTAATGGGTGTGCCTGCGATACAAGAACCTGACACATCTCAAACAATATTTACCGGGAAGATTGCTGTTGACACAAGCAGTTTTTTTAATCCTCCAACAATTGATACAATTAAGAAAAAGGAAGATTCATCAATGTGTGATAATCAATTTTTGAACCTCTAAAAAAGATATTCCCTTAGTCAGCTATAACAGAAAAATCCGCCAGAAGCGGATTCAATACATTGCTATACCATGAAATATTATCAAGGCTCTACAAGAAAAGTTCCGAGGTCCATCACTTCCCCCTCTCCCATTTTAAACTTTTCAACAGCCTCCACATCAATGTCATTTACTATTTTGCTTTCAAAGATCTGCTTACCTTCTTTTACAACCACAAAATAAAAATCAGGCATTGTTTCCGTGTTGCCTAAATCACTGAAAGCTGTATGGGTAAAGTTTATTTTAGCAACACCATTGCTGTCCAGGCCGCTTTCGCCTATATAATCATCATCAAAAATATCTTTATCAAACAAACGCATTTTATAAGCATCGCCTGTTAACGGGCTATCAACACCCTTTGCAATAAAACGTGCTGTCACCTGCATGTTCATTTCATTGTTCAATGATAGATCACTCATAGTATTACTATTTTAAAATCAATTAATCATTCAATTTCAACACCGCCAAAAACGCCTCCTGCGGCACTTCCACATTTCCGATCTGCTTCATTCTTTTCTTACCTTCTTTTTGTTTCTCTAACAACTTACGTTTACGGCTTATATCACCGCCATAACATTTTGCAGTAACATCCTTACGCATCGCACTGATGTTTTCCCTTGCAACGATCTTAGCGCCTATCGCTGCCTGTATCGCTATCTGGAACTGTTGCTTTGGTAACAACTCTTTTAATTTTTCACAAAGCTTACGGCCAAACTCATGTGCCCTGCCACGGTGTATCAACGCACTCAAAGCATCCACTTTTTCATTGTTCAATAAAATATCCATCTTCACAATATCACTCTCACGGTAACCGATAGGATGATAATCAAACGAAGCATAACCCCTCGTCATGCTTTTCAATTTATCATAAAAATCAAATACGATTTCTGTCAACGGCATTTCAAAACTTAATTCAACACGGGTTGGTGTTAAATAACTTTGAGAAGTAAGGATGCCACGTTTGCCAATACACAACGTCATAATGTTGCCAATATAATCCGGTTTGGTAATGATCTGTGCTTTGATAAAAGGCTCATCAATATGATCGATCCTTGTTGGGTCAGGCATTTCCGTTGGGTTGTTGATGATAACGGTTTCGCCTTTATTGGTAACAGCTGTAAAACTTACGTTTGGTACAGTTGTAATTACGGTTTGATTAAACTCTCTTTCCAAACGCTCCTGGATGATTTCCATGTGCAGCATTCCTAAAAAGCCGCAACGGAAACCAAAGCCCAATGCCTGTGATGTTTCTAATTCAAAAGTCAGCGATGCATCATTCAACTGCAACTTATCCATGCAGTCCCTCAACTCTTCAAACGCATCCGTCTCCACTGGGAAGATGCCAGCGAATACCATCGGCTTTACATCTTCAAATCCGTGGATATAATCCTTACATGGATTGATAACATTCGTAATGGTATCACCAACCTTTACTTCCTTAGCATTCTTAATACCAGTGATGATATAACCCACATCACCTGCCTTTACTTCACCCTTTTGCTCCATGCCCAGTTTTAAAATGCCTACTTCATCAGCATGGTATTCGCCACCTGCATTAAAGAATTTTATCTTTTCACCCTTCTTTAAAGTGCCATTAAAAATTCTGTAGTAAATAATAATGCCACGGAAAGAATTAAACACACTGTCAAATATCAATGCCTGCAATGGAGCCTGTTCATCGCCTTTTGGCGCAGGAATTCTCTCAATAATCGCTGTTAATATTTCTTCAATACCTATACCGCTTTTACCACTCGCCAACAATATACTTTCCGGTTTGCAGCCGATGAGTTCAACGATCTGGTCGGTTACTTCCGGTATCATGGCACCGTCCATATCGATCTTGTTTATCACGGGGATAATTTCAAGATTGTTATCAATTGCCAAATATAAATTGCTGATGGTTTGTGCCTGTATGCCCTGGCTTGCATCCACCAAAAGCAAAGCGCCTTCGCAGGCGGCAAGGGCACGGCTCACTTCGTAGCTGAAATCCACATGGCCGGGAGTATCTATCAAGTTCAGCACATAATCTTCGCCCTTCCATTTATAGTTTACCTGTATGGCGTGGCTCTTAATGGTAATGCCCTTTTCCCTTTCCAGGTCCATATCATCAAGCACCTGCGCCTGCATATCCCTGTCGCTGATAGTATGGGTAAATTCCAGCAGGCGGTCGGCCAGGGTGCTTTTGCCGTGATCAATATGGGCAATGATGCAAAAATTTCTGATGTTCTTCATTCCGTCGGTTCCTATTTTTATCCCGATTTTTATCGGGAGGCGAAGGTAGTTGATTTTAGGTGATTTTTTGGTACGAACATTAGGTCATTGTGGGGCTGCGGTGGCGTCGCATTCCGTTCATCTGCGGAGCTTTTGGGAGCTTTTATCGTAGTGAAAAAAACCTAACTGCTGGCACACAAATGGATTGATCAGGAGAATTTTAAAGTACAAGAGTTGCGTATATTTGAGAGTTGCCTGCAACTCCACTATTATGACACTTAACTACCAATTGGATCGTAATGATTATCTACAACACCAGCTTTATACTTCTTCTCAATCTGTATGGTTAAAGAAAGAGAATAGAAAAGCATGTTTAATATATGATGGATTTTCTTTGGGTTTAAGTGTCGCTTTTTACTTCGTCGGACAAGGTAAATGGGGAAACTACTTAACACTCTATTTTATTATCCTTACAATCATTTTTTTATTCTTCTATCCCTCAATGCTAAAAAGTTCTCAATTAAAAAATTGCGAACGATCTGTTGATGAGGTTTACAAGAACAGGTTCGGACAAACAGTTGAAATAGTTTTCAGTGATGAAACCATAGAAACGAAAGACAAGATGTGCGAAGCCAAATTGCAATTAAAAAATGTAGAAAAAATTATAGAAATTCCGAGTCATTTTTATGTGAAATTATTGACAGGTGAAACATTGATTGTTCCTAAAAATGGCATTCATGATATTGAAATGCTGAGAGATAATCTAAAGAACCTTTGCCAGCGCTTATCGGTTAACTTTGTAAGTGACTTGACATGGACTTGGCATCGAAAATAACCCGCTTTGGCCCAGCTATCCTGAGTTTGCAACTCAGGAAATATACATTTCAAAAACAAAATTTCTACGCTTCAAGTTACACTCTTCAATTCTAAGAGTAGCGATACAATGCCGAAGCCACAGTAGCACAATCGTTCCACATAGCTGCTGACGAAACGGGCTGTATATCGTTTCGTCTTGATTTTTTTGTTTCTTTTTTTATCAAGAAAAAAAGAAAAATAAAACCACCTTAAAGAACATTCATTTACGTATCCTAAATCCTATTCAGGCTTCTGGCACTGTGAGTGTTGCCTAATAAGATGCAATTAAAAACTTTAAATACAGAAACATTAATGAAACAGCACAGTTACGTAAATTTGAGAGTTGTCGTCAATTTTATCGCCACAACATCATAAGCAGCTTTATCATCAACAAGCCAAAAATCATAAGGAATGAAAAGAATAATCTCCATCATTACAGTAGTAATACTCAGCAGCTTTTCACAACCTTCCTATAAAAAAACGCCGCCGTTTCAACTGGCGCCATTATTAGAACAATATTCAAAAGAATACTATGCACTAAATCCTTTAACAGCTACACAGGAAGGAATAAATGATTATAACAGTGAACTGGAGATCACCATCAGCGAAAATTATATAAGCAAGGCAAAAGCACTCAATAAAAAATATCTTGACACACTAAGCACCATCAACAAAGCAGACCTCACAGCTTCGGAGCAGTTAAGTGTGGATATACTTACTTACAAGCTTACATCAGAAAACGAAAGGTTAAATAACTCATTAGGTTTTTACAGGCCGGTCGATCAATTCGTATTCAGCTTTCCTACACGGTTTGCCACATTAGGTTCAGGTGCAGGATTTATACCTTTTAACACAGAAAAAGATTTCAGGAATTTCATCAGCCGCATGAGGGGCTTTCAACGTTGGGTTGACCAAGCCATTGCCAATATGCAAAAAGGCCTTGCCATGAATAATTCAAATCCAAAGGCGGCCATGGAAAAAGTGCCGGCACAATTAAAACCATTATTTGAAGGTGGTTTACAGGAAAATGTTTTTTATAAACCTTTACTAAAACTGCCTGGCAATATAGGTAGTGTAGCTGTTGTTCAATTAAGAAGAGATTATTCTGAAGCCATTGAAAATATCATTAAGCCAGCATATAAAAAATTGCATGATTATATTGTTACAGAATATATTACCAAAGCAAGAAAAACATCCGGGCTGTTAGATAATTATAATGGAAAGCAGGAGTATGAATTGTGGTTAAAGTTTTATACCACATCAAACATTACAGCAGAAGCTATTTTTAATTTAGGGCTTAGCGAAGTGGCCCGTATCCGCAAAGAAATGGACTCTGTAAAACAACAGGTTGGCTTTGCAGGCGACCTGAAATCCTTTTTTCAGTATGTAAGAACCGACCCCAAATTTTTCCCTTTTAAAACAGAGGCTGAAGTATTGGATAAATACAGGAGTTATGAGGAAAGCATGTTACCGCAACTGAACATACTTTTTAATTTAAAACCAAAAGCAAAATTTGAAGTAAGGGCTACTGAAAAATTCAGGGAAGCCGGGGCAAATGCCCAATACAATAAACCATCACGGGATGGAAAAAGGCCAGGTGTTTTTTATGAAACGGTAAGAGAGCCTGGCAAGTACAATTATTTTGCTATGGAAGGATTATTTATTCATGAAGCTATTCCGGGCCATCATTATCAAATAGCTATTCAGCAGGAAGCAGACATTCCTGAATTTAGAAAAGCATACTGGACAAGCGCTTTTGGAGAAGGATGGGCTTTATATGCTGAAAGCCTGGGAAAAGAATTAGGTATGTACAAAGACCCTTATCAATACCTGGGCAGGCTGAATAATGAAATAGAAAGGGCAGTAAGGTTAGTGGTTGATGCAGGAATACATTACAAAGGATGGAGCCGTGAAAAAGCAATCGCTTATGTATTGGAGAATCAACCGGTATCTGCAACAGAGGCTGAACAACGAATAGAACGGTATATGGTTACGGCAGGGCAGGCGGTAAGTTATAAAGTGGGAGAATTAAAAATTATAGAACTGAGGGAAAGAGCAAAGAAAAAAATGGGCAATAAATTTAACATCAAAGAATTTCATGACGAAATTTTAAAAGATGGTTGCTTACCACTCATTATACTGGAAACAAAAATTAATAAATGGATAGAAAAGAAAATACCTGGATAACAGGATAAAAATTCTTTCGCCACGGTTCGTGGCAGAGGAAACGAAAATAAAATATAATCACCAATGCATTTGTGTGCCAGGAGGGCAGGCGGAAAATTATACAACAATTGAAACATTTTAATTCATTTTCCAACTTCACAAGGAAGTTAATAATTACAACAGCAGCTTTTCTGCTTTATGGCTATTTATGCCGGCTTGCTGGACTTTACTTTTTTTGGGAAAGCAAAACAATAGGTTGGGTATTACTTTGGCTTTCAATAATTTTCATTTTACGTGAAATAATTAAAGACAAAAAGCTTCAGAATAAAAATACAGTGCTTGAAAAAACAGGCATTGGACTATCAATTTTCGTCATTATAATTAAAGGCGTTTTGTTTTTTGCCACACAACAGACAACTGCTTTTGACAGTGCTGTTAATTTTATAAAGACAAGTAAGGCTATTCAAACAAAAGCAGGTGTTGTAAACAGTGTTTTTCTTGTTCCTTTGGGAGGTTTGAGAATGTCAACCAGTTCACAAGGTTCTGCAGGACAGGCGAACTTAAATTTTATTGTGAAAGGTTCAGAGAAATATATTGACTTGAACCTTTTGATGAATAAGGATGTTGAAACAGATTGGCAGATCAAGATCAGCGAATAGGCCATCGAATAATCCAATTTAGTTTCAGCGAACGGAATTCTGTCGTGCTGCAGTCTTAACTTCGGCTTAGCGGTTAACTATTTTATTGTCTTTAAAATTTTTATAATGAAAAAAGCAAGTCTCTCCTTCATTTTATGTTTTTCGATCCTTTTTTCGATGGCACAATCTTCCGTGGTCGAAGAGATCAACCGGTTAAATTCGCCCAATGCAGCATTGGCACCTTTACGTTTCCTGGCTTCGGATGAGTTGATGGGCAGGGGTAATACACGGCCCGAGATACATATTGCTGCCCGCTATCTTAGTGAACAGTTCAGGAGCTTCGGTTTGCAGGAAATGGCAGGAACAGAAAACTATGTTCAAAATTTTGAGCTCAGGATCATCTCAGCACCTGCCAATGGATACCTTGTTGTCGGCAACAAAACTTATTACATAGGAAAAGATCTTTTGCAAGCCAGGGGTATCGGCCTTCAACTAACGGCACCAGTAGTTTTTGCAGGTTTTGGTACAGCTGCAGATGTAGCTGATATCGACGTAAAGGGTAAAATTGTTGTGGTTAACATGGGTGAAAACGATTCAACAAAACTGTCGGCCGCCGGTCGTTTCCGGGATGCAAAACAGAAACTTTTACAGGGAAAAGGCGCCATCGCCATTATAGAAAGGTACTGGCAGTCCGCTAGCGATTGGGAACGCCCTAAGCATGCATTTAGCAGCCAGCGTGTTGTCGTATCGCAAGACTCAATGATACCGGTTTTTATGATACATGATCCGGAAGCCGGGTTACTTCCGGCTGTTAAAAGTTCAGCAACGGCTTCAATAAATGTGACGGGCAACAATTTTATAAATGTACCGGCTAAAAATGTGATGGGATGGGTTGAGGGAACAGACCCTCAACTAAAAAATGAATTCATCGTTCTTTCTGCTCACTATGATCATATGGGTGTTGCTGCCGTGCCTAAGATGGAAGAAGGAAAACTGGATAGTATTTACAATGGCGCAAGGGATAATGCTATTGGTGTTACTGCTGTTATCAATGCAGCACATTATTTTGCCCAACACCCTGCAAAAAGATCCATCTTATTTATTGCCTTTACGGGTGAGGAAATGGGACTTTTGGGCAGTAAACATTTTGCAGCACATCCGCCTATCGGTTTGGAAAAAGTTGTTTTTAATTTAAATATTGATAATGGCGGATACAATGATACCAGCCTTATAAATGTAATCGGACTGGGAAGAACTTCAGCTGATGATGATATTAGTAAAGCATGTACCGCATACGGTTTAACACTAAAGGGAGATCCTGCGCCTGAGATGAATCTTTTTGATAGGAGCGATAACGTAAGCTTTGCGGCGAAAGGAGTGCCGGCACCCACATTCGGGATGGGAATAAAAAAAGTTGATGAAACGATCAGGAAATATTATCACCAGCTCGGTGACGAAATTGGCAATATAGATTTGGGATATACGCTTAAATATATGAAGACATTTATCCTGGCCGCAAAGTATATTGCAGACAACCCGGCACAACCGCAATGGAAAAAAGGAGACAAATATGAAGCTGCGTGGAAAGTGTTATATTCAAAACCATAGTAGCAATATCTATGTATTATATAAAGTGCTGTTAACCGCTGGTGAAATTAAAATGCCCGATATAGAATATGGAATTCAATCCAACCAATAATGTAGTTAAACTCTGTCTTCAAGGTATGATTATGGAAGAAAAAGACAAACCTGACGAAGCAAGTAAACTATTTCTTCAAGCCTGGAATGAAGCGGCAAATGACTTTGAAAAATTTACTTCTGCTTATTATGTGGCCCGGCATCAAAAAAATGCTCCCGATAAATTGAAATGGATACAAACATCTTTACAGCTTGCATTAAAAATAAATAACGACACTGTAAAGGCGGCTTTTCCTTTTCTATATTCAAATCTTGCTAACTGCTATGAGGAGTTAGGAGACTTTGACAATGCAAAAAAGAATTATGAATTGGTAAACCTGTTCATCGGTAACGCTTCAGATAAAGGCCCCTTTTACCATGGAACAAAAGCGAATTTGCAGATTGGCGATTTACTAACACCAGGGAACTTGTCCAACTACAAATCTGAACTCAAAATGAACCATATTTATTTCACCGCATTGGTTAATGGCGCAGCACTTGCTGCAGCATTAGCAAAAGGTGATGGACGTGAACGTGTTTATATTGTAGAACCGACAGGCAGTTTTGAAAATGATCCAAACGTCACGAATAAAAAATTTCCTGGCAATCCGACACGTTCTTATCGTACACAGGAACCATTGAAAATTGTTGGCGAAGTAACAGATTGGGCAAAACTACCGCAAGAGGAAATCCAAAAATGGCGTGAAAAATTAGCGAACAACAAAGGAGAAATTATTAATTAATTTTTCAGGGTGTCGATCTGCTAATGATGATATTTCTGACAGATAAAAAAATCTTACTTTATTGGATAACTTTCAAATCACAAAACCATTTCTCATGAAAGCTTATATCAGTGTATCCCTTTTATTATTATCCCTAACTACAGTAAGCCAATCAAAATTTACAACTAAGGATATTATTAATAAAGAATTGATCTATTCTTTTACAGGCGGAGATATACTAATTATCATAAGCTCAGATTCCACGCTGTTCTGGAGAGATAACAGTAAGCCAAAAGAGGCGCATGAAAAAACCAAAACAATTCATATTAATGAACATACAGTAATGACATCGTGGTATGAAGCTGATAAAACTTTTGTAACACTCTTATCAGATTGGGATAAACTAAAAGTTTCCGGTATGGTATGCCGTGCCGATGGAAAATTTTATCCCATTGAAGGGACCATCAAACAAAAAAATAATTAGGCTGTCACCCCAGCTATCATGAGTTTGCAACTTAGTAATTTACACTTCAAAAAACAAAGTCTTTACGCATAAACACCACTGACGCAGGGCTTCGTTCTGTTGCCATTCGTTCCTTGGCTTTAAATCATATTGCTGTAATAAGGAACACAGTGTTATTAACAAACCAGGACGGAGCACTGTGTTAGAAAGAGAATTAATGTAGAACATTCAGTTGATTACCTGTATAGGTAGTGAGCATAGCAGCAGTATTGAGCATTAAACTCCTGATGGCTGTAGTTGAGTTCAAATCAACTGTGCCGCTATTGATGATAACATCTGTGTTTTCATCAGGCAATATATTACAGCTCCAGTTCAGCGGATTTTCCCATGCTGTGCTGACAGCTCCAGTCCATGTATTTTTAAACCGGATGGAAAAAGAATTGATATTCCCATCAACCAGGTTACGGTACTGGTAGCCATACCATGAAGAGGGTATATTATTTAACTGCAGCACACTGCTGTTTGTGCCAGTGTAATTGGCGTTATCAGCTATGTTAGTAAAACCACTGCCGGTATTTACCTGCCATTGGTAGCTATTGCCCACCATGTCGGATGCAAGTGTAGTGCTGGTAACACCGGGGCAAAGAATAGTGGCGCTATGTGGCAAAGAAATGTTTTGCGACTGTGAAGGAAACGTCATGCCTGTACCAAAATAATAATCGGGGTATGGCGGCTGGTTATAGGCAGAATTTTGCCAGGCAATAGCCACACGGTATTGCGGATTGTGCATTAAGGTACGGATACGGTATGTTGTTGGGATGGTAGTAGTAAACACAAGGAGCTTTGTTTTATCATCGCTTCTTAAAACTATTTCTTCCCGCCAATCCCCAAACAAGTCTGCCTGCAATCCCGGGTTTGCTTTAGTTGTATTATTAGAATTAGCGCTGCTGAACTCAGAGGCTGTCAATAACCTTACAGTAGATGTAGAAGCAGGGTTCCATTTATCCAACTTCACTCCATCTAACAGTTCACGGCTTAGGTCGCCATCCCACCATATTCCAAAATTTATAGAGGGCCTTGAAGTGCTTATTTGTACCCCTCTGCAGGTATAGGTGCCTGAGCCGCTTCCCCATACTTCATACCCGGGATTATTGGGGTCAATATCTGCCGCCATAGAACGCCCTATATCGCCTGTGGTTGCAAGCCCCCATACGGTAGCACCAGTAGTGCCATCCCTGAAGCGAAGACCTTGCCCTGCATATTTTGCAGGCTCTTCATAATTCATCCATACCTCCTGCCCTGGCCTGTCGAGGTCCATATCAGTCATGTGTAAGGCATCGCCATGGCCATTGCCGGTACTATAAAAACCCGTTCCATCATCGCTAATGGCACTTGAACCATTCACAATCTCGTCTTTGCCATCACCATCCAAATCACCAACGGTCATCTGGTGATTTCCCTGTCCTGCATAAGCGCTGTTACCTGCGGTATTACTGTCGAAAATCCATCTTTGTACAAGCTTGCCATTTACAAAATCCCATGCTACCCTTACTAACCTTGTATAATAACCCCTTCCCATAATTAGTGAAGGATGCACCCCATCAACATACGCTACCGCTGCAATAAAACGGTCAACACGGTTGCCATAACTATCCCCCCAGGATGATACGGAACCTCTTGCCGGAACATAGTCTTTTGTATCCATAGCAGCGCCGGTAAGACCATTGAACATAGTAAGAAATTCGGGGTCTGAAAGAATGTAGCCTAAACTACTACCGGAGCTGTGTACCCTGTAATCTGCATCAGGGTTACCTATCACCTTACCCTTGCCGTCAATTGTTGCATCAGCAGTCTTGCAGGCCATTTCAGCTTTTCCATCACCATCAAAATCATATACCATGAACTGGGTGTAATGAGCACCTGCACGGATGTTCCTGCCAAGGTCAATCCGCCATAGTTTTGTGCCGTTTAGTTTATAGGCATCAATATATACATTGCCCGTATATCCTCTCTGTGAATTGTCTTTTGAATTAGAAGGATCCCATTTTACAATCAATTCATACTCACCATCTCCATCAAGATCACCTGCGCTGCAATCGTTGGCTGTATAAGTGTACACTTCTCCGGCAAGTGTTACACCAGAAGCTGGCGTATCTACAGCAATGGTAAGATAAGGTTGTGACCAAGAAGTTGCAGGCAAGCTTTCGGATTGTTCTATTCCACCAATTACTGGTCTAATGGTATAGGTACTTGTCAGGCTGGTATTGTCAATAAAATTTGTTGAGCTGGTTACAAGGGTATCATTCACTTTTATTCCTCCCCTGTACACATTAAAACTGATGGCATCGGGGTCTGTTCCTAACAATCGCCAGCTTACATATACCTGGCTTGCGCTAGTACGTACAGCCACCACACCACGATTCAGGTATTCCATTTGCCGCTGGGCTTTCACCTGCACAAATGACAAAAGCAAAAAGAAAATTATTATTATAGATGTAAAGCGCTTTAAAAAAGCAGTGCTGCATAAATATTTTCGCATGGTGCCCGAAAATACGCAATTAAAAAATTCGGATATCTCTTTTTGGGAGTTTAATTCCATCCAAAGTCTTTCATTTAAGTACACCTCAGAATTTTACCACTACTTACATTATTCAATTTCAGCAGCAGGCAATACAGAGTTAATAACCTTCAACGGACAATAAACTTCCTTTACTCCAAACTCTGCCTTTGCCCGTATCTCCACGAGCCATCTTCGCTACCTGATCTGGTATAGCAGGTTCATCGTAAACAATTGATTATTGCTTTTGCCATTGATATTTCCCATACCGGTTGATTGCAAACCATGCTGATAAAATAAACCGGCAGTCATTTTATTATGCTTGTATTTTACACCGGTAATAAAACGGTAATCAATATTCCTTACCCGTACATCAAATGTTTCGTGTGGATTTGCTGCCAATCCCACTAACGGAAGGTTATCAGCCCTGTCAATATTGTTCATTTGAAAATCGTACGGCTGCACTGTCCTCTTTTCTGACCTGCTTAACAGAAAAGATGCCTGCACGCCAGCCTGCACAAGGATTTTCTTATAGATGTTTACGCCCAAAAACAATGGTACATCTGCATAGCGCAACTGTTCATAGATAACTGTTTCGTTATACAGGCGGAAATTATTAAGTGTGTCGTTTACATAAGTGGTTTTATGTACGCCTGAAACATTGCCTGGTGCAGGTGAAAAAAGCGACAAGCCTGCAGCAACAAATAAACGGTGATCAAGATTGTATTTAATTTCCGCTACCGGGTATGGCTGCAGGTTCTGATGCTTACCTGCGGCCATATTTACACCGATGCCTGCCGAAAGTTCCCAGGGCTTTACAGGTTTATTCTTTTTCCCGGGCACCATTATCATAGGGAAATTTGTTTCAGTTTTTACAGGAGTAATATCGATTATATTGCTCCTGTTTTTATTTTTATGGCTATGCTGTATAATGTTTTTAATGTGTATTCTTTCGTTTACATCAACTGTTGCAGCAGGATCAAACTCAACACTTGTTTCGCTTTTACTTCCATCATCTACAATTTTGTTTTTAGCAATGATACTATTGCGATTCAATTTATTTATTGCCGGATGCTTTTCATTCACAGGTGCAAAAGATGAAATATCAACTATAGTTGAAGGAGTATGTAATTCGTTTATTGTAAACCTCAATGGCAATGAATCCTTGCTGAGCTGTAAAGAGGAGAACAGTAAAATGGCAAATAAAAATGAGGATGGTAAAAAAGAAAGTAATAATCCCCTTGCAGTATTTTTCTTTACCGGAAGTTTTTTATTCAGCAATGCCTGCATTTCTGTCCAGCCTTCCTCAATAGAAAAAGGCAACTCATCATATATGTCCTGGTCGTTGAGCATACTATAGCTGTTTACTTTTTTTAAACTGCATAGAACCTTTCAATCTTTTTCTTGCTTCTGCAAGATGCCACCTGCTGGTGGTTTCTGAAATGTTCAATTGTTCTGCAATGTCTTTGTGAGTGTAGCCATCAAAAGCAAAAAGATTTACTACAATACGTGTTACGGCTGGTAATAAATTAAAATGCTGCAATATCTCTTCCAGCTTCCAGTTGTACGCCAGGTGAAAATCATCATCGCCCTGTTCCTGCACCTGGTCAATATGTATCACATAGGTTTCCTTTTTATTGCGGCGTGTATGATCTATAGCCGTATTGATGATGATGGTTTTAAGCCAGGGTTTAAAACTTCCGAGTTTGGTATTGTATTGGGAAATATTGGAAAAAGCTTTTAAAAAGCCGTCATTTAAAATAGATAACGCTTCATGAGGATCAGTGGCATAACGCTGGCAAAGCCGGAACATATCTGCATAAAAATATTTATACAATGCTTCCTGCGAAGACCTTTTATTAGCCTTACAGTTTTCAATTAATCCATATACTTCTTCCTCAAACAAGATCATCCAGGGTACACTTTAAAAATGACACTGCAACCCATTTCAGTTGCAAACAGGTTGCAGTGTTGCAGTTATTTAATGTTTGAATTCAATTGTTTTGTTAAGCTTATTGGCAGGATTTACACTGTCAATAAATTTCACTTTCAACAGTGTGTCATTTATTGTTATAACCTTCCACGACACATATTTTGCAGGGTTGGTTGCATTTAATTTTAAAGAATCTGCAACAAGGTCAAATGTCCAGGAACCCTTAGCGTAATGAAAAATGCTGGAGTCACATTTACTGGCGGCATCCTGGAAATCAAAGCCTGCATTATTAAACCTGATGATATCATCATTCTGGCATGTTTTTGATAAAGAGCTGTCAACAGTTGGCTGGCCTGCTTTGGGCACACTGATACTCTTGATCTTCCAGTCAAACAATAATTTTTTCACCTTTGCAGGTGTATTATCTACAGGGTCATCTTTTTTACAGGCAATAAAAACGGCGCTGCAGCATATAGCTGTTACCAGCATTTTTACTATATTGATCTTCTTCATTTGTGTTATTTAATAATGTTTAAAAATGATCCCGGGATAGTGTACACTTACTGGTACGCTTTTTTTATTCCATCTGTTGGGATGGAGAAAATATTTTTTTAAAAAAATTGGGGAATAATGGAGTTGTTCTTCTGAATTGGTTTTTGACTGAGTAGTAAATCTCTATTTACTTTTTTGCCTTGATGCAAAAAAGTAACAAAAAAGATCAAGGCTTCGAAAAAATAGCTAAAAATTTATACGACCGGCTAAAATGAAATTAAGTTCGATCAGGTGAATATAACCAGGCATTGGTGCGACTTACCGGCTCTCAATAAATCCCTGCTTCAGTAACACTATTTCATTTTTTAACGCCGCCCATATAAATTTTCTTAACGCTATTTTTTCGAGGCCGCTGAGATCGACGAAAGAAATTCTACTCACCACTTATATTGATAGCCAATAATTAAAGACTGTGGCTAATTAACCTTCTCTTTATCCTTTGGGTTGAACTCTTACCAGTAACTGGGTTAGCCGCCTCTTTTGGTTCGGTGACGCAGAAGGCGGTATTGGAAAAAATGCGGAGCAAATTTTTTCCAAAGAAGCAAAAGGAGCGGCGTTCCGGTAATCCCGCCATAGCGGGACCGTCTGCGGAGGCAAAACCAATTAATTAAGAACACTTAAAAATTACAAGTGAACAACAACCCTTACACACTAGCGCATTGTAGCTAGACGTATTCAAAAATTGCATTGCGCTTTGGGTGGACGGCAAAGAAATAAAAATCCCTGCCACCGGCAGGGAATAAAAAATTATAAGGAGTCTATCTAACGAATTAGTTATTTCGTTTTACGCATCTTCAGCACCGATTCATTTGTATAGCGGCTGGTGCCATCATTAAAATTTATTTTTATGCGGAGGTAAATTTTATCTCCCTGTATAGCCGGGCTCTTTAAACCAATCTGATAAATATTTGCCGGGCGGTCATCATTACCAGCCTCCATCTTTTTTACACTGGTAAAACTTTTTTTATCTTCTCCTGCTTCCAGTTCAAAAGAAGCAATATTTTTTTCATTGATCGTTTGCCATTGAATGGTAAAGCCGTTAACGATACTTTCTATTTTTATAGGGCTAATGGCAAATAAGCCATTTCCATTTTCCTGCATCTGGAGAAGCGTTTCTGCTGTTACAGGTTCATCATTGTAACCTGCCTGGGCTTTTGTGTTGGAAACTGTAAGGGTAAAACTGGCTGCGATGATAATGTTGAGTAGCGTTTTCATTTGTATGGGGTTTTATACTTATTAAATAAGCATTCAACATGCCATACTTGAAGCCACTCGAAATCAACTATTTATAAAACCGCCACCATACATATTTTCTATTTCCCGGAAAATAATTCCTGTAAATACAAAATGTTTGCTGTTACGATTATATAATATAAAAAGCTGCCTTTGTAGGCAGCCTTTTACATTTAAAGCGGGGTTATTTATTTTGATATCATCAATTTCTGTACGGTAGAAAAATCTCCATTGCTGAATTTAAGTACATATATACCAGCCGGTAACATACTTGTTGAAATTTGTTTTGTGTATGTATGGCCTGCCTTAATGGTGCTGTTGTATACACTTGAAATGAACTTACCACTAATAGTGTACAAACCAATATTTGATATCCCGGTTCTTGCAGCTACAAAAGACAGGTTTACTACAGAAGAAGCCGGGTTAGGGAATACGCTGAATGAATTCTCTTTTTCTGAAACATCAGGCTGTGAAGTTGAACCCATGCTAACTCTTGCAGCAGTTGTTACGCAACTCAATGTAACCTGTCCAGTCTTTGTACAACCATTAGCATCTTTTACTACCCAATTATAAGTACCAATTGCAAGGCCTGTAAAAGTATTAGATGACTGAAAGGTTGAACCCCCATTTTTAGAATAGGTTAAGGTTCCTGTTCCGCCACTGGCAATAATTTTAAAGGAGCCATTTGCTGTATAAGTGGAAGTTGGATTTGTTACAGATACTGTTGCAGTGATAAGAGCAGGGTTAGTTATTGTTACCTGCCCGCTCTTCGTATAGCCACTGGCATCTTTCACTAACCAGTTGTACGTACCAGCTGCTAACCCTGTAAAGGTTTTTGAGCTTTGATAAGTGTCACCTCCATCTTTTGAATACAGTAAAGTTCCTGTTCCTCCTGTTGCCGTAAGCGTAAATGATCCACTGGCAGCACCACAACATAAAGGGTTGCTCTTTGTAACAACAACAGTAATATCTGCAGGGCAGGTCAATATTACCTGGCCGGTTTTTGTGCAACCATTAGCATCTTTTACCACCCAGTTGTAAGTGCCTGCTGCCAAACCGGTAAAGGAATTGGATGCCTGGTAAGTTGCGCCACCATTTTTTGAATAGGTTAATGTTCCTGTTCCACCTGCTGCATTAATAACAAAGGAACCGTTTGTTGCACCAAAGTAAGTAGGATTTGTTGAAGTAGCTGTTGCCGTTATTGCTGCAGGATCAGTTAAAATAACCTTTCCGGTTTTTGTACATCCGTTAGCATCTTTTACCGACCAGTTGTACGTACCTGCGGTTAAGCCGGTAAATGAATTGGCCTGCTGATATGACCCTCCATCTTTTGAATAAGTTAGTGCTCCAGTTCCACCGGTAGCAGAAATTGCAAAGGAGCCATTAGATGCACCGGGGCAAGTGGGATTTATTGAACTTGCTGTTGCTGCTATTGCTGCTGGTGAGTTGATCGTAATTGACACAGTTCTTTCTGTACCGGCTGCATCCTTTACTGTAACTGTGTGAACACCGGCGCCCAATCCACCAAAGTTTATTGGTGAAGTTGCGGCTGCATAACTTCCGTTATCGATCTTGATCATATAAGGCCCTGTTCCATCACCGAATGTTGCTGTAACAGATCCGGTATTATCACCACTACACAAAGGATCTGTTTTTGTAAGGCTAAGGTTTACACATTGCCTGGTATCAAATGCAAATGCTTTACCCACACCGTTATCTCCCACCACAAGACTGAATAAAGTGCCAAACGTGTTTCCAAGATTTAACAACCCGGCACCAAAGTCAAGTGTTCTTGAAGGGCTGCCCACCAGTATACGGTTGTTGCCTGATTGTCCTTTTACTTTGCCTGCACCTGCTACACTGTAGCCGATCAATGAAGTAGTATTCACAGCAAGAAATTCGTCTTCATAAGCTGTCAGAGTCCATGATGGTGCAGGTTGATAAGTACCATCAGCCTTACCCAGGTAAACATACGCAGCACCACCGGCAACATTTGCATTAAGCAATTGCACAGCAGATGATGCAGGCTCACCTACAATAATATCTCCTATTCCATCGCAGTTTACATCCAGCACATTATCGAGCGAATAACCAAACAATAAATTTGATTGAATGATCTGCAAAATATTATTACTGTTTCTTGGTGATGACAACACCTGGTCAGGTATTACATATCCCGATGGCGAAGAAGCTTTCTTTTTGAACACACTAACAGTGCCTGTTTTTAACTGCAGGTTCAGTACATTAATAATTGTATTCCCCAATGGCGCACCAACCAACACATTTCCATTTCTTACGCCTGCTGCGTTTCTCACTCCTTTAACAGATGTACCAAACAGGTTGGCAACATTTGCTATAGAGCCAGAAAAATTACTTAACAAACCTCCTGCAACAGCAGTGAGTTTTGCACCGGGATTTACATTGACACCAGCGCCAGTGCCATAATAAACTATTGCACTGCCCTGTAATAATTTTCCATTTAATAAAGCACTGATAGAACTTGCGTTAACACCTGCAGGGGCAGTTGCCACCACATCAGGCTTACCATCACCGTTATAATCTCCCAGGCCATCCACGCTGTATCCAAACAACAGGCCATTAATATTACTTTCCAATAAACCCAATCCTAACAGGCTTGTTTTAATGGGCTCCAGTTTAGTAAGCGTAACATTGCTGTTGGCGGCATTGGTAAGAAATACAAATGCACCTCCTGACTGAACATCTATCAAACGGCTGTTCAGCAATCCTATTTTGATACCGGCATAGGTTGGTGCTCCTACAATCATATCCTTCTTCCCGTCACCATTCAGATCTTCTGTAACAGCTACTGAAAATCCAAATAAAGCCCTTACTGAAAGATTGACGCCATTCTCCAATATACCGTTACCGTTTAATCGAAGAACCAGGAAAGGTGAGGTTGTGGTAGTGAGAGTAGCTCCGTTAAAAACATAGGCTTTACCTACATTACCTGTAACGAAATTCCCGCCACCTATTGAGATACGAATGCTATCTAATGGTGCGCCAACAATAATATCGGCTTTACCATCATTGTTTATGTCTCCACCGGCAATACTGTATCCAAATAATGCACCCGCAATCGCTGTAGTGGGTTGAAGTTTAGCACTTGGTATTACAGGTAACCCGGTAGCACTTCCATAATAAATAAACACAGCACCAACGCTTGCTAAAGTGCCGGTTCCGGAGATCAGGTCAACCATGGC
>JAZKGV010000077.1:0-19670 GCA_040385725.1 Bacteroidota bacterium | reverse complement strand
GGCAGGCGCACCCACCGCTACATCATCAAAGCCGTCGCCGTTTACATCTCCCAATCCTGCAACAGAAAAACCATAGGCTGCATCTACTGCAAGTTGCCCGATCAATGTTGGCAGTATTCCATCTGCGCTTGTTGTCCATTCGGGCGTTTGATTAATTGGGTCTATTGTAACCGGATATACTGCTTTTGAATCATCAACTGTTATGACCAGTTCGCCATTCTTCATTTGCATATTTGCTTTTAGCAATTGATGATTTGCGTCCCACACTTTCAGATCACGGTAGTAAAGCTGCGTAACCCCTTTATCATTGCTAAACACTAAATTATTATTTTCTGAAACAGCGTGCAGGTTGCTTATCACTTTAAGCCTAACACAAAGATTTTCGTTGCCTCCAGGTTTTTTATCAATGATAAAATTCTGGCGTAGCCCGCTTTCATTATTTAAGTACTCAATACTAAAACCAGGATGCCGGGCAACTAGATTATTTTCAGTTGCATCAAAATTGTTTACTGCAACAGATGGTTTAAAAAGATTTCCTGCTCCTTTACCAATATATTTCAATTGCATATTAACCATCCAGTCGTTATTCTTATCCTGGTTACCTGTAAAGCGTACCGGGCTTACTGTAAATCCAGCATCATTAAAAGTAAAGCCGGCATGTTGCTTTTTATTAGCAACATAATAACTATTGTTGTCGCCAACATGCTTAAAAAAATATTCACTGGCAGTAATGTAAGACTGGACTTTTGATTGCCACTCATCATCTACACTATTTTTTGAAACAGCCATGTTTGCCGCTCCACTCTGTATTTGTCCTGAAACAAAAAGATGATGCGCCAGTAATAACAGGCACAGGGAAAGTAAATGTTTGAACATAAAATTAATTTTAAGGTGAATTAATATTCCAAGGGGGATCACAGTGTATCGTTGTGGTAATTAGAGGAAAATGGATGGCAATATTTAAAGAGGGCGGAGAACAACAAAGCTACCCCGTTGAAGTAAAAAACATCTCCCCTAAAGATCATAAGAAGTAACCTAAAAGTTTTATCCAGGCAAATGATAAGATGCATCAACCAACTGGTTGAAATAAAACCACATCCCCTAAAAAATACAGGATGTAACCTAAAAGCTTTATCTGTTTATGCTATGAAATAAAATAAAAAAAATTATGTTTTGTTTGTGTGCTCATTGTTTTCCCGGCTTTCATTTTCAAACCAGGAATAATACAGATCACATACAATTAAGCCATCCTTAAATCACAATTGATTATGAAAACTTTACTCTTATCAGTGGCATCCGTAATAATTTTTATTACCGGGGTTGCTCAGAAAAAAAAGAGCCCTTACTCACCTTCATCAAATATGTCATCTCTTCAAAATGTTTCATCCGATGACAATTGGTTTGAAAAGACGCAAGCATATTTGAAAGAGACTGAAGCTTGTTTTAAAAAGCAAACTTATTCAGAGGGCTACTACACCTGGAATAGAAAACAGGGAATTGGATTCACTGCATCGGCATGCGGATATAGTATTTCACCGGTACGCCTTTCAAATAAACCGGCGACATCAAAAGAATGGGAAACAGGCTTAACCTTTTTGAAAATCAAAAGAGGTACCCAATTCTTAGAACCTGAAAATGAATACTGGGTAAACCAAAATAAGTCAGCATTACATTACAATTTCCCAGGTTTTTCAATTGAGTACATCAATGAAAAAAATGGTATAAGGCAAAATTTTATTGTATCAAAAAAACTTGCCGGATCGAAAAGCCTTGAAGTTTTATTAAATATCAAAGGCAACTTGTTTGGGTCAATTGCCAACAACAGGTTATGCCTTAAAGATAAAGATGGTACAACACAGCTTTATTACCAAGACCTGAATGTGTGGGACGCTGATCATAACAAACTGGAAGCTTCCATGAAAATGGAAAATGAAAATACTTTAGCTATTGTTGTAAATGATCAGAATGCCACATATCCAATTACTGTTGATCCTATTAACCAAACGCCTGAATGGACAACAAGTGCCGATGGTATATTACCCACTTTGGTTGGGCAACTTGCAGTAGATGCAGCCTATGGTTTTTCTGTTGCAGGATTAGGTGATGTAAATGCTGATGGTTTTGATGATGTGGCAGTAGGCTCGCCTGCAATGGTTGACCTGGTTTCCGGAACAGGTGCATTCGCAAGTGTTGGTGCTGTGTTCGTGTATTATGGAAGTATTAATGGCTTGCCTGTAATACCGGATGCCAAACTACAACCCACAACAGCTGTGGCAGGTGCATTATTCGGATACAGTGTTGCCGGAGGGGATATTAATAATGATGGAAAGGCTGATATCATTGTTGGTGCCCCGCTTGATAATGTGAGCATTTCTATTGGTGGTGGCAATACTGCACACGGTACAGTGGGAAAAGTATATGCTTTTAATGGGGCTACACTGAGTACTTCCACATCACCCTGCGTTACACTTCAATTAAGTGGTAGCGGTATATTGGAGAATGGCATTAACCTTTCAGTAAATGCTTTGTTCGGGTTTTCTGTTGCGGTAACGGAGGATCTTAATGGTGACGGTAAGAATGATATGATCGTAGGTGCGCCTACTTATGCCGGTATAAAAAATGGGTTGTTTGGTGTTCATTTACTGGATGTTCAATCCGGAGGCGCATTTGTTTTTCTTACAAATGCTACTAATAATAATGTAACATTATCAAAACTTGATCCCATTAAATCAGGTATACTTGGCCTGGGCATTCTTAACTCTAACATCAACGGATTGCTTTTTGGATACAGTGTGGATGGCTTAGGTGACTATAACGGCGACGGTAAGCCGGATGTGGTTGTATCAGCTCCGGCAGGTGTTGATGCCAGTTCAATAACAGGCTTGCTCAATGGAAAGGTATTCCAGGGAAGTGCTTCTGTGTTCTATGGTACCGGCAGCGGGGTAAACACAAACCCCGGTGCCACTCTGACTGCCACTTCAGGTGGTTTAATTTCTAACCTTTCCGGTTCAATCGGCAATGTAGCTAACCTGTTTGGCTTAACAGTAAAAGCTGCCAGGGATGCAGATGGAACAAGAAATGGAAATGTATTGGTGGGCGCCCCTCTCGGCGGTGCCCTTACAAATATTTTAGGGCTGCAATTAAAAACAGGTACCGTAAATATTTTTAGAAAAAACGTTGTATCACCTTTGGGATATGTAGCACCAGACCAGATATTAAGTTCACCCCGTAATGACAATAATATACTCGGATTGATACAAGCCAATCTTTTGTATGGTTATTCATTAAACAACATTTTTGATGTCAATTGCGATGGAATTGGAGATATTATAATTGGAGAACCTGCTTCTTCAGGCGTTCAATTATTAAACGTAAATATTGCAGGAGGTGCCGCCTATGTATATCTTGGCAAGTCTGATGGCACTTATCAAAACGAACCTTCATGGACATTAACAGCTTATGAAGATGAATTTCTTGGTGCCAATGCTACTTCATTAATTGGGTATAGTGTTGCCGGCGCAGGCCGGGTTAGAGGTATTGATAATAATAACAGGATACTCATAGGCAGCCCATCAAGAACACTTGATTTTGGTTCAGGCCTTTTAAACCTTGGAAATACCGTAGGCACCATTTTCAGTTTAGTGGCAGGCGGCAATGGTGTAGGAAAAGCTTACTCATTTGATACTCATCTTTGCCCGGGTGTTCTTGCCCTTTCATTAACAGGATTAAAAGGTAATTATTCCAATGGAATTTCCGGTTTAACCTGGCAAACTGCACAGGAAATTAATTACAAGCATTTCGAAATTGAGAAAAGTATTGACGGCAACCGGTTTTATTACATCGGCAAAGTAACCGCAAAAGGGAACAGTAATACCAGGATAAACTACAATTTCAATGATAATAATATATACTCCACCAATAACTATTACAGAATAAAATTAATTGACAATGATCACCGCTTTATTTACAGCCCTGTTATATTCCTGGATGCCAGTGGTAAAAAGAATAACAATATTACAATGTCACCAAATCCTTTTGTTGACAAGTTGATCATAAAAGTGTTCACAACAAAAAATGACATTGTAAGAATTAAAATTTTCGATAATAGTGGTAAGCCACTTGTCAACCAAATACAAACTGTACAGGCTGGTATCAGTAAAATTACTATCCCCAATTTAGAAAAATTATCAGCAGGCATTTATATAGCTGAAATAAGATTAAATGATTCTGTAGTAAGTCAGAAAATTATAAAATGATTATGCATTTGGATATTTATAACAACCTGGATTTCTATCCGGGTTTTTTTTGCTTCTCAGCTACTGCAAAACTTTGAACAACTATGAGTTATATAAAAATAAAAAAACAGTGTTTAACCTTTGTTTAATCATTAGGTTGGTTTAGGCATAGTTATATAAAACAAAAATTAAACATCCTCGTTTCTACTAATGAATACAGTTCAGGCAGATAATCCTTTTACAAAAGTTTATTTCCTGGTAGTTTAAAAGCCATCAATCAAGCCTGATACAATGTCAGTGATATGCGCTTGTGAATTATGTAAACAAGTTTTTCTTTTAATGCCCATCACTATCTATATTGAATAACAACCATGAAGATTGGTTCTCTAAATAAATCCATAAAAAAAACCAACAACTCCATAGATAGTTTTATGGAGACAATTCCTCCCTTTATAAAAGTATATTCTGATAAGTCGGTGGTTTACTTACCTCAAACAACTGGTACAGGGTTTACAAGAAACCTTCCTCTTGAAGATGGCCTGAGCGTTAGAAATATGAATTTTTCTTTACAATCAGATTTTGAATTCCTGCGGCTTGCAAGAAAAAACCAGGAGGAAAAAACTTTTCAATTGTATTATTTTCTCGACAGTATTGATTTTCATTTTACACTCAATGAGGACAAATCCTTTTTATCACCTGCAACTTTTTCTAATATTCTTCTTGTGTCTAACGATATGCAGATAAGAGGGAAGTTTGAAAAAAATCATGTTGTAAGAGTGATCATTATTTCATTCTCTGTTTCATGGTTGCAACGAAATGGTTTCAATACCCTGGAATCCTGCAAGCAGTTTCTTGCAGATGGAAATGAACGTGACAAAGGAATATTGATGATGCAATACCCACACATAACCGATCGCCAGGTGGCAGTTGAGATCAATAAAGCCCATGTGCCGGGCAATGAATTTTCTTTCCCTATAAAAGCTAATTGCCTTAAACTTGTTGAGCAGTTTTTTGAAGCAATAGAAAAAAGAAAATCAGTTAATCTTAAAGAAAGCAAGGCAGAATATTTTATACAGATGATCAAAGTTGAGGAAAAGATCTCTGCCTGTTTACATACCAATCTCCCTTTAATTAAAGAGCTTTCAAAGGAATTCTTAATGAGCGAAAGCAACCTGAAAAAACACTTCCGGATTGTATATGGTAAAAATATTTACGAATATTATCTTGATAAAAAAATGAACCTGGCAAGAACCATGCTTTTGGATCAAAACAATTCTATTTCAAAAGTTGCCTATGCACTCGGGTACGAAAAAGTATCAAGTTTTTCAAAAGCATTTGTTAAACAGTTTGGCCTTTTACCCAGCCATCTGAAAACTCAACAATCATCAATCCTTTGAAAAAACTAAGAGATATTTCCATTGCTAAAAGACTCTACTTTATAGTTGGGGCAATGGCAATATTAATCCTGGTAGAACTTTTGTCGCTTTGGTTTGCCATTCATACACTTTCCTCTGTAAGAACATTGGTAGGCGCAGAAGGTCTATGGTCAAAAGCACAAAAAGATGCGTTTTATCATTTGAGAAAATATTATCTCACACATAATGATAACGATTACAAAGAGTTTAAAAAATTTATGGAAGTGCCACTTGGCGACCATGTTACAAGAATTGAATTGCTCAAAGAAAAACCAGATCTTGCTATTGCAAGGCAGGGATTTATACAAGGCAGGGTGAATCCTGAAGACATTGATGGCGTACTTAGTTTATTAATAAGATTTCATGATAATTACTACATCGATAAAGCCCTAAAAAAATGGACTGCCGGCGATTTACTCATACTAAAAATAATGCCGATTGCAGAAACATTGCATGCCGGAATAAATTCAGGAAGCATTAACATACAGGAATCCAGCAAATTCATGGATGAGATCGATAATATGAACCAGCAATTGACTGTATTGGAAGATGACTTTTCTTATACCCTTGGTGAAGGCTCACGTTGGATGGAAAATCTTATTTTAAAGATCCTGCTTACTGTGGCCGTAACAGTAGAATTTACCGGGCTTATTTTAACCATACTGGTTACCAGGGGTATTACAAAAGAATTAAATGAAATAAATAAAGCGACCAGTAAAATCAGCAGAGGTGACCTTACTGCCAGGGCAGCCGTGCTTTCAAAAAACGAGATCGGCCGTGTGGCAACACAGGTAAATCAAATGACGGAACAACTTATTCTTTCCAATAAAGAACTAGGACAAGTTGCATATATAGCTTCGCATGACCTGCAGGAACCTTTGAGAACAATTTCAAACTTTGTTACCTTATTACATAAGCAGTATAAAACAAAACTGGATGCGAATGCAGACGAATACCTCGACTTCATCAAGGAAGGAACTTTACGGATGCAAATGCTGGTAAAAGACCTTCTTGATTATTCAAGAATTGGTAATGATAAAAAACTAATGACAATTGACTGCAAACTGGAAATGGAGAATGTATTGAAAGACATGGCAATTAATATTGCAGAGAATAATGCCGAAATACATATCGGTCCATTGCCCGTAATTGAAGGGTATTTTGAATTGCAATACCTTTTTCAAAACCTTATCCACAACGCCATAAAATACAGGAAAAAAGAAGTTGCCCCTGTTATACATATCGCTGCAGAAGATAACGGTGTGGAATGGACTTTTTCAGTAAGGGACAATGGAATTGGTATTGAGGAAATTTACCATGACAGGATATTTACCATTTTCCAAAAACTTCACTCTAACAAGGAGTATGAAGGCACAGGAATAGGGCTTGCGCATTGTAAAAAAATTGCCGACCTTCACAGAGGCAAAATATGGCTCACATCTGAAGCCGGCAAGGGAAGTACTTTTTTCTTTACAATACCAAAACAACTCAACCCATGAGTAAAAAATTTAAGAGCATCCTGTTAATAGACGACAATGCCGCCGACAACCGTTACAACCAGATCATTCTTGAAGAAATGAATATTGTAGATGACATTAAGATCGCTGAAAGCGGGCTGGAAGCACTAAAAATTCTTGATACTAACGACAATGCTCAACCGGAGTTAATACTGCTTGATATAAATATGCCTAAAATGAATGGGTGGGAATTCCTGGAAGCCTACAAAAAACTCCATGTTGATGAGGATGATAAGAAAATTGTTGTAGTACTTACAACATCAATGAACCCCGAAGACAAAAAGAAAGCGGGCGAAATTTCCGGGGTTTCTGAATTCAACATTAAACCATTAACTCCTGAAATGCTGGAGAAAATAATAGAAAAATATTCCCTGGGTAGCAAAGAATGAAATTAACCTGCCTCCACTAATATTATTCAGTCAAAGGAACTTACTTACAATATGCTAAAGCCTATCTTTGCCGACTTCAGTAAGAAGTATATTATTTGTCTTCAATAAAAAAAATATACCAGGCAATCATCAATTACCTCCGTACAAAACTGAGCAGGGTACAGTTTGTGATGGTGATCGCAACATTAGTAGGCCTTGTATCCGGCCTTGCTGCAGTGCTGTTGAAAATACTGGTACATTATCTTCAGCATTGGATTGAAAGTATTCCTGTTACCCGTTATGCTTATTTGCTTTTTCCAGCAGTTGGTTTGGTTGTGTGTGTGTTTATCGTTCGTCATTTTTTTGGCAATCAAATAGAAAAGGGCATTGCAATGGTTTTAAAAGCTATTGCCCGTAAATCATCTTTTATTCCTTTAAGCCATACTTACCTGCATGTGGTTACAAGTTCTGTTACGGTAGGGCTGGGAGGCTCTGCTGGTTTGGAAGCGCCAATTGTTGCAACAGGTTCTGCAGTGGGTTCAAATCTTGCCCGTATCAGTGATCTGAATTACCAGGAACGTACATTGGTAATTGCCTGTGGCGCTGCGGCTGGTATATCTGCTGTTTTTAATGCGCCTATTGCAGGAGTAATATTCGCTATCGAAATATTGCTGGCCGAAACAGTGGTGAGTTATTTTATTCCATTGATCATTGCTTCTGTTGCAGGTGTATTGTGTTCCAAAATTATTTTGAAAGAAGAAACACTCTTCAATTTTATTTTAAAGCAAAATTTTGATTACAATAATGTACCCTACTATGTTTTGCTGGGAGTATTGGCCGGTTTTGTTTCTCTATACTATGCAAAAGTTTTTAAAGCGGTTGAAGGCAGGTTGCATCATTCAAAAATGAATGCGTATGTGAAAGCAATGGTGGCCGGCGTGATATTAATGGCGATGTGCTTTTTATTTCCACCATTATTTGGCGAAGGATATACCAGTGTGAAAGCAGTGGCAAATGGCACATTAAATACGTTCACAGACAACAGCCGTCTTTTTTCATTGCTCAATGATAACTGGAGCCTGTTTGCCTTTACTGCACTCATTGTTTTATTTAAACCAATTGCTGCTGCTGTTACCATTGGTGGTGGCGGCAATGGTGGCAATTTTGCTCCATCATTATTTACTGGTTCCTATCTTGGTTTTGCATTTTCAAAATTGCTGAACAATACTCCCTGGATAAAAATACCGGAAGGCAATTTTAGTTTAGTGGGAATGGCGGGTGTATTAAGCGGTGTAATGTATTGCCCGTTAACTGCAGTATTCTTAATCGCAGAAATTACAAATGGCTATGAATTGTTTATTCCATTGATGATCGTTTCTTCCATTTCGTTTTTTATTGTAAAAAGTTACCAGCCATTTTCAATGGAAACAAAAAAACTGGCAATGGAAGGACAGATATTCACTCACAAAAAAGAAAAGAATATTCTTACATCAATCAGGCTTGATGAAATGCTGACGGATACTTACGAAACCATACCAGTTGATAAAAGATTAAAAGACCTGATAGAAATAATTAAACGTAGTGAGAAAAATATTTTTGCAGTTACTGATTCTAAAGAACGCTTTGTTGGTATTATAGAGCTAAATGATGTAAAGCAAAAAATATTTCATCCTGAACAGTTTGAAAAAGTATCTGTAAAATCGCTTATGAAAAAACCGGCAACTGTGTTGAAAGAAGATGAAGACATGCATTCGGTAATGGAAAAATTTGACATAACCCATAGCTGGTACCTTCCTGTATTAAACAGCGAAAGAAAATTTATGGGCTTTATCTCCAAAACAAAACTGTTTGATAAATACAGGGAAATACTATCCCAGCAGGCCGGTGATCTTTATGAATAAGATCTTAAAATACATACGCCACATGCAGCATCATCCTGTTATTTGCTTTTACAAAACCGCTTGCCAAATTTTGTGATAATGGCGTTTGCCAGTTGATGCCCATTGCAATTTTTTTATAACTGGCTTCTGCCCCTACTCCACCAAGCAATAATTGCCCGCCGGAAAGATCTACTGCAAAATGATTGTCGATATCTTTTTGTGCTTTCTCAAACTGGAGACCAGTGTTAGGTGCAATACCAACTTTTTTAAATTTGAATTTGTAATAGAACTGTGTGGTCAACGTAAACTTGTTACCGTAAGTATAATCATACTTATTGTTGCCATTAAACTTATAGGTTGCCGAAGCATTAAGGCCTGCATCCTGCAATCTTATATCATACATTGCTGCAAGCAGGTAATCAACACTGCCGGTACCCAATTGAAAAAGATTAGTGTTTTGTGAACCGGTGGAACTTTTATCAGAAGGATTGTATTCGCCTGTTGGCAATTTAATTCCTCCACCAACCCAAAGGCTTTGCACCAGCAACCTGTTCTTTCTTAGTGTATTTTTTTTATACAGCAGTTGATAATACCCGTTAACAGTGATGTCGCCGATCCCGTTTTTTTCACTGGCTGTTGTAAGGCTGCTCTTTTCACTAAAATTATATGGCAGCGACAGCAACACACGGTATTTATTTTTAAAAGACCATGCTCCCCATAATTCTGTAACGCTGTATTTTTCCCTGGTGGTTAAATAGGTGGAACTTCCGTTTACACCAAGATGCGTATATAAAGAATTGAACCGGTAGCGCACCCCAAATATATGTTTATAAAACTCCGGCAAGATGCCGATATAACCATTACCTACACCGCAGCCGCAAATATCACATGCCTTTGTTGTAAAGGCTATTGTCATTATAAATATTGTTATAATTATTTTCTTCATAAAAAATTATTGCTCTGATAATTTTCTGTCGGTAACAAAAAATTTATCGTTGAGCGTGTTTAAAAATAAAAGCAATTTTGTTTTTTCATCAGCAGTAAAAGCAATGCCAGGCCTTGTGTTTTGTTGTAGCAAAGGATCAAGGTTTTGTAATTGGTTGATGCCCGTTTCATAGTGATTAAGTACGCCTTCCAAAGTAAATACTCTTCCATCATGCATATAAGGTGGCGTATATTCAAGATTGCGAAGGCTCGGCACTTTGAATTTAAACCTGTCGTTTTCATTCAAGGTAATATTGGAGCGGCCAACATCGCCAACTGCATTTAATGAAAGCCCGTTGCTCCTGAAAGAATTATCTGTAAACAATGGCTCTGTATGACAGGCACTGCATTTTTGTTTAAAAATAGCATAGCCTTCTGCTTCTTCATTGGTAAAAGAAGATTGGCTTCGCATTACACTATCGTACTTTGAATTATTGCTGACACACATCAGCACAAACTGCGATAATGCTTTTAAAAAATTAGCCGTGGTGATATTCTCTGTACCAAAAGCGTTTTTAAATAGTGAAGGATATTGCTGATGCTGTTGCAGTTTGCTCAAAACATTTGCCATTGCATCTCCCATTTCCACATGATTTGTAATTGGCGCTATTGGCTGCAGGTCAAGATCAGTTATTCCTCCATCCCACATAAACGTATTGCTCCAGGCAAGGTTCATCACAGGTGTGCTGTTCCTTGTGCCAAGCTGATCAAAGATGCCATGGCTTACCTTGTGGCCGTGTTGTGTAAAGGCAGAGGTTTGAATATGGCAACTGCCGCAACTGATAGTATTGTTGGCTGAAAGAATGGGATCGTAAAATAATTTTCTACCCAATTCAAAACCTTCTTTAGTAACCGGGTTGGTTTCAAAATGATACGCAGGCTCCGGGAAATAAGCAGGTTTTTTAAATCCTTCAAATGCCTCAATAACTTCTTTCTTACAGGCAACAATGCCTGCAAGAAAGAAGAATATTATAAGCCAGTATCTTTTATTCATTTTAATTAATTCTCGGTATGGTCATGCTTTATCATAGTTGCATAATTATTAGCAACAGTTGAGGTAAATGGCTCAAACATTACCATCGAATGATCTGCAATACTAAAGTTAGTGCTTCCGTTAAACACTTTAAGAATATCCAGCATCAGGTGAACGTTGGTCTCTTTGCCAGATTTTATTTTTGGTGTGCCCCTTGCAGTCAGGTCGAGTGAAACAGTTTTGATATTATTAATTGTAGGAGTTGACATTCCTCCAAAAAAGCCGATATGATAAGCATAATCTCCCATCATAGAAGCTGGTGATGTGCCTTCCATCTTAAAGAATATATAACCACTATTCCAGCTCCAGTACATATCTGCGCCAGTACCGGTTGGGTCAAGCACACCTGTTCGCTGGCTTATATCTTTTGTATTGCGGAGACTATCCACACCTAATGTAAAGGTCAACGTTTTATATTCTCCTTCCGGAATTCTCAACACAGGTTCATGAGTTGATTCATCTTCTTCATCAATCAAAAAATAACAACTATCCTGCGGAACAATGTATTCAGTTCCATTTATATTAGTAAGTTTAAAATTGCTTACATAATATTTAAGTTTTGAAACTTTAAAAGTTTCACCTGATTGGTTTGTGTAATTGCCCGTATTTAATTCAAGGTCTGCAGCGCCAACTATATTGTCAAACTCAATTGACAAGGCAGCTTTTTTACTGCTATCATATTCAGAAGGCGTAACGGTTTCTTTTTTACAGGAAGCAAATAAAGCCACTGCTGCTAAAACAACAATAATATTTTTCATTATCAGTAATAAAATTAAATGTGTTTAAAAAACGGATGATGCTTTCGTAATTAATATACAGTATGGCTGCAGCTATCAATACAAGCACAACCTGTATGCCTTTTTGTATATTTTTAATTACGGGTAGCCTGTTTGCATGGCGAACCATAATCGTGTATTTAAGTAAATGAGATCATTGCATTACGTAATGCAACGAAAAATAATGATGGTGGGTTGCTTACACGTTGCAGCCGGGTGGATGGAAAAGAGTACGGGGCATTGATACAGCTTTATTTGCTGTAATTGAAGGATAAATTGTCTTAAGAGGTTGAATATTGAAAGAAAGGGTAGTGAAGAACGACTTAGAAGAAAGCACCTCGTCTTTGTTGTCTGCTTTTCTTTCCGGGTTTTGTTTGTCTTTGCTTTCTTCCTGTTTCAACTTTTTCATCACCTGGCATTTACCGTTGCAATTCATTTTTGGCTTAGCCTTATTCTCACAATTTTTGGCATAAGCAGCAGTATTGGCATAATACCCGGCAACAATAAATGTTTTGCTGAATGTTTGTGCCACGAAAGCAAGAAGGAGCAATATAGCCGCTACATTTTTCAGTGAGAATGTTTTTGCAAAACTAAGCCTGGAGGGTGAATTGGCGAAATGATATTTTGAGTTGTGGAGGAATGTCCCACGCAGAGAGGCAGAGGGCGCAGAGTTGGTTTTATAAAACTACCATTGCATTTCTCTGCGTCCTCCGCACCTCGGCATGCCATCACTCTTTTGTTTTTCCCATTTCATTTTATCCGCTACTTTTGAAAAATGTTGACAAACGATGTGTTGCTAAAAGCATTTGATCTGATGTGTGCTGCCAAAGCGATGGCAGTCATTTATGAAAACAACCGGCAAACCTGCAAATATGTACACTCCACTTCCCGTGGGCATGAAGCAATACAACTGGCTACCGCTTTTCAATTACAACCATGCGATTATGTAAGCCCTTATTACAGGGATGAAAGCATGATGCTTGGCCTGGGGTTCAGTCCATATACATTAATGCTGCAGTTGCTGGCAAAAGGAGAAGATATTTTTACAGGTGGAAGGGAATATTATAATCATCCCAATTACCGTGGCGATGATAAACCAACCATCATCCATCAAAGTAGTGCCACCGGTATGCAGGCAATACCCACCACAGGCATTGCACAGGGAATAAAATATCTTGAAAAAATAAAAACCGGCCTGGGGCATACAAACCCGGTAGTCATCTGTTCATTAGGCGATGCATCAGTAACAGAAGGCGAAGTAAGCGAAGCTTTTCAGTTTGCAGCGCTGCACCAGTTGCCTGTCATTTACTTAGTACAGGATAATGACTGGGGCATCAGTGTTACATCAGAAGAGGCAAGAACAAATAATGCGTATGAATTTATACAGGGCTTTAAAGGCATCAGTGCAGTAAGTATCGACGGCAGTAATTTTGAAGAGAGCTTTGAAACAATGAACTGGGTGGTGAACGAAGTGAGAGAAAAGAGAAGTCCTTACCTGGTTCATGCAAAAGTTCCGCTGCTTGGCCATCACACCAGCGGTGTAAGAAAAGAATTTTATCGTAGCGATGAAGACCTGGAAAAACATGCAGCCGATGATCCATTTTATAAATTAAGAAAGAGGTTACTTGAAATTGGTGTGGTGGAGGAGCATTTGCAATTTTTAGAAAAGACAAATGCTGAGATGATAGCAATACAATTTGCAGATGCTGTAGCTTCTCCTGAACCAGACCCAGCAAAAGCAGAAGATTTTGTTTTTGTACCAACACCTGTTACAGAAGAAAAAGGTGAACGCAAACCTCATGATAAAGAAAAAGTGTTGATGGTTGATGCAGCTTTATTTGCTATCAGGGAAATAATGGAAGAATACCCAGAGGCTGTTTTATATGGGCAGGATGTGGGCAGAAGATTAGGCGGTGTTTTCCGTGAAGCAGCAACTTTAGCAGAACAGTTCGGCGACCATCGTGTATTCAACACTGCCATACAGGAAGCCTATATCATTGGTTCCACTGTTGGCATGAGCGCTGTGGGATTGAAACCAATTGTGGAAGTACAGTTTGCAGATTACATCTATCCGGGATTGAACCAGTTGGTAACAGAAATTTCGAAAAGCTCTTATTTAAGTTGTGGCAAATTTCCTGTGCAAACGTTGATACGTGTGCCTATCGGCGCTTATGGCGGTGGCGGGCCCTATCATAGCGGTTGTGTGGAGAGTACTTTGCTTACCATTAAAGGCATCAAGATCGTATATCCATGCAACGCTGCAGATATGAAGGGTTTATTAAAAGCGGCTTTTCTCGATCCAAATCCTGTGGTGATGCTGGAACATAAAGGGCTTTACTGGAGCAAAGTTCCGGGAACCGAAGAGGCTAAAACAACAGAGCCTTCCCGTGATTATATCATTCCATTGGGCAAAGGGAATGTGGTGCTGCAGGCTGATGAAGATAAATTGAATGATGGCGAAAGCTGCTGTGTTATTACTTATGGCATGGGTGTGTATTGGGCAACCGCAGCAGCCAAAAAGCTACCGGGCCATGTGGAGATAATTGACCTGCGAACCTTATTTCCGCTGGATGAAGAACTGGTATTTGCCACTGTAAAAAGACATGGCAAATGTTTAATATTGACCGAAGAACAGCAGAATAATTCCTTTGCAGAAGCGCTGGCAGGCAGAATATCCAAACATTGCTTTACATATCTTGATGCTCCTGTGGAAGTAATGGGAGCTGCCAATACACCTGCGATTCCGATGAATATTGGATTGGAACAGGCGATTTTACCGAATGCAGATAAAGTTTACAACAGGTTGCTGCAACTATTAAATTCTTAAGCTACATTTTTACTTAAATCTCCTATATTTGCAGCCCAAAAATGTCGGGGTAGCTCAGCTGGTTAGAGCATCGGATTCATAACCCGAAGGTCGGCAGTTCAAGTCTGCTCCCCGATACAAACAAAGCTCCTTTAGTGGGGCTTTTTTGTTAACGATGATGAAAGATCTTGTGAGTATTAATGCGGAATATTTCGTGAGGACACAAACAAGGTTGAGGGCAGCATGTTGGTAAAAGCTATAACCTTAGAAGGAGGGATATTGAGAATATTAAATAATACCTGGCGCTACAAAGATGTAAATGAGAGTGGTTTAATTTACATCAGTTAGAAGTATGCATTCCCCCATATGCACTTTTAGAAAAAGGTTTTGGCTCTTCTTTCTTTTCTATTTCATAAGAGCCCGGAGTTGTTTTTGTCAAAGCTTTGAGGATTAAAATCCAAAGAAAAGGAACTATCCAAATCATAATCAGATGAAATGTTTTTACCGCCCCGCTAAAAACAATGTTTGTCTTAAGTTTAAAGAAATATCGTGCAGTAAAAATCAAATAGAATATTGCTATTACTGATAAAATAAAAACTTGTATGATCTCTTGTTTTGTCATTTCTCTTGATACTCAAATATAAAACAATCTGTTTAATACTTATCTATGCCTGCGTTCGTGGCACATTAATGCAGGGACTATAATTATTTCGTTTCGTGTGCCAGGAATCGGGGCGGAGATTAAACTAATAAAAGATCATTGAACCTTAATCCAAACTCATGTTCTAAATATGCTTTTGTCAAATGTTGTCCCTGTAAAGAAGCTTTTACCAATTGTGTTGTAAATAACCCTGATTTGGGTTTCCATTTTGCTTGTTTGCTATCAAAAGTTTTTATCCAATCTATTTTAGTAAGATACTCTGAATTTTCATTGTCGCAGTTTTCAAATATGTTGGGCATTTTCAAATCCAATTTCGTTAATGGTACACCGTTAACCTTAAATTCAGTTGGTTTTATAGCTTTTTCAATCACTCTGCCAATACCTACATATCCGTGGTTTTTTAAATATGCAACAACAATATCACCCATTTCAAGCGTTCTTATTGGGTCACTCCATTTTTTATCTTGACCTGCCGATAAAAATCCCAATTCATTACAATCTTTCCAACAACGATGTTCACCTTCTCCTACGTTAACATAATACAATCCATTTTTAAAATCAAATCCAGCCAAGTCTTGATGAAATGTATCGTGAGGCCTGAACTTCTCGGCAAAGTGTCCAGATGATTGATTAAGAAGATTTTTCCCGAGCTTCCAGATCAATGTCTTTTCAATCAAAAATGCCTCTCTTTCAGTAACATCCCTTGCAACTACTTTAATAATTGGTTTGAGACCCTCCCTATGAATTGCTTTAATTCGTCTTGCTTTCTCCGAATCACTATCATCCACTAGATGTGCATTTTTTCGACCGCCTTTCCCTTTGCCATAATAAAATTCCTGAAAATTGCGGGGGTCGATATAAACATACACGTAATATTCTGCATTATTATTTACCATATAAATTAAGCATTTGTCTTTCGCTAATATACACCTCCTAACAATTTTTTCAATCCATTCTTCCGCAAATACAACACACCAATCAATCCCCATATTTAAAGTTTACTGCTATCCCTGCCACCAATCATCTCCCCCTGAAAATAGCAAACGCCCTGTCCTCTTTTGTAAAACCAACTTTGGGATAATATGTCATTGCCGTAGGCACCGACAACAATAATATCATCACCTCGGCTCCCACTTTTTCTTTTGTCAGGTCTATCAATCTTTTGCCGATGCCTTCTTTCTGATAACCCGGTTGCACAGCAAGGTCAGCAAGGTAGCAGCTCCAGCACCAGTCGGTAATGCAACGGGATACACCCACCAGTTTATCTCCATCCCATGCGCTGATGATGAGGTTTGAATTATCATACATCTTTTGTATGCGGCGGGCATCAGTGGTTGGCCTTGGCAGCCCGGCATTATTGTACAAAGTTATCACCTGCTCTGCTGTAGGAATAACTGTATCGGTATAAGTAATGTCCATAAAATTGAGTTTATACAAACTTCACTAATTATTACAATAAAAATATTGTTTGTAGGGCGCTGGCTGGCAAAATATTATGTTCATAAAAGCGTTAATAAAGTTTTGAGCCATTTTATAGTAATCTTACTATAGAAAGTTATCTTGCTGCCAATTGGTTTTGTGCCGGAAGTTCAAAGAATAACAGATAATCAAAACATCAACACAGGTAAACCTGCCGTAAAAAATGCTGTTTAACTCCCTCCAATTCTGCCTCTTTTTTATTGTTGTTTCTGCATTGTATTTTTTATTGCCACATAAATACAGGTGGTTCCTGTTGCTGTTGGCAAGCTGCTATTTCTACATGGTGTTTGTGCCGGTATATATTCTGATACTCGGCTTTACCATTGTGATAGATTATTTTGCCGGCATATTCATTGAACAGTCCCAAGGAAAGAAAAGAAAACTTTATTTAACGGCAAGCCTTATTGCCAATATCGGTGTACTGGCAGTTTTTAAATACTACAACTTTATTAATGATAACATTACGGTATTACTGCATGGCGCCGGGTGGACAAATCCTATTCCTTACCTGTCTATCCTTTTACCCGTAGGGCTTTCGTTCCATACTTTCCAGGCTATGAGCTATACCATTGAAGTATACCGGGGCAACCAGCCTGCCGAGAGAAACTTTGGCATCTATTCATTGTATGTAATGTTTTATCCGCAATTGGTGGCTGGGCCTATTGAGCGGCCGCAAAACCTGCTGCACCAATTCTATGAAAAACATTCTTTCGATTACCATCGTGTGAGTGAAGGGTTAAAAATGATGCTGTGGGGATTGTTTAAAAAATTAGTGATCGCAGACAGGCTGGCCATTTATGTAAACTCTGTGTATGGTTATCCCGATTTGCACAGCGGCATTTCCTTATTTATTGCCACTATATTCTTTTCGTTCCAGATCTATTGCGATTTTTCTGCTTATTCAGAAATTGCTATCGGCGCTGCCAAAGTGATGGGCTTTAAGCTGATGACAAATTTCAACCGACCTTACTTTTCAAAAAGCATTGCAGAATTCTGGAAACGCTGGCATATTTCTCTTTCCACCTGGTTTAAAGATTACCTGTACATTTCCCTTGGAGGAAACAAAGTTTCTATTCCGAGATGGTATTTCAATTTATTCTTTGTGTTTTTGGTAAGCGGCCTGTGGCATGGTGCCAACTGGACATTTATAATATGGGGAGCATTGAATGGATTTTATTTAGTGGCAGCATTGATAACAAAACCATTAACGGATAAAATCGGAACTGTCACCGGTTTTTCCAAAGCAACAAAACTCAATACATTTTTCCAGATACTTGGTACGTTTATACTCACCAGTTTTGCCTGGATATTTTTCAGGGCCAATACGGTGAGTGATGCATTTACGATCGTAAAAAAAATATTTACTTTCAAAGGGCCCGTATTCATGGATAATATGTCGGCATTTATATATTGCCTGCTTGGCATTTTGTTTTTACTGGCATACGAGTTTAAGAAAGAATACTATCGTGGAAGCATTACAATAATGAATCATCAAAACAGGTTGGTAAGGCACCTTGCCTATGCAGCATTGATATTAATAATATTGGGTTTTGGAGTTTTTGATGGTGGCCAGTTCATTTATTTTCAATTTTAATACCAGCAGTATACATGATAAAAGCATTTTTATATAAAGCAAAAAAACAGCCCTGGTTATTTTTCTTTGTAAATGCAGCACTGCTATTTATCATTGTATTGGTGTGCGACAAGCTGGGCGGAAAATTGTTGAAACATTTTTATTTCAAACAAACATCCGGCGTGATGTACCGCACTACTTATTCAATAGAAAAAACAACGGCGCCATTACTTGTGTTTGGTTCATCAAAAGCCAATCACCATTACACACCTGAAGTTTTTGAAAAAGAACTGGGGATGGAGTATTACAATACAGGCAGGGATGGCAGCCACATCTTTTATCATTATGCAGTTTTAAAAAGTGTTTTGAAAAGATATACACCCAAAGTAATTATCCTCGATTTTACTTTGTTTGATATACAGAAAAAACAGGAGAGTTACGACAGGCTTTCATCACTGTTGCCTTATTATGACACACATCCTGAAATACGCCCCATAGTCGAATTAAAGGGTGAAACAGAAAAATTGAAATTATTATCGGCAATATATCCTTACAACTCTGCGGCGTTCACTATTTTTAAAGGCAATACTTCAGGCAAAGCAGATGAAGAAGTAAAAGCTAAAGGTTTTATGCCCTTGCTGCGTACCTGGAATAAACCTATCGGGCCGGCACCAGATACTATTGATATCAGCAACGCAGATACACTTAAAGTAAAATACTTTGAGGCATTTATAAAATATTGCAAAGCAGCAGGGGTAAAATTATACATCAGTTTTTCGCCCATGTATTTAAAGTATGAGCAATCGCCTCTACCTGTTGAAACAGTAAAAAAACTGGCGGCCAATTACCAGGTTGACTTTTATAATTTTTTAACTGATACCAGTTTTACCAATCATCCACAACTATTCAGTGACCCATCGCATTTGAATGACAGAGGTGCAAA